>CAZGQQ010000017.1:0-26769 GCA_964527175.1 uncultured Treponema sp.
TTAGCTGAAAGATGAAAAAATGAAAAGGTTTAAGAGTTTGTCAGCAGCCTGCTAAATAAATCGACTATCCTCTGCTTGTATAAATTATTTCTCTCTCCTTCATCCATAAAAAAAGCGTTGGCAAGAGCGGAATCGTTGCGATACTGTGCAATAACCCTGATACAATCATCGGTATAAGGATTGTTTGGGAGAGATAACAGCTCTTTGACCGGTTCTACAATGTTGCTATCACGAATCATCAAATAACTTGTTAATACTGAGTTCACATACTGTGGAGGGAAAAGATATGAGCTATCCTTCTCGGACAAACCGACAAGTCGACTTATCTCGGATTGTGTTTTGTGCGCTAGCCGTGTATTAATACCAAATAGAACAACTTTATCCAGAACATTCCTGATAGTGCTAAACGTATATTTCCCATCGCCTTTTTTCAAAATATTCCACAAATAGTAGTAGTAATTCTGTGATCGCCTAAAAGCAGGTTCCAGAACAACATAGTTCTTGATTGATTCAATGTCCGGTTTCTCTTCTTTCATCAAATTTGCCAAGTGATAGAAAAATTGTTCAAACCAGTCACCCTGAAATAAATCAAGGTCAATATAGATCTCCAGCGCTTCACTCCAAGATCCTTCAATAATTGCCATTTGAGCTTTTATAATTGCAGAAAAATCATCGCTATCAATACCGCTCAATACTGGCTTCATTTGATTTGAAACATCTAAAAGTCGGCGACTGCATTCCTCTTTGGTCATTTTCTCTTCATGGAGCATTCTCCATAATTCGTAGGAAGCAGAAATAAGGCTTTTAATATAGCGACTATCTTTCTCATATAAAGATGATAGTCCAAGTCCGTCTCCCTCGGAATAACCAAGCTTTTCAATTTTAGTCAAATAGACATTTATTGCCTCGGCAAAGCTCTTCTTGTCTGTCAATAACACAATGATGTTTGAGTAGTCCTTCTCTGTCAAAAAATTCTGATGCGTTCCCAATACAGACTGATATCTGGAAAGAGCGTCTTCTTTTTCACCCAGAGATACCTGTGCACGAGAAAGATTAAGGGCTACCCCCAGAGAATCCTCTATCTCCAGATCCAATGCCTGTACGGCTTTTTCTTTAGATTCTGAGACATTCCCAAGTCGCTCATAAACGTCTGCAAGACCGGCATATATCAGATATTTTGTTTCTTTGGATGTTTTTTTGGTAATTAGCGACTCTGCATTTTTCAACATAATCTGCGCAGATTCAATTTCTTGTTTCATAATCTGTACAATACCCAACTGTGCTTTGGGCTCTGGTCGATCCGGGTATTTCTGTTCCAGCTGCAACAAAGCATTGGCCAGCTCGGTCGGTTCCGTAACAGAATTGAGAACATTGTTCATTTCTTCATGAAATTTCACATCACCATTACCACATGAAAACAAACTTGCCACAAGCACAACCATTATAATTGATTTCTTCATTACAACACCTTTTTATAGCACGAAGTTATTCTACCCCTGTATAACCAAAGAGTCAAACAAAGAAATATATATGCTATCTCCCGCAGCATTTCTTGTATTTCTTTCCGCTACCGCAGGGGCACGGGTCGTTGCGGCCTGTTTTGGGCGCGTCCCGTACGATCGTGGTTGCAGCAAGGGATCCTTCCGTATAAAGCCAGGTGCCGTCCATCTTCTTGAATACCGCACGTTCCCGATGCTCGTCACGCAAACCCCCTCGTGAATAATGTGCGGAAAACTCTACAACACCATCAGTATCGTTTTCTCCGCCTTCGCTTACCGAGTGAATGGTGAGTCCGTGCCATTCAGACTCTTTGCTCCAGCGGCGCGTTTCATCAAGATCGATATCGTTACCTTCTTCTCCGCGCTTGCAACTTGCCGCAATAAAATCGATGGCACCGGTAACATACGCTGAATAGCGTGCACGCATGAGGGTCTCTGCGGTTTTCGCCTGTTGCTTTACCGAAATTATCGGTCCGCAGCATTCGCCGAACTTGTTTCCTGTTCCGCAGGGACATTTCTCTGTTGCTTTCATTATTTCTCCTCTACCGGTCGAATTCCGCAAGCATGTTCTGGAGAGACTCCGGATCATCGAACCGTTTTTCTTTTCGTTTGTTAAACAGGCTATACATGATGGGCGTCACAAAAAGTGTCATAATCGCTCCGGACAAAAGTCCTCCCACCATGGTTATACCGATCGGCTGCATCATTTCGCCACCATCTCCCGGAAAGAATGCCATGGGAACCATGGCAATAACCGTAGTAAGCGTTGTCATAAGAATGGGGCGCAGACGGTTTTTCGCGGCCAGCACACAGGCATCAAACACCGCCGTTTTCTTTTTCACCAGTTCGTTGGTGTAGTCCACCAGCACAATACCATTGTTTACCACAATTCCCACAAGCGCCACAACACCTACTGCCGAGAAAAGGGAAAACGGCTGACCACTGAGTGCGTACATCCATACAACACCAACTGACAGAAGCGGAATCGACATGAAAATGATAAACGGATCCACGAGCGATTCAAACTGGGCGGCCATGACAATAAACACAAGAAAGATCGCAATAACCACCACCAGAATCATGGTTGACCCGGAATCTCCCAGATCCTGTGCTTCTCCGGCATAGGACAACGTAACCGATTCGGGCAGCACCAGATGCTGTGCGACCGCTTTTTCAACAAGGGGCTGTACCTGTGTCGCAGCGAGTCCGGTACGAAGATTTGCCGTTACATGGTTTATCCGCATGCCCTCTTCCCGGGTAATGGTAACAGGCGCGACAGAACGTCGGAAAGTAACGAGGTTGTCGAGCATGACACTTCCGTTTTTTCCATTCACCACAAGTCGTCCCAGATCGGAAAGGGAGGCTACATCGGAATCGGGCAGGTGAACCATGACATCTATATCATCGTTTCCCTGCTGCCAGCTTGTGGCCCGCAGCCCGTTGAGCGCGGCGCGTATTTCGGAAGACACCGCGGAAACGGACACTCCGAGCGCAGACGCCCGGTCCCGGTCAATGACCATGGTGTACTGCGGACGTCCGGACTCAAAATCCGTTTCCACGTCGACAACTTCGGGAACATGTTCTTCAAGGATGCGTACGATATCGGCGGCAACCGTTTCAACCGAGGAAGTGTCTTCCGACGACAATCGTATGTCGACAGGGGACGATGGGCGAAACCGGCGGCCGGAAGAATAGGTAAAGACCGCGTCCGCAATGGATGCGAGCTCTTTTTCAACAAGCTCGCGGATTTTCACCGGCGTCAACACCTGTTTGTCCAACGGCGGCAGGTTGATGAGCAGATTGCCCCGGTTTTCGCGTCCAACAGTCAAAATCAGACTGGAATACCCGTCCACACGCTCTTTCACGATATCCTGCACAGAAAAAAGGGTTTCTTCGGTAACCTCACGGTTGGTTCCCACCGGGAGCGTCATGGTAATGGTAACCATGTCGTCGCTTGAAGACTCGGGCGCAAAGCTCATGCCGAGAGAAGCAAACTTTATAAGGGATAGTGTCACGACCAGCACCACCAGGGTCATGACGAGGAGGCGGTTATGAAGAACAAAGGCAACCGCTTTTGCATAGTTATCTTCAAGATGTGATAGCGCACCCTCAATAGCGCGATCAGCTTTCTGAACAAAACCCGCTTTGAGTGGTTTTTGTCGGCGGGTATGCAGCTTGAGGATACTTCCGCTCAAAGCTGGAACCAGTGTCATGGCAACAAAAAGCGAAACGGAAAGTGAAAGAACCACGGTAACCACAAGATCACCGAACATCTGGCCAAGCATCTCAAGATCGGCCTTGTAAATGAGCACGGGCAAAAACACGCAGAGAGTCGTCATGGTAGATGCGGTGATGGCCATGACCACCTGTCCGCTTCCGTGTATTGACGCTACGGCGGCATTCTCTCCTTGTTCGCGATACCGGTGAATATTATCAAGTACGACAATGGACGAATCGACTATCATACCGATTCCCAGAATGAGACCGGTCATGGTCATTATGTTGAGGGTCAATCCCATGAGCGACATGCCGAGCAGGGTAACCAGTATGGAGATGGGCATGGATAACCCGATGATGATCGTGCCCTTCATGCTCCGCAGGAAAAGCAGAATGATGAGCATGGCAAGAAAACCGCCCTGAAAAGCCGAGTTGTATACTTCGCCCATGGTGGCGGATATCATGGTGGTATCATCGCTCAGGATGGAAAGACTCACTCCGCGCGGGAGCAGCGCGTTTATTTCCGAAATACCCTCACGAACCGAACGAGCCACTGTCGTGCTGTTCGAGTCAGTCTCGTTGGACACAGAGATATACAAGCCCGGCACGCCGTCAATATAGACACGGCTTCCGGTGTAATCGTTCATTTCGTAGACCTCGGCAACATCCTCGAGACGCACCACGTGGGAACGCGTTACATTGGCGCCGGTTGCAGGAACCGATACCGATGAAACCACGGTATGACGAATATCCTCAAGACTCGTAAACGTTTCATTCAGGTAAATCTCGTAGTCATTACCATGATCAAGAAGGCTGCCTCCCGAAGCACGGAGGTTTCTTGCAGACAGGGCAGATGCGATTCCGGAAAGAGTCAGACCATACGCACGTAAACGGTTCTCGTTTACATCTACGCGTACAATGCGTTCGGCCCCACCGGAAACATCCGCCGTTGCAACGCCCTCAATTCGTTCAAGAAGCGGCGCGACAGTGTCTTCCGCAATAACACGGAGCTCGGTCACGGCCATGTCTCCGGAAACCGTCAGCCTCATTATGGGTCGGGCATTCGCGTCGTAATGCCATAGAAGTGGCGTATCGCAATCATCAGGCAGGGAACGCGCCGCGTTGGTCAGCACTTCCTTTATGTCGTTCGAGGCTTCGTCGAGATCAACATCATACCCGAATGTCAGGCGGATAAAGCTCCGTCCCAACGCCGAAGTAGACGACATTTCCTTGAGGCCGGAAATTACACTCAGCCGCGATTCAAGCACCCGGGTCACATTCTGTTCCACCTCTTCCGGTCCTACATCAGTCCAGAATGTTCCTACCGTAAATACCGGCTGATCAACTGACGGATACAGGGCAACACCGAGCCGGGGAACAAAAATCATGGCGATTACACAGACGAGAACATAGAGCATGGAAATGGTAACCGGCTGGCGGACGGAAAGTTCGGATATTTTCATTCGCGGCGTTCTCCGCCGGCTATACGAACCGGGCTTCCATCAGAAACAGCTCCGGAAGCAACAATCAGTTCTCCGAACGAAATGCCCGACACCAGTTGTATTTCCGTATCATTCGAAAATCCGGTTTCCACCACGGTACGCCGGGCAATTCCTTCATCATCAATCACATAGACCACATTTTGCTGGTTATAGGTACGAACGGCAGTTTTGGGAACAACGATGGTGTCGTGCACTTCGCGGGTTACCAGAACGATTACCGCGAACATTCCGTGGCGAAGCCGCCCCGCCGCATCGGTAACATCGAGACGAATCTCAACCGTACGTGAGGCAGTGTCCACAACCGGACTCACCATGGTAACAACGGCAGGAAACACTTCGCCGGGCCATGACACGAGCGAGACCTCGGCGGAAAGACCGGTGCGGAGAATCGATATGTATTTTTCAGGCACATGGGTAATTATCTGAAGATCGTTCAGCGCCCCAACTACCGCAACCGGCGATGAGGTGGAAACAGTCTCGCCAACAGTATAGGGCAGGTCGATCACGGTCCCGTTGATGGTGGAACGAACCGGGCTCACCGCATAAGGCGCTCCGGGACGGGAAGGGTCAACCCGGGCAACAACACCACCACGGCGAACCTCGCTGCCAATTCCGGCTTCATACGACACCAGTTTGCCGGCAGTGTCCGCAAAAAGTGAAATTTTCGATTTCGACGATACATCACCATTCAGACGAATGGTCTGAATGAGCGATGCCGATTCGGCTCGTACGGCACCAACAGTCAGTGTTGCAGAAGAACCTGCGGGAGGGCGGGGAGCTTTTCCTGCGGCGGAGGGGGGTTCCTCTCCACCAAAAAAGGTAACCGCCAGCGCAATTGAAGCGAAGGCAATCAACGCCAACAATACAAACTGGATACTGCGTTCAACGTTCTTCATGATCACTCTCCCGATTTGCATAATTCACTTTCTTCAATAGTAAGGGCATGGGCAAGTTCTATCAATGCAGCCTTGTAAAGATACACGGCATTCAACACGGAGAATCGCGCTTCGAGGCTCTTCTGGCGGGCCTCATCAAGATCGGTCAGCGCAACAAGCCCGGACTCGTACCCTTCGCGGGAGAGTTCATATGCGCGTACCGCTACCGATTCATTCAACCGTGTAAGCTCTATGCTTTTATTCAGACGATTCAGGGTATCTACAAGAACACGTATTTCTTCCCGTGCATCTGTTCGAACATCGTTCAGGGCAAGTTCCGCCCGTTCCACTGCAGCATCGAATTCCCTGGCATCAATTCTTGTTGCCGAACCGGGAATATAACCATTCAGGGGGATGGCTACCGAAAGGGTAAAGGTTCCGGTTTCAGGCGCAGAGAAACCATCCTGAATGTTTGAGATTGATGTTGTTTCAGAAAGGCTGATGCTCGGCGCATACCGGTTAAGTGTCGCTTCCATCCGGCGGCTTATGGCGTTTTCAAGGGCAATGCGTGCCAGGGTAACATCCGCACGCTCTTCAATCCGCTCCGGTATGTTTCCGGGGAGACAGACCTCCGGGAAATTATGTTCCAGCGTGTCGGTAAAAGTCACGGCTGCCTCCGGATCAATACCCACAAGAATATTGAACGCCCGCAGGGTTTGCTGAAATTCCTGCCGGGCCTGCAATAAATCCGGCTCGAGGCTGGCCGCTGCGTATCGCGCCTGCAATAGCGTAAGTTCCGAGGCAAGACCGGCATTATAGTTCCTCTGTACCAACTCTGCTTCACGCTGCGCCAGTTCGAGATTACGCTCGTATAATTCAAGTCTGCGTCGTTCTGTCGCGATTGCATAATAGCTTTTCTTTACAGTCCGTATTACAGATGCCTCGGCATCTGCTCTAACGGTTTCCGCACGGTTTTTCTCAAGCCCGGTTTGATGCAACGTCTCACCCACCCCCGCCTGAAGGGAAAGACGAATTCCGGCTGACGCGCTTACATCAGTTCCGGTGGAATCTGAACGGGAAGCATTGTCCACGCCCGCCAGTTCATGCACGTTCCGTAACGCAGCGGTCAAACTGATATCCGGTAAAAACTCGTTCCATGAAGAATCGGCCCGCGCACGGGCAATGCGTTCAACAAGCTTTTCGCGTTGCACCGTACTGTTGTTTTCCAGAGCCAGCTGCACCGCGTCATCAACAGAAAGAACAAGCGGTTCAGCACCAAAAACAGGGAACATCGTACAGAGAAAGATCATTCCTGCCATACACGAACCAAGATTCTTTCCAGTTTTCATTAGTCATCTCCAATACAGGAATCCTTTTGATTTTTCCCGGATACCTGCTATACTAGAGGTATTGGAGCCGGCACGCAAGACCGGCAGACGGGCCCGGAAAGCAATGCTATTGACCTTCCGGGCATAACCCTGCTATACTCCCGTTACCTCGGGGGTGTAGCTCAGTTGGCTAGAGCGCTTGCATGGCATGCAAGAGGTCAGGGGTTCAATTCCCCTCACCTCCACGAGTCCATTCTAACCAACATGCTACCATATAATACCTTGAAGTTGGATACTAATGGATAATTCCGGTCTTGATCCTGAACTCGCTGCTCTCCTCGAGAATATTCCCGAAACACCGAAGAAGAAAACTCCAGCAATAAAGAAAGAATCCCTGTTTTCTTCGTCTGCGGCAGCCATGGGAGAAGGTCCTTCCGGTCCCCAGGATGTAGATCTGACCGAGCACTCTTTTGTAAAAATCGAAAAATTCTTTCTGGACAAACCTCATACCATTTTTTCGGATCCGGCATATTATAAAAAGGTTCTTGGGAATGAAAATGAGTCGGCACACCGCCTGCATGGGCTATTGACCAAGTATCTGACCTGCCAGGATTCCAAAGACCGCAGTGTGTACCGACAGCAGTTGATTACGGCATACTGGGATTTTATGTCCAATATTGCGCTCAAGACAGGAAGCGGCAAGGCAACCAAGGAAAAACAGTATGCCCTCCGGTATGGCTTGCTTTTACCCACCCTGCTAACCGATGAACACCGGTTGTTGTTCAGTAAAATTATTGAAGAGAACAATACCCGGGAAGCAGTATATTATATTGACGAGTGGCTTCGTGCCATCGGTTCCGGAAAAATCAGTCCCTCAACAACCGATGAAGTCAAATCAAAGAAAAAGGACGAGTCCGCACGATTCCAGCAGCTATTGTCCAAGGCGCAGGGCAAGCTTCAAAGTGCGGAAAACCTGCTCCGGGCAAAATCGGAAGAACGCGGCCGTGTTGAAGATGCCCTCAAGAAGAATATTGATATCATTACTTTGCATGATTCGCTTTCCGGCTTTGCCGGAGTAAAAGCCTGCTATACCGAACCGCAAAAACGCGCGTTGAATGAAATGGCAGAAATTTTCAAAATGCTTCTGAATATGGACCGTGAACTGCAAAAACTTTCTGATGATTACAATACGGCGGATGCAGATGTAAGAACCCTGGTACAGAAAGTAGAGGATTCCGGCGGCGGTGAGACAAATGCCTCCGGAGTTGCCGCAGAATTTGATACCATCCGCCAAATGGCAAAAATGACCTGTGGAAGACAGGGAAACCACTTCCCCATTCTTACCCGGGAGTACTTCCATTGCTCAACACGGGAAATAGGCATTCGTGAAAATGTTATTGAAACGCTCCGCTGGATAGAGAGCATAGATACCGAAGCATATTGCCGGCAATACAAATCACAATTGAACAGAATACCGCCCTTTGTTATTCTCATCCCCACCTATGGCGATTACGGTTTTTGCTGGGAACCATTTGACCGGTACAACCGGGTAACCAGCAGGGGCCGAATCGCAATACCGATGTATGCCAAGAACCTCCAAATTGCACTCCTTACCGCCGTTGCGGATCTCCGCTGGCAAGTTGCAAAAGAAAAAGCCTCATACTACTGGATGGAAGAAGGGCTTACCGGTAATTACTACCAGTGGTTCCAGGCACAAAAACTCAAAGGCGATGTTAAAGAATACTTTATTAATGATTATCTGTTATGGATGCTCAAGGAAAGCGACGGAATTCAGAAACTGAACAAGGAAGTTCGCGGTGTATTCTGGCGGTATATGCCCTTCTCGCAGGAAATCAAAGAAAAGCTCAAGCCCCGGGCGTTGGTGTATCAGGAACTGTGCCAACGCGACCGGAACCGCGAGCTTTCCGATGGCTATTGATCGGCTTCCCGTTTTTTACGCCGTTTTTTGAACTGAACAAGCGGGTCGAGCTTGTCTGAAAGGTTAAAACGCTCAACAACCCAATGTGAAATCCGCTGATACACTATCATTGCAGCAATTATTCCCGCGATAAACGCAAAGGGGAAAAGCGCCTCTCCCCGGCCCGGCCAGAGAGAATCTATCTTGTATATGGCTACAATAAGCAGAACGATGAAGAAAATCGCAAGAAGCAGATTAACCAACGTTCCGGCAACAATGAAAATAACCGTATTAACTTTCTTGTTCATCTGAACTCTCCTTTTTGTGGTGCACCCGTTCCCTATTCACCGTCAGAAACAGAGAAGCAAGCAGAAGCAGCCCGCAAATAACGACACTTGAATCCGCAATGTTAAACGTGGGCCATCGTTCCAGGCCAAAAAGACCGTAAAATTTGAAGTCCAGAAAATCCAGAACTCCTTCCGGCCGAAAGAAACGGTCTATGAGATTCCCGACCCCTCCACCAACAATTCCGGACACGCTCCATCGTTGATAGCGGGAAAGATCATTGCTGCGAAAATATACAATTACAACGATGCACAGGATAATGAGCGGCATGAGCGCAAACAATACACTGCGTACGTTGTCCCCCAGAGTACTGCCAAGACTGAAGGCAATCCCCGGGTTGTATACCCGCACAATGCGGAAAAAATCGCCAAAAAACGAGGCCCCCACGGACCAGGGCCGTACCGTCATGGTGATGAGCAGTTTGGTAAGCTGATCAACCAGAATAACTATAGCGGCAAGAGAAAGCGGCACCAATCGTTCCTGAAGCCGTTTGTCCATACAATACACCCCTTCTGTTGTACAAATTTAATTGTTCTATAAATTGGTCGGAACATCTATAAAAACAGTATCAAGTCCTGTTTCACGGCCCAACCGTGAAGCAAGAAGCTGAACACCTGTTGTTTCTGTTCGATAATGCCCGCCGGCAATAACGGTTATTTTATTTTCACGGGCATGATGATATTCCTCATGCCCGATCTCACCGGTAATAAAACAGTCGCAGCCCGCATCAATCGCCTGGTACATTTCCTGTGCCGCTCCACCGGATACAACAGCCGCAGTCCTTATTTCAGCCGGGCCGAACGGAAGAATGCAGGGAGGCTGTTCGTCGCCGGGAAACAGAGAGCGAACCAGGGCATCAATGGATACCGGTTTGCTGAACGTTCCCCGAACACCAATAAACACACCCCGCCACATTCCGAACGGAATGCGGTCTTCAAGCTGCAACCGATCGGCAAGCCCCGCGTTGTTGCCCACTTCCTCATGAGCATCAAGGGGGAGATGACTCGCATACAACGCCAGATTTGCATGCAGCAGTGCCTTCAGCCGGCGGTAATGTGGCCCCGTAACCCGTTCCGGATCTTTCCAGAAGAGCCCATGATGAACAACCAGCATGCCTGCTCCCGCAGCGGCAGCACGCTCTATGGTTTCCAGGCAAGCATCAACGGCAAACGCTACCCGCTTTATATCAGCTCCGTCATTATCAACCTGCAACCCGTTTTGCGACGGATCTGCTGAATCATAGCGGTCGTTTTCAAGCAGTTGATCAAACCATATATCAAGTTCTCTCGTTGTCATTGCTGTAGTGCTTCCTCCCCGGACTGTCTCCAGTCAAACCAGTCCATTATCCGCCGTGAAAGCCGTTCTGCACGCTTTCGCCCGCTATCACGGCTCCCTCCAAGAAGAACAGCAGCCAGAATGTCATCGGCATCAAGTTCACCGAGTCCGAGCATTGATCCCTCCTCTCCCGAAAGAACCAGTACCGGAAGATACGCGGAAAAACGGGGGATCATGCTTTTCTCGGACGCAACAACCGTATACAACCCCTCAAAGAGCGAATCATTCAGGGCACGGGTCGTGTTGTCAATCTCGTCCGGTGAAACCAGACAAACAAATCCTGAAACCCGGTTTCCGGCAGCCCTGATATATTCAGCGGCCGGAATAACCGAACTTCCTTCTGCAACAACAAACACCGGTCCGGAAGACGGCTCGGAAGGAAGAGCCGCCATGGATCGTGCGATATTGGCACGCTCTACCCGGCGAACCTCATCAGCACTGGTATACAACGGGCTTCCTGTAAAAACACGGCCAAACCGTGCCGCCGCCAACCGTGTTACAGGCCAAGCCAGCAAGGCGCTTTTCCAGGAATAAAAACTGCGGTACTCATCCGCACATACCGTATACCCCTTTTCTGCAAGGATACTGGCCAACGTTGTACGGCTTGCCGAGCCAGCTGATATATCGCCAAAAAAAACAACAGTCCCGCGCGCGTCCCCCGACGCTGCGGAAGTCCATACCGTACGGCGCGCCTGCACCGAGGCAGTAATTCGTATAGTGCGCACCGAAACATCCAGTGTTTCGTCGGCCAGATAGGCTGATTCGGGTGCAAAAAAGAAGGCGCCGAACAGAACGAGTATAAACAAAGGAAAGAAGAGGCCCAGAACAACCCGGGAAGAAAGGACATACCAATCAGTCGCAAGTCCGCGAAGCGCCCGTATCATTCGCGGTAGACCGTTAACAACAAGAAAAGAGGTTGCCAGAAAAAGGGGAAGGAACGAAACGGGGAACCCCAAGCCGGCAATCATCAGGACGCAAACAACAAGTGCGACAACCGGAAGAAAGACTATGCCGCGAATCATCTGCAGAGAAGGCACAAAAGGCCTGAGAACAACGGGAAGGAGGAGCACAAGAACCAGCAGTTCTCCAATAAAAAAATCAGACATGTAACCCTCTCTGGCAGATATGCAGTATACTGGTACATACAAAAGGAGCGGTTGATGCAAACACTTGAATGTACACCACAACAAATACGGTTTACCATTCCGGAAGAAACCGTCCGCAGACTCAGAATTAACGGAACCGGGACACCGATCATCGGTCAGGATCGGGCCGTCAGTGCCATGGAGCTGGGCCTGGGCATCAGAGCCGACGGTTACAACATCTTCATCATGGGTGCCTCGGGAACCGGCCGGAGAACCGTACTCACGACTCTGCTGAAAAACTATAAAGCAAATCCCGATGATCTACAAGATATCGCATACGTATGCAATTTCCGGAATCAGCTTGAACCCAAAGCGCTTTTCTTTCCACCGGAAACCGGTGCCTATTTTCGGGATACGCTCAAGTCTGCCATAGAATCCATTCGCAAACAGGCGGTACAGATTGCCAAATCCGAAGTCTTCGCCGCAGCAAGCAAGAAAATTACGGCTGAATCGGAGTCTGAAGAGAACCTGCTGTTATCAGAATTTGAAATGCAAATGGCCATGGAAGGTTTTTCGCTTGTCCAGGTTCATGATGACGAAGCCCGTTCAATGGATCTCATTCCGGTTCTGCGGGGACGACCCGTTTCACTCGAGGAGCTCCAAAAACGTGCAGCTGCCGGGAAATTTTCAGCTGAACGGCTAAACAGTATCCGGGAACAATACTACCGCTGTCTTGACCGGATGTCCGATCTTTTTACCACCCTGCGCGACAAGCGCCGGGAAACCGAAAAGCGAATTCGGGAATTGCGCATCAAGTCCGCCGAACCGATAATCGACAATGAGCTGGCGGTCCTGCGGACTCTGTTCAGCAAGGAACCAAAAAACTCGGGGGCTCTTGAGTTTCTTCAGGCGCTTCGGGACGATCTCCTGTCGAATACGCATCTATTTGCCGAATCGTTCAAATCGTCTGCACATAAACGCTCTTTTTTTGGACGCTACGCAGTCAACCTGATTTGCGAACATTCCAAAAAAAATGCCAACATCATCCAGGAAGAAGTCCCCACCTTTGCCAACTTGTTTGGCAGTATCGATCCCTCCGGCGGAAATGAAGACTCGTCTGTAAACGGACACCTGCGTATACGTCCGGGAGCAGTACACCGTGCTGCAGGAGGTTTTCTCATTCTCCGCCTGCAGGATCTTTTGATGGAAGACGGCTCCTGGCCGTATCTCAAACGGGTCCTTCAGTCAGGCATAACCGAGATTCAGACGCCCCCGTCGGGCAATCATCTTCCCAGCTTGCTCAAACCGCAACCGCTGCCCGTGAAACTGAAGGTCATAATTATCGGCGGGGCGTATTCCTACGATATCCTCTATCAGGAAGATCCCGATTTTCAAAAGCTGTTCAAGATATGTGCCGAATTTGATTCAGTCATGCCGGCCTCGGATGAAAACATGAGCCGTCTTATTGCGTTTGTCAACGATACCTGTCAGAAAGGAAACCTTCTGCCGGTAGATGACTCCGGTCTTTCCCGAATACTTACCTACGCGGCCCAGGTTTCGGAGTACCGGACCATGCTTACCACCAGATTCATTGTTATCTCGGATCTTATTCATGAGGCCGATTATCAGGCGAGAAAACAAATGAGCGCGCTTATTACCGGCGAACTGGTGGCAAAAGCAATCGAGCACCGCCGCTATTTGCAGAAGCTTTCAGAAGAAAAATACATTGAAATGGTCAAGTCCCGTGAAATCATTCTCGATGTTTCCGGCTCCACTATCGGCAAAGTTCATGGGCTTGCGGTCCTGGACCGGGGATACCATTCTTTCGGAACACCGGTAGCCGTTACCGCACAGGCCGCACCGGGAGACACCGGCGTTATCAACATTGAGCGCGAATCGGGTCTGTCCGGTGAAATATATGACAAGGCTCATCTCATTATCCAGGGATTATTACACCGTAAGTTTGCCCAGGACATGCCGCTCTCTCTGTCCGCCAGCATTTGTTTTGAGCAGTCTTATTCCCCCGTTGACGGAGATTCAGCATCATGTGCGGAATTCTTTGCCCTTATTTCCGCGATAGCACAAATCCCGCTCAGACAGGACATAGCGGTTACGGGAAGTCTCAATCAGCTGGGAGATGTCCAGCCGGTTGGTGGAATACCGGAGAAAATCGAGGGATTTTTTGAAACCTGTTCCATCCTTGGCCTGACCGGTACACAGGGCGTCATTATTCCAAGACGAAACCTGCCGAACCTGCTCCCCTCGGAACGCCTCCAGAGCGCGATTGAGGACGGCTTGTTCCATATTTGGGCAATAGACACCGTAGATGAAGGATTATCCCTTCTTGCACCGGTATCACCGGAAGAATTCGGAAAAAAGGTTCGCGAAGTTCTTTCCCGCCAGGTTGACCAGATGCGCAATTTGCGGAAATAGCATACGTTTGTACTGGAAAAAATCGATTTCCTACGATACACTGAATTATCATGGATTCAAAAAGTAGAATTACGGTTGATTCCGAAAGAATTAAAAAAGCCACACGAATGGGAGTACCGCTTTCAATAACGACGTACACACTCCCTCATGAAATAGAACTGTATATTTCTGAAATCCTTTCCCTCTTTCTTCAGGAACTGAGCCAGGAACGCCTGAAAGATTATCTGAGTTACTGCATAAACGAATTGACCGCCAACGCCAAGAAGGCAAACACAAAGCGGGTATATTTTGCAGAAAAAAAGCTCGATATCAACAAAACTCGGGACTATGAAATGGGGATGCAGTCCTTCAAGGACGATACCCTCTCCAATATTGACTACTATCTCCGCCTGCAAAAGGAAGCCGGTCTGTATGTAAAAGTTATCATGCAGGTCAAACACAACACCATTGTTCTTGAAATTCGCAACAATTCGGAAATGAACAAGATAGAATTCAAACGGGTATTCGACAAAATTGCCCGTTCCAGACAATTCGGCAGTCTTGAAGAGGCATTTTCCCAGGTAATGGATGATTCCGAAGGCGCGGGTCTCGGTCTGGTCATCATGATACTCATGCTCAAAAAAGTAGGGCTAAACGACGACAACTACGAAGTACTGGTTGAAAACGGCGAAACGATTACCCGCATTTCCATGCCCATAGATACCCTCACCCAGCAGCATATCACCGAGCTTACCCGGGAAGTTGTATCGTACATAGAGGACTTGCCGCAATTCCCGGAAAACATTGCGCAAATACAAAAGCTTCTTAATGATCCGGATTCAAAGCTCTCAGAAATTGCCGCACACATCAGCAACGACGTGGCCCTGACGACCGACCTTCTCAAGCTTGTCAATTCAGCGGCATTTTCTCTTGCAAAAAAGTGCACCAGCATTATCGAAGCGGTAAAACTGGTCGGTATTCGGGGCATCAAGAATCTGCTGTATTCAATCGGGTCAATAAACATACTTGGCGCTTCAACCGAAGAACAGAAACATCTTTGGGAGCATTCATACAAGTCCGGATTCTTTGCCTACAACCTCGCCAGAAATTTCCTCAAAAACCGGGTTGTAACCGAAGACGCCTATGTATGTGGACTTCTTCATGATCTTGGAAAGATTGTATTGAGCGCACTCTACCCCGAGCTTCTCGCAAAACTGGAAGCAGTCAAAAAAACACGAAACATTCCGGACAAGGTCTTCAATACCCTGCTGACCGGCATTAACCATTCCGAAATTGGCGCCGCTCTGGCGGAAAAATGGAATTTCCCGCCGGCTCTTGCCGCGGCAATACGCTTCCATCACCTCGTTGACCAGGCGCCGGCAGAATACCGGGATCTTACGGCAACAGTAAACCTTGCAGACCTCATGATTCATTATCAGGAAGAAGACATTGACTTTTACCAGATTGATCCTGTTCTGCTCAGACAGTTCAATATTGATTCGGAAACACATCTCCAAAAAATTTGCGCTGGTTTTCAGCGGGCCTTTGACACCGAACGGTCCAGATAACCTGCCCACGTAAACATCAGAATTCCAAAAGCCACTCCAACATTTATAGACGCCTTTATTCCGGTCATGGGAATTGAAACACGGCCGTATGTTGCACGGTCAAGCGCGTCAGGACTTACGCCAAGCTCCTCCGAGCCGATAATCACAATACCTTCGCGGGGGAATACGAAATCGTCTATGTCGGTGCCGCCTGTTTCCAGAGCAAATACCGGTACGTCGGGAGGTAACCCGGATAACGCCTGCCGTTCCCAGGGGATATAGTCCACACAGCCCATTGCAGAACGTTGTGAACGGGAATGATCGGGAGAAACACAGCCGGGTGAAATCAGTATTTTTTCGGCACCAAAGGCCTCGGCTGTTCTGAAAACGGACCCCATGTTAAACGGAGATCGAAGGTCTTCTGCATAAACCATCATTCCGGACCTGAATTTGCGTTCTCCAGGAAGCCCGGTAACCGGATGCACAAAATCCCAGTCGGCAGGAAGTGTGCCTGTTGCATGAACAAGGGCATGCCGGGCATGATTGCACAAACGTAAAATTGCCGGGGCTGAAACAGTTCCAAAAGCCGCTGGCGGGATAGAAACAAGAGTCAGATCCGCTGCAGTAATTGACTCACGTTGTATGGCCCCGTCTTCAAGCACAAGACGAACAAGGCCCAGAATCCAGGCAATCTCGGATTCGGGGAGAATATCTTCTGCATGGATGTGCGAATAATCTGATTTTGAAGAGACACTCGCCTGTAAGGAAGAAAGAAGCTCATACAAACGCCGTTCCCACTCCGTAAGCAGTTTTACCAGCTTTCTCCTGCGCTGCCCGGCAGGAAGACGTTCGAGTTTGAACAGCGGAATCATGATTAACCCTAATAAGCCTGTTTGATCAAATCAAAAAGCTCGTCGCTGGACATTGCACGGGGAATGTAATTCATGAGATCAAGAGCAGCTGCATCTTCCGCAGCAGGGACAAGCTGATCAATCGACAGGCCCAGGTCTTTGAGACGGGTCGGTAATCCGGCAAGTGCGAGACGACGGCGAATATCATCTATTGCAGCCCGGGCTATTTCGCTCGAATTGAGCCCGGCTCCCGAAACACCGAGCATTTTCCCGATTGTAACGATTTTATCAACCTTGGCACGTGCGGCATCTTCCATTATATAGGGAAGAAGCACCGAGCAAACCAGGGAGCTTGATGTTTTATATCGCGCATTACAGGCGAGGGAAATAGCCGTAGCGACACCGGGAGAACTGACCGCAACGCCCATGGAGGCCATACAGCCGCCCTGTGCTACCAGCATTTCCGAAGGCGTCCCCACAAGCTTGCTTTGCTCCGGATCCAGAGCCAGCAGCAAAAGCTCAATGGCCTTGCCAAGCATTGTTTCCGAAAAGAAATTGGTGCGGGTTGAAACATATCCTTCCACGGCTAAAACGATGGCATGAAAGATCATGGAAACGGCCGTATTCGGAGACATGTGCATGTACAAATTGGGGTCTATAACAACCGCTTTGCACACACTGTTTTGAATTTTCATAAGACGAATCTGCCGGTTTCGTGCATCAACCACCGGGGTTCGGTCCATAAACACAAAGGGATCCCGACAGGTAGAGGGAACTTCAATAAAGGGAAGAGAACCGGAAAACGGTTGGGCGCCCGTTAAAAAATCGTATATATCATTTGTTTCGTTGAAGAGTGCGGCAAGCGCTCTTGCCAGAGCTGCCGTTTTTAAGCCGCCCAGGGAAATAACTCCGTGAATATGAGCTCCGCGGGCAAGAGAAATGGCTTGCTCGAGAGTTTCAGAGGTTGGTGCGGACGGGATATCATCGAAAACAATGGTCGATATACCTTTTTCCTCCAACGAAGAGACCGCTTTATCAACTACGTCATATTCCTTGAGCAGCGGATCGGCAACAAGCATGTATTTTGTACCCCAGGAAGAGGCAACCTGCGCAAGCCGGGCCAGGGTATGCGGTCCGAGAATAACATTGGGAGAAATGCGGAAAACAAAGTCTGCCATACGAACTCCAAAAAAAAAGGCGGAACCGTCTGGTCCGCCATTTCTTGCCGGGGCCGGCCACGTTCCGGCCAGCCGGAATTATACTCCGAACACGTCCATGATGCGGTCGGCAACCAGGTTAACAACAGCATCGTTAATATATGCGGGGTCTTTTATCTTTTCCATTACCTCGGCAACACGTTCTGAGCGGACATCAGGAGCTGCTCCTGCGGCTTCCATTGCATAGAAAACCTCTGCGCGCTCACGTGCCTCTTCGGAAACAGTGATCGAATCTGGCTGGGCTGCTTCTTTTGCCCGCTGGGTTTTATGAGTATTCTGTACATTTTTCAGGGGATCAATTCCCCCCAAACGATCAATCATCATATTCATCCTGCCTTCATCTCTCTTATCGGCCGGTAGAGTCTGAAAATTAAGTGTTTTTTCCGCTTATAAACACAGAAAATTCACCCAAGATCTTGCTCCGTCCGGAAAAGTCCTCAAAAACCTCTTGCGCGGTTCCGCAAACTATTTCCTCGTGCATCTTTGTCAGCTCACGGCCAACAACAACACGCCGTACACCATCAATTTCGGCAATATCTGCCAGAAGCTTTACTATCCTGAACGGCGATTCATACAAAACGGACGCAGGCCCGCTTTCCATCAACTCCCGAACACGGGAACGCCGCCGTCCCGGTTTGGGAGATAAAAATCCCTCAAACGTAACACACTTGTCTACAGATCCGGATACACTCAGCAATGTAGCAAAAGCAGAAGCCCCCGGCAGAGGAACAACAGTAAAACCGGCTTCGCGCACCTCGCGAACCAAAAGGGCTCCGGGGTCACTGAGCGCCGGAGTACCGGCATCACTCGCATAGGCAACGGACTGCCCCTTTTCGAGCAGGTCAATGATCTTTGCAGCAGCAGATTTCTCATTCTGCGACCGGCACGATACCAACGGTTTCCGTATTCCGAAATGTGTCAGCAGTTGCAGCGTATGCCGTGTATCTTCGCACGCAATAACATCAACCTGTTTGAATGTTTCAAGGGCCCGGTGGGTTATATCCCCCAGGTTTCCTATCGGGGTCGCCACAATATATAATACCGACACAATTTAATCATAAACCACTTTACAGATTGCGACAAGCGCAA
This sequence comes from uncultured Treponema sp., assembly GCA_964527175.1. Taxonomy (GTDB): domain Bacteria; phylum Spirochaetota; class Spirochaetia; order Treponematales; family Treponemataceae; genus Teretinema. The sequence goes on from CAZGQQ010000017.1 coordinate 19,221, forward strand.
AAATCGTGCATTATGTATGTATGAATCTCGAACCGTATTACATATTGATACTTGTTTTCGTCGGTATTTTTCTTCTGGTTTTTGCCTATGGAATTTTCTCCGTGGCGCCTGCCAGGAAAAAGGGCAAAACCGTCAAAAAGGGCCCGGTTGTTGGCCGATGCCCCCTGTGTTCTTCGGGACTGGATTCTGGTGAACAAATCAAGTCCGCGGTGTTTCCCGGCAAGACCAATCGTATCTGCCATATTTTCGGCTGCCCGCACTGTCATCCCTATATGGAAGATGGTCTGCGCAGAAGTTGTCCGGTATGCGGAAAATCGGTTCCTCCAGACGGATACCTGATAGCACGAATGTTTGACCGCCCCGGTGAAAAAAAGCATGTCCACATACTTGGCTGTACCGTTTGCCGCTTGAGCAATTCAAAAAACTGAAATCCGCTTCTCCTTTTACACTTTTTTCTCAAGAGTTTTTTTGGCACTCCGATAATGAAAGTACGCATGGCTTCTTTCGGGGTCAGGTTCCCGTCTGAAGTATGCTCCGTCTTCTGAGCGGCTTTCGTCAGAGGATCCGGTAAAAAATTGACAGATCGGCAGGGATGCCGCGAACGACATAGGAATACGTCGTCGAAAATCGCCAAAGGAGTAGCATTATGATCATCAATCACAACCTGAGCGCTATGTTTTCTCAGAGAACCCTCGGTGAAACAAACCTGGGAAATCAGAAGAACATAGAAAAACTGTCCTCCGGCATGCGCATTAACCGCGCGGGAGATGACGCTTCCGGACTCGCCGTATCTGAAAAGATGCGCAGTCAGGTTCGCGGTCTGAATCAGGCAAGTACCAACGCTCAGAACGGTATTTCCTTCATTCAGGCAACCGAGGGTTACCTTCAGGAAACCCAGGACATCCTGCAGCGTATCCGTGAGTTGAGCGTACAGTCTTCAAACGGTATCTACTCCGCAGAAGACCGCATGCAGATCCAGGTCGAAGTTTCACAGCTTGTTGCTGAAGTTGACCGGATTGCAAGCCACGCACAGTTCAACGGAATGAACATGTTAACAGGACGTTTTGCTCGGGAAACCGGAGAAAACACTGTTACAGGATCCATGTGGTTCCACATTGGCGCCAACATGGATCAGAGAGCCCGTGTCTACATCGGCACCATAACTGCTGCGGCACTTGGTGTCAGGAACGTCGGAGACGAGAGGATTATGTCCATCTCGAGCCCCGACAGTGCAAACCGTGCTATCGGAACCATCGACGAAGCGATGAAGAAGGTGAACAAGCAGCGTGCTGACCTCGGCGCGTACCAGAACCGCCTTGAGTACACCGTGAAGGGTCTCGGCGTTGGAGCTGAAAATCTCCAGGCAGCCGAATCGCGGATTCGCGATACCGACATGGCAAAGGAAATGGTCGACTTTACCAAGAACCAGATCCTTACCCAGGCTGGAACTGCGATGCTCGCACAGGCAAATCAGACAACGCAGAGCGTGCTGAGTCTTCTTCAGTAGTCGAACCGCACAGCGGGACGGATAAGAAGCTCCGGAAACGGGGCTTCTTTTTTTTTACTGCTACCAAAATTGTTGGGAAATAACCAACAATTTTGGTAGCAGTACGTCAGAAGCTGCTTCGGCCCCGAAAACTTCGGGCAAGCGTGAGGCGGTCCGCATACTCCAGATCGCCGCCAACCGGAAGCCCTGATGCCAATCGTGTTACGGTAACCGAAATGTTTTTAAGTATTTTCTGAATATACAAAGCCGTCGTATCCCCTTCAACGGTAGGATTCGTGGCAAGAATTATTTCCTGTATCTGTTCTTCCTGAACCCGGGCTACCAGTGATGAAAGACGTAATTGATCCGGCCCTATCCCTTCAAGAGGTGCAATCACACCGCCAAGCACATGAAACAGCCCCTGGTACTCGCGAACGGCTTCTATGGTCTGTACATCCTGCGGCTGTTCAACAACACAGAGCGTATGCCGGTCCCGGCCCGGATCACGACAAATATCGCAGATGTCGCTTTCGGTGTACGCGCCACAGACCGTACACATGCGGATCCGGTCATGGAGTACGGATACATCGTGTGCAAGATGTTCGCAGAGCGACCGGTCGCTTTTCAGGAGATGATGGGCAATGCGTGCCGCGCTTTTTTTCCCGATGCCAGGCAGACGGGAAAAACTCTCAATGAGATCATCAAGCGCATTCATAGGGGCAGCATACCCCCCGCGAGAGATCCAAGACGTTCTTTCGCGATATCACGAACCTTTTCCACCGCAGCATTATGCGCTGCAATAACCAGATCCTGCAGCATGGGCACATCACGGGGGTCCACCGCGACAGGATCTATGTGTATGTCCACCAGATCAAAGTGGCCGTTAATGGTTACCGAAACAATACCGCCTCCGGAGGAACCGGTTGCAGTGATTTCCACCATATCCGACTGAAGCTGCTGCAGTTTTTCCTGAAAACCCTTTGCGTTACCAAGAATTTCAAAAGGATTCATTGTCGTTTGTCCTCCCCCAGAATAATGCCCTTGAACATCTGACGAATTTTTTCTACCTGTTCAGGCACTTCATTATCTGCTGCATTGTCCTCAGCAGGCCCTTTCTCAAGCCGGATCTCTACCCCAACATCGCGGCATAACAGGCGGGAAACAGCTGTGGACAACAGCGGAACATCCTGCTTGATCGTCGTAAACAGAAACGGTTTCCGCACAGAAAAAAACACGGTAGAACCGGCATCTTCCCATCCATAGGTTTGCGAAATCGCAGATGCCAGCATGTTTCTGGTTGAACGAAAAAACTCTATGAGCTTCTCGGGAACCGTTTCAAGAGGAAGCGGAGAGGAAGCAACGGGCAACAGCTCGTCTTCACTCTGCAGTGGTTCCGGATCTGTCAGATCTGGTTCATGAATATCATGTTCCACATCCAACGGCTCAGCCTCAACAGGAGCCCCCTGTATCCGGCGTTTCAATTCTGCAAAGGGATCTGAAACCGGCTCTTCGCGGATCGCGTCGGCCGGGTCCCGGTCCGTGTCACGATCCGCTTCCGGAAAAGGGACGGTATCCCTCCGCGGGGTTCCCGGAGAAGGACCCAAAAGCACACTCTGTGCACGCTCGATGGCCTTCTTCATCTCGGCAGCCGAAACATGATCGGAAAGCCAGGCGAGACGGGAAACGGCAAGCTCAAGCTCATACCGTTCATTGAGGGAATAGCGTATATCCCGATACAACTGAAGAAACAACTCGAGACCCCTCTCAATCTGTCCGGCCGTCCAGGCAGAAAGCGCATCAGCAGAAAAGCGGTCCGCATGTTGTCCAAGCAGGGATTCCCGGGTTATACCGTTCTTGATGAGCAACAGGGCGCGGAAATAGTCTGCAACATCTACGGTAAACTGTTCAATTGAGACCCCGGCATTCAATATGGTATCGAGCACATCAAGTGCTTCGCTCACCTTGCCGGCCGCACAGGCTGTCAGCATGCCGGAAATCCGGTCTATCCCGACCAGACCAAGTTTGTCGCGTATCTTGTCAAAGGTAATATGTCCGTCTGAAAAAGACGCAACCTGATCAAAGAGCGTGTAGGCATCACGCACGCTTCCCGTTGCCTCCCGGGCAATCCAGAACAGTGCTTCGTCATCAGCGGTAATACCGCTTTCGGCAGCAGCATCGGCAAGAGCCTGCTTCAAAAGTTCTACCGGCACCAGACGAAAGTTGAACTGCTGGCATCGGCTCTTGATGGTGGCAGGCACCTTGTGAAGCTCGGTCGTGGCAAAAACAAAAATGACATACGGGGGTGGTTCTTCTATGGTCTTGAGCAGGGCATTGAATGCGCTTGTGGAAAGCATGTGAACTTCATCGATTATGTATACTTTGTACCGGTATGAATTCGGAGGAAACTGTACTTCATCGCGAATCTGGCGAACATCGTTAACGCTTGTGTTCGACGCTCCGTCAATCTCGATGACATCAAGGCTTGAGCCGGCAGTTATTTCCTGACAGGCAGAACAGGTTCCACAGGGAGAATCACCGGGAGCCGTTAAACAATTCAATGATTTTGCCAGAATTCGCGCTGAACTCGTCTTGCCGCAACCCCGGGGTCCGGAGAAAAGATACGCAGGCGCGATCTTCCCTGCCGAAAGCGACTTTTGCAATGTCGCTACAACAAAATCCTGTCCTATCAGGTCTTCGAATTTACCCGGACGACGCCGGGTTGCCGTTACTTCATATGCCATAAATGAAGAATACCACAAAAAAAAAGGTAGTGAAAGTCTTGTATTCACGCATATACTTAACTCATATGAGCATCATGATACGAAATGCACTATTTTCCGACCTTCCCTATCTCTATGAGATTTGTCTTAAAACCGGTGCGGACGGAGCTGATGCAACCGCAGAATTCTCTGACCCGTGGTTGCTCGGGCAATATTATGCAGCTCCGTACCTTGTCTACAATTCCCGGTTCTGCCTGATTGCGGAAAAGGATCATGTTCCGCAGGGATACCTCGTGGGAACCGACAATACGGCGCAGTTCAATCAGTGGTTTGAGAAAATCTGGCTGCCTCCCATTCGGCACCGGTACCCGGACAACCCGGCAGACCGGAAGCACACGGCAAGCAAGCGGGAAAAAGCCATGATCTCACAACTACACAGGCCGGTGTGGACACCAGTAGCCACAACCGAGCCCTGGATAACCTCCTATCCGGCACATCTTCACATCGACCTTCTGCCCGATCTTCAGAGGCAGGGTATCGGTTCAAGTCTTATCGAAGAGTTTTTCAGACAGCTTGCTTTGGCACAATGCACCGGAGCTCATCTGGGAGTAAGTATTAAAAACACCGGCGCCATTTCATTTTACAAAAAAACCGGTTTCATCGTACTTGCGGAAGACTCAGAAGGTAAAATTATGGGGAAGAGCTGCTAGGCAAGCGTATTCCAGAGCAAAAGAAAAAGTATGCCGTTGTGCACAGAGTGCATGAGTATCGGAAGAATAAGGGACCGTGTTTTCCATGCGACGATCGTTATTACCAGGCCGGGAAGCAACGTAAACACAATTTTTACCGGTTCAAGGTGGAGGGCCGCAAAAAGAAGGGAGCAGACCACAATGGCCGGCCATTTACCCGCCCGGGTTCGTAATCCGGAAAGAATAAACCCGCGAAACAGAACCTCTTCAGTAACCGCAGGAAATACAACAATAAACAGGAAGGCATACAAAAACCCTCCGGAAAGAATTTCTTCAAGAAAAGCTGCATCCGTGGTGTGATCCTCCGGCAACAAGGGTTTGAGAAAAGACAGAAGGGGAATCATAACAACAAGAACAGCAGGTACCAAAAGAAGGGCGCTAACGGTGTTGCGGAGTGTTACCCGTTTAAAAGGGAAGGCCGAAGGAAGGTGTATTCCGCGAATCTGGGCATAGACCACCGGGAGAACAGCAATCCCGACAGGGAAAAGCAGATTGATCCAGCGGGCCTGTTCAAGCTGGAATGAAAACGATGAAAGCAGAACATGTACCAGGACCAGAACATACACGGCGAGAACATCTGCAATTGTCGGCATACGTATCATCGGCCCTGTTTTCCTGATACGCATTGTTCCTGTTCGCGATGACGCTCGTACAAATCGTGTACCACACTCATGCGATCAATAATGCGCTTGACGAGGATTTCAAGCTCTTTGCCGGCACCATAATCTGCAGGAGCGAGAAAATCTACCCGGCCGTCCACAAGTAATTCTTCTACTTTTTTCCGGTTGCTTTTCCCGTACACGGCTATGGAATGCCCACCATTCGCCTTTACCAGTTTCATACAGGGTACATCGGTCAGCCCGTCGCCCACATACACCATGTTACGGAAGGGAACCGGCCGATCTTCCTCCGGCACATACCGGTTCAACGCGTCGCTATCCGTTCCGTCGAGAACACCCTTGTTAATACGGAACAGGAACTGGGTCTTGGTCGTATAGTTCACGGAAACAAGCGGCCAGTCGGCAACACCGTTTGCGTCGTAATGAAATTCACAGGCATAAATTTTGGTGAACCGGTCACATATTTTGGAACCCTCAATGATCTCCTTGAGACCTGAAGAAATAATAAAATGCTGTACCGCGACTCCGCACTGTTCCCCATAGCGGTTAATCCGATCAAACCAGTCGCCAACACCGGGAAAAAAATCGATATCCCGTCCCAAAGAGACAAAGTTGTCCCGGCGGATCGGCTTGTCCGCCTCACGGGCTTTCTTGAGCATGAGATACATGTACGCGAGGATCGGATCCATGCCTTTGCCGGCAAGTTTCCCGGCCTCAGCCCAGAAGACGTCCGCGCTTATACCGAGCCCGGGAATAAAACTGTATTCCTGCATGTCGCGGGTACAGAGGGTTTTGTCAAAATCGTACATGATCGCCGCTACCGGGCCCGCCGTTTTTTTCTGCATTCACGCCTCCGTGTCTATCACAGAATACGATGCATTTCTTTTGATTGCAAGATTGGAGAATCGTAAATATATCTTGTCGTATACACCGGGTAGTGATATTCTTTTGTTGAATACCAATAGTTTTACTCTTACACCGTTAGCTGCTCCTGCTGTTATTACCTGTCGCAATTGTATAAAAACGAAGGTGTTCAAGGAGAGAAAGATGAAAAAGCAATTTGCACAATGGGTAAGCCTTTTTGTATGTGTCGCAAGCATCTTTTGTTTCATTGCATGCGATTCAAGTTCTTCTGACGACATTCCTGAGGAAGTCCGGTAAACTGCCGCGGGGGTCTTCGAGTTTGTCATGATAATGCTGGAAGATGCCCCGCTCGAAGCCGGGATGTCTGTTTCAACAGACGGCGATACAGAAACCATGACACTGACAGCTTTTGATACCGGAGAAGGCTTTACGGTTTCAGGAACAGTTGTCCTGACAACAAACAGTACTGATCCCCTTGATATCGAAATTGTTGCCAATTTATCAACGGCCGGGTCTCGGGTCTTTGCCTGCAGCATGAACGGCAGAATTGTGTGGGCAGCAGGACAAACATACGAAGAGCGTCCCCAAAGCGCAAGCGGAACATTTGCCTACAACGGTAAAACATACCAAATTGCAGATATACTCGCTCAATCCTGAGTAAAAGTTCCGATTACGCTCTGAAACACCGGACCCGATGGCCGGGCGAAAGCTCGCGCCAGCCGGGTTTTTCTTTTTTGCAGCGCTCGTCCGCAAGCGGACAACGCGCGGCAAAAACACAGCCCGCCGGGGTGCCAACCGTCACGGGGGGCTTAGCTGCCATCTCGTCAGACTTGCTGCCCGCGGCCTGCTTCGCTCCCGCCTCGGGAGCTTCTCTCCCCGCGCTTTCGAAGAGGAGGCGGGTGTAGGGGTGCGCCGCCGAGCGGTAGAGTTCGCGGGCGTCGGCTTCTTCCATCAGTTCGCCCCGGTACATGACGCCGATACGGTCGCAAAACCAGCTGGACACTTTCAGATCATGCGCAATAAACAACAGCGAGATACCGCGGCGCTTGCGGATGTCGAGGAGCAGGTTGAGGATCTGTCCCTGGATGGAGACGTCGAGGGCGGAGACCA
>CAZGQQ010000018.1:0-26193 GCA_964527175.1 uncultured Treponema sp.
TCTTACCAGAGCACGGTGCTGTTTGTGGAACGCGATTCGCTTCTTGCGCGTTCCATATCCGTGAGCTTTCTGCGATAGGCATTCTGTTTGAAGAGCTCTGAAAGGTCGGTAACCAGGATGCGTTCATCCACCATCCGGATAATCGGCTCGCGCATAAACTCCGCGGTAACCTGCCGAACCTGTTCCTTGGCAATTCCGCACATGTTTGCAAGTTCAGTTGGTCCAAAATCGAAGGTGTATGATTTTGATGCATCAAACGGAATTTTGAGTTTTTCAAGCTGTATGAGAAGCATGTCGTACATTCGGCTCAGCGGATCCCTGATAACCGTATTTGCCAGCTGTTTGTACATTAACCAGATACGGTCTGAAAGTGTCGTAGTGAGCCGGGCAATGAGCTGCGGCTGTGTCGCGACCATCTGATTGAAGTTCTGCCGGTTAACGGCAAGAAGTTGGGTTCCGGCCTGGGCAATGGCGCTGGCGGAACGCGGTTTGTTCTCGAGAAGCGCCATTTCACCGAACATGTCGCCGACTTTGAGCACGGCAAGAAGCACTTCGTTGTTATCTACAATCTTGGTTATCTTCACCTGGCCTTTCTGAATGATGTACAGCTCGGTTCCGGGCTGGCATTCACAGAAAACCATTGACTCATCCGGATAGATCCGGGTCATCTCGTTTGTCTTGGGCTCAAGCAGATCTGCCGTTATCGAAGTGCCCATGGCTTTGAGGGCCATGAACCGTTCCCGTGCTGCAGTTGCGTACTCGCCGTTGGGCGCATTCTTGAGATAATGATAATACGCATATATCGACAGTGCGTATTTGGAAAGACGGGCATAGTATTCACCGATCGTGAACAGGTGCGTAATGTCGCTTTGTACATTTTTTTTCAGGGTTATTCTGGTAAGCGCCTCATCCAGATACCGCATCCGCTTGGTAAACGAATAGATGATCTTCATGGCTACCGGGGTGTTTTTTTCGATAAGATCGGGATACTGATCCCTGCTGACAGAAATGAGGGTAACGTCGGTAAGCGCAATAGCGGTTTCAATCTGGCTGTGTCCGGACATACTCGAAACAACACCGATGAAGTCGCCGGGGCCCAGCACGTTTCCACCCTCTTCGGCTACGACTTCGGTATTCTTGGCTACCTGCACTTTGCCGCCCTGGATGATATAGAACCGGCTGGATTCGGCCTTGCCTTCAACGAGAATGTAGGACCCTTTTCTAAAATTGACAAACGCTAGCTGTAACAATGAATACCACCAGTAAATTCAGTATAGATTTGACTGTACACAATGTCAATTAAAAGTCCAAAAACGGAGACAGACCGTCGTTTCTGAGCATGTATTGTTTTTCCAGCGCATAAAACAGACTCATCGCCGCGTCAAAGTCGCGGGAATCCCGCTCAAAACGCTGCAAAAAATCACGAACAGTCTGCCCGTTTGAAAGTACGCGGTTCTGGTCTTCCGGACGAACTAGCGGACGGAGTTCCTGGATGCGAAGCCAGGGAATAACCGCCATGACAAGATGCGGACGAAGAGCCAGAAGATCTTTCATGACCTTTGGCCGCTCGAGAGCCCATTCCTTGCGGCTCCCCTTCTTTTCTCCCGCTCGGGCCGCATCAAGCCAGCGGGATGCTGTGGCATTCTTTCTCAGAACCGCCGCATGCCGGACCACGGCATCGCGGGCATTCTCCCAGGAAGAAGCAAGACGGTCGATGAAAATCACCGGATCAGCACTTATGAGTTCTACATGAAAATTCCGCCAACGTTCCTGGAGCGACTCCCATTCCGCGTAAAACTCGCCGTCGGGGAATTCCCCTGTCTTGATTGATCCTGAATCCGGAATCTCGACGATCCGGCCAGGAACGGCGGATACAGCGGTGGATGATTCTCCGCTGACTCCTGCCGATCCCACATATGACCTGCAGGAAACTTCACCTTCCTTGCAGGCAACAAGGGAGTTGCCGAAAAAAGCGGCGGCGACAAATTCAGTACCCCGTACGCCGAGTACCGACGAAGAAGTCCGTACCCGGTACGAAGAATCGGATCCGCCAAGGCGTTTGACCTTGACGGCAACGGCACCGCCCAAAAGATACAGATCATGTGCCTTTGATCCTGACAGCATATCCAGACGAATAACTGCCGAAGACTTCTCGCTGAGTGTAATTGTTCCGTCCACCCCTGTTCCGGGTGCAAAAGAAATGGTTATCAGGGAATCCGGTGCGGTGGTAATCTGATCAAGGTTTTCTATGCCAAAGCCTATATCCATGCGGCGAAGCGGTCTGCCGTCTCGGGTTATCTCTACCCGTCCTTCAAAATACTCAATGGTTCCGATTGTCTGGGAAAACAGCATCACACCTGTTACCAAAAGGATCATAAAAAAAATCCGTCTTTTCTCTTTCATGTGCTTTTTCTCTCCTGTGACTTTTTACCATTCTCCTGCAAATACAACTTCCGTTTCCAGGAGAAACCCGGTTTTCCGTAAAACTGTCTCGCGAACTTCATCTACCAGAATCCGGATATCTTCCGCCCGGGCATGTCCCCGGTTTATCACCAGATTTCCGTGCCAGGGGGCAACCTGCGCATCTCCAACAGCAAACCCCCGGAGCCCCGCCTCGTCAATTATCTGCCCGGAGCTTTTGCCGAACGCACGGTTATTCTTGAACATGCTGCCCGCCGAAGGAAAGCGGAAGTGCCCCTTTTGTTCCCGGTCACGGACACACCGTTCCATGGTCGCATGAATTTCCTCCGGCTCACCGGTGGTTACCCTGAATACTGCAGACAGAACAACCGGGGATTCGGTTTCCCCTGATGCGGTTGTCTGAAAGGGAGACTTCTTGTATCCCCACGATTCTTCGTGCCGGTTCTCGGTACCAATTGTATATCGTCCATCCCTGAAATACAGGACTTCCGCACTAAAAAACACATCCGAAACCGAGCGGTCGTAGCAACGCGCATTCATGTACACCGCGCCGCCCACCGTCCCGGGCAATCCGGCAAACTGTTCAATTCCGGAAAGAGAGCGTTCCGCACACCAGCTGACCAGCTCGTCTACCGGATACCCGGCGCCTGCGGAAACAAGGGTATGTTCATCGTTTACCGAAACCGTACGAAACGCGGCCAGGGAAATACAGGCTCCGCGGAAACCCTGGTCTGCAATGACCAGATTCGAACCTCCGCCGGTTATGCACACCGGAATCTTTTCGGCAACACACCATGAAAGCAGTGCGGCCAGTTCTTCCGCAGAAGCCGGTTCGGCATAGAGATCGGCAGGCCCTCCAACCCGGAATGTGGTATGCAAAGACATGGGTTCATCAAACCGCACCGGTATCTGCGGGAATTTCTCCCGAATGTTGCATTTTTCCCATATTTTCCGTACATTGTTCATGATTCTCGCAGTATACCCCATTGCGGTCCAAATGGCGAGAGCGGAGGAAACATCATGGCGCTTGAGCTTTACAATACGATGGGTAGAACCATACAGGAATTCTCGCCCCTGAATCCGGGCACGGTACGCTTTTATGGCTGCGGTCCCACGGTGTACAACTATGCCCACATCGGAAACTTGCGTGCATTTGTATTTCAGGATACCCTGTCCCGTGCCTTGCGTTTTCTCGGCTACGAGGTAACACATGTCATGAATGTTACCGACATCGGGCACCTCACCGATGATGCTGACAATGGCGAAGACAAGATGGTTACACAGGCAAAGGAACGGGGGCAGTCGGTACTGGAAATAGCAGAATTTTACACCAAGGCTTTTTTCGACGACATAGACCGCCTGAATGTTCTCCGTCCGACCGTCATGTGCAAGGCAACCGATCACATCGGCCAGATGATTGAACTCATCAAACGGATCGAGGCAAACGGGCATACCTATTCCGCCGGCGGCAACCTCTATTTTGACATTTCCACCTTCCCTGCATACGGAGCTCTGGCCAATTTCAATCCGGAAGACCTCAAGGCGGGAACGCGTGTGGATATTGATACAAACAAGCGAAATCCGTTCGACTTTGTCCTCTGGTTCACCAAAAGCAAGTTTGAAAACCAGGCGCTTGTCTGGGATTCCCCCTGGGGCCGCGGATATCCGGGCTGGCATATCGAGTGCTCGGCAATGAGCATGGAATACCTCGGAGAACAATTTGACATTCATACCGGCGGCATTGATCACATACAGATACATCACACCAATGAAATAGCCCAAAGCGAGGGCGCAACCGGTAAAAAATGGGTCAATTACTGGCTCCACAACGAATTTCTGGTCATGGACAAGGGTAAAATGTCCAAGTCATCCGGTGAGTTTTTAACACTGCAATACCTTGTTGACCAGGGATTTGATCCGCTCGATTACCGCCTCTTCCTGCTCGGTGGCCATTACCGGAGCCAGCTCACCTTTTCCTGGGAATCCATGGAGAGCGCCCGCAATTCCCGCAAGAGCCTCATACAACGCCTTTCACGGCTCCTTGAAAGCACGTCCCCGGCGGCGGACACCTTCGTGCTCCCGCCGGAATCCCGGGCAACCGAATGGCTCAACCGGTTCCGTACCGATCTCGAACAGGATCTTTCCACACCACGCGCACTGTCCGAACTCCAGGGACTTATCCGGGACACCGATATTCCGCCGGCAGAAATCCTCGCTGCGGTGGACCGGATGGACGAGGTTCTCGGTCTTGACCTGATTGCCCGTGCACAGGAGGCGGTAACCGCATCCCGGCAAGCCGGCGGTATCGGTGATGAACGCATAGAAGAACTGATTGCCGAACGGGCACAGGCTAAAAAAGAGAAAAACTTTGCCCGTGCCGATGAAATTCGTAACCAGCTGAAGGAAAGTGGTATTATATTGGAAGATACTCCTTCGGGAACTACCTGGAGACGATCTTTTGGAGACAATTCATGAAATGTAACCTTTCCGGGGGACCCCTTGTTTGAATCTATAAGGATCCTTGATGCAAACAACGATGCGCATTTCAGGGAGATTTACACAGAAACCATGCCGGTACTGTTCAAGGTAGCCTACCGTATAGCCGGTACCGAAGAAGCTGCAGAAGATCTGTGCCATGATGCATTGATAAAAATGACGGAAAAGGACATGAAGTTCCCTTCGGTCAATGATGCAAAGTACTGGCTGATCCGGGTTGTAAAAAACGCATCGCTGAATTATGCGAAGCGGAAAGGGCGCGAACGCCGAGCCTATGAACGCGCTCTCAAGGAAGACCGCCGCAAGGTTGATTCCGGCGAAACCGAGCTTCTGAAAAGCAACACCATTGTCCTGGTTCAGGACGCCCTGGATAAACTGCCGGAGAATCTCCGTGCGGTACTCCAGCTCAAGGAATACGGCGAATTGAATTACAAGGAAATTGGACGGGTTCTCGGTATTACCGAGGGGAATGTAAAGGTACGGGTTTTCCGTGCACGTGAACAATTATCAAAATTGATAGGAGCGGACGATGTCTACATGCCCTGATTCGGATCTTTTTTCTGCCTATGTTGACGGTGAGGTTCCCTCACCCTGGAAAGAAAAACTCGAAGAACACATTGCCTCCTGCCGGGAATGCACCGAACGAACAAACCGGTACGTACGGTTGCATCAGCTCGTTACAACATCTCGCAACGAACCGGCTCTTGATCTTGACGCATCGTTTATGCGCTTGTCCATGCGCCGTTCAGAACGCCTCACTGCAAAACAGGGCGGACATTTCTCATGGATGAACGGATCGATCCGTCTTCCGGTACCCGCGATGGCGGCTCTTTTTCTCTTCGCCCTCCTCATCCCGGCATATTTCTCGTTCCGTGCCGGCATGCAAAGCTCCCGCCAGGTTCCGGTATTTGCCTCTTCCAATACAGACCTCACAAATCTCGCAATGAGCCGCGACGACCTGCTTCGCCTTCCTGTTTCCGATGCAGCCCTTATCAGCAACGATTTTCCCGTACGAAGCCAGTCGGACAATTTTCTCAACAGCGGAAAAAAACTTTTCACGGTTGTCAATTACTCAAGCCAGTTCTTTCCCGATTCGAACATGTTTAATGATGCGGAAATTGTCATTATCCGTCTGCCGAATCTGACCCTGTTCACCGGAGATGACCAGCTGCGGTTTGCGTCCGACACGTTAGTCCCGGTTTCACTGTTTGAAAAATGATGCGGAACGTACTGATAAAACTCCTCAAGGCATCGCCGGTATTCCGGCTTTTTCTTCTGCCGGTCGCGTTTCTCGTGTTCATCGGCACCATAGTGGTGATAACCCGCCTTGCACAAAAAAATCCTGAACTGGAGATTCTTGAACCCGCGATAGGCCGACCGGGTGAAGTTATACTGATTCACGGAAATCATTTCGGGGACACCCGCGAAGACAGCTGGGTTGAAATCTCAGGAGACCGCCTTTCTGCGAATACCATTCTTGAATGGGAACAAAACCTTATCATGGTGCTGCTTCCGGAAACCGTCCAGGACGGACTGGTCTATGTAACAACCGGTGCAGGTAAAAGCAATCCGCTCATATTCGCAAACAAAAGCAATATCCCCACCCGGAATATAACCCGTTCAGCCATCTCTCTTCCGCATATTACCGACTTTAACACGCCGCGGGTTGAAACAGGCAAGCAGCTTGTCATACGGGGGAAAAACTTTGGCCTTTCACGGGAAGACTCCCGGGTTCTGTTTACCTGGCAAATTGATCCGGCGCTCCCGCTTTCACCGCAGGACCGTATTACGCAATCGACCATAGCCTGTTCCGAAGCCCGCTTTGAATATGAGTTTTGGAGCGATCAGGAAATCCGTGTGCGAATCCCGGACGGAGCCGCGAGCGGTAACGTCTATATTCAAACGACCCGCGGACTGAGCAACGGTGAGCCGGTACAGATAATTAACCAGCCCGGCAGGAAGCAATATACCGAGCAGCGTACATACACGGTATCGCTCAATGTTGATATTACCGATATCTCCGCGGAAGAAGGCAATGTTCTGCTGCTACGGGTGCCCCGTCCGGTTTCTGCCGCCGCGCAACGGAATATAGAAATAACCCGTTCGGAACCGTCGCCGTATCTTGAAGATTACCGGGGAACGATTCTTCATCAGTTTGAAAACCTCCGATCGGGACGAACCGTCAGCGCAAATCATACCTTTCTCGTAACGGTATACGGAATAGAAACCGATATTACTCCTTCACAGGTTCGGCCGTACACCGACACAGACTCCCCGGTATACCTCCTGTACACAGCCTCGGATCCGATGGTTCCGTCAAACAATCCTGATATTCTTGCACTGGCTGCAACCATTATCGGAAGCGAAAAAAACCCGTACCGGAGAGCCAGACTCATCTACAACTGGGTTACCGAAACCATTGACTGGAAAGAATATGAAGATCCTAACCGCGGCGTTCTTGATGCACTCAACACCAAAAGCGGGGCTGCCTGGGATATGGCGCTGCTGTTTACCACACTCGCCAGAGCCTCCGGAATTCCGGCGCTCCCCGTGGCAGGGATTATTGTTGACGCAAATCGTGATTCCCGCGTACATTGGTGGGCAGAATTCTATCTGGAAAATTTCGGATGGGTACCGGTTGATCCGGCAATGGGACTCGGGAAACCGGTTTCCACTCCCGCAGAAAATCCGCGGGACTGGTATTTTGGCAACAGCGACCCCTACCGGATCGCGTTTTCACGGGGATGGATCGACCAGAAACCCATGACACAGAAAAGCAGGGTTGTTCACCGCCCCCGTTCGTACGCATTTCAGCCCATCTGGGAAGAGTCCGGCGGTAAACTGGACCGATATACATCATTTTGGGGAGATCCCCACATAACAGGCGTGTACTGACAAGCGCCGGCCTGTTCTGACAAGGAGTTCATCATGGTTACCGTTCTCTCTCTCGGTGGTTCAATTGTTGCCCCGGATCTGCCCGACGCCGGATTCTTGACCGAATTTTCCGCACTCATCCGGTCCTGGCTCGCAGAGGATCATTCCCGCAAAATAATTATCGTTGTCGGCGGCGGCGGCCCTGCCCGCGCCTGGCAGAATGCCTACAAGGATATTTGTCCCGGCAAATCGGATGATGAGGCAGACTGGATCGGGATCATGGCAACTCGGCTCAACGCGCAGCTCCTGCGCGCAATTTTCTCGGATCTGTGCCCTGCCGACGTTATCTACGATCCGACACAGGTGGACGTTTTTTCGGGACGGATTCTTGTCGCCGCAGGCTGGAAGCCGGGATTCTCAACCGACAATGACGCGGTACTCCTCGCAGAACGGTTTAATGCCGATACTGTTATCAACCTGTCCAATATTGCCAAGGTATATACCGATGACCCCCGCACCAACCCCGATGCGAAACCGATAGACACAATCAGCTGGGCAGATTTCCGCAAACTGGTTGGAGACAAATGGGTGCCGGGCAAAAATGTCCCGTTCGACCCGGTTGCCAGCATGCATGCACAAAAAAGCGGCCTGACGGTGATATGCGCCGCCGGCCGTGATATTGAGAATCTCCGGGCCATTCTTGACCAGACAAAATTTACTGGAACAGTAATCAGTTAAACATCATCAGGGTATACAGCCGGTTGAGCAACGCCGCGAGCTTTTCCCCGTAGAGCGGGTCAGCAGCCCAGGTTCCGCTCAAACCGCCGAGTTTTGGCGCTTTGCCCCGGGGTTTTACGTACCGGTACCGGGGATCTACTGATTCCTGTACAAGGCGGGCTTTCGACGCGTACGCCTGCAAATGCTGGATATGTGCACGCACACCTGTTCGTTCGTCGGGGAACCGGAGTCCCGGCTGTCCCGGGCCGATAGCACCCAATCCGCAAAAATTGTTCATGTCCTCCTCAACCAGATTCCCGAACTGGAGAAACCCTGTTTCCAGACACATTTGTACAAAGGCAACGTCAGCATTGACCGCTTCGATCCGGGCTTCTTCGCGATACAGGCGGGCCAGGCGCAGCGCCTTTGCCCTGTTCGCAGAGGGATTGTTTTTCAGGATAAAAGCGACCATATCTTCTTCCCCGGCCGTTCCCGTACCCATAACCGGGAACGATGCATCTACCACTGCCGGAGCGCGCTCCGGTGTACGGATTGCGGTTGTCGCACAAGACGCCAGAACCGACACAGCAAGCATGATCATCAGAAAGAAACCGGAATTTCCGGTAATAAATGACTGTTTCATGCACAAATCATCGGCGGAAACCGGCCAAAACCTGATGATTCTCCCTACAAATAAGAACGGAGGATGTTTCATGAAACAGCAGGTAAAACCGGACATACGTGAGCAGCTCAAGATGCAGGGTGTTCGTTATTTGAGCGACCATGAGCTCATTGCACTGACCCTGCGATCCGGAACGAGACGGATGCCGGTCGTGAATCTGGCACACCGGGTAACCCGGGCGCTGGACAGCTCCCGGGATGATTTGCGTCTTGAAACGCTCAGTGCGCTGGACGGTATGGGAGAGGGCAAAGCCGGAACCATCCTTGCCGCACTGGAGCTGGGCAGACGCTATTCGGGGGTATTCCTGAACCGGGTACACAGTGCATCCGATGTGTATCCCCTGGTACGTCATTATGCCGACCGGAACCAGGAGCATTTTATCTGCATTTCTCTCAATGGCGCGCATGAAGTCCTTGCCGTCAGAGTTGTCAGTATCGGTATTTTGAACAAAACCATCGTTCATCCCCGGGAAGTATACGCAAACCCCCTCTCCGACCGTGCGGCAGCCATCGTGGTATGTCACAATCACCCCTCGGGACAGCTGGAACCGTCCGAGGAAGATCGCTCCATAACCCGCCGTCTTTCACAAGCCGGGGAGCTTCTGGGAATTACCCTTCTGGACCATCTCATACTCAGCCCGCGGGGCGGATACTACAGTTTTGTTGAAGCGGGAATTTCACTCACATGACCTGAAGAAATTGTGTTGTCGATCCGGTCATTCAATGGTATTCTTGTGTATCGTTTCCAATTCAAGGAGGACTCCATCACAATGGAAAAGCTGTTTAAACTGAAAGAGCACGGTACCACTACCCGGACCGAACTGCTTGCGGGTATTACCACCTTTTTGACCATGGCCTATATTCTGGCGGTTAACCCCGAAATGTTGAAAGACGCCGGCATGGATGACGGAATGGTCTTCACCGCAACGGCACTTGCATCCGCAATTGCTACGTTCATCATGGCTTTCTCGGCCAACCTGCCGATCGCGCTTGCCCCCGGCATGGGACTGAATGCCTTCTTCACCTACACGGTCGTACTCGGCATGGGATATTCCCCGGAAATTGCGCTTACCGCAGTGTTCCTCGAAGGTATCCTGTTCATTGTTCTGTCCTTCTTCAATGTTCGGGAAGCCATTATCAATTCGATACCGGTCAACCTGAAAAGGGCTGTTGCCGTTGGTATCGGAATTTTCATTACCCTCATAGGTATGAAGAACGCCGGAATCATAGTCAGCAACGAAGCAACACTGGTGGGTCTTGGTACGGTAACCAGCGGAACCGCGCTGCTCGCCCTTATCGGGTTTGTCATTATTGCAGTTCTGCACGCCATGAAAATTCACGGTGCAATCCTTATCGGTATTCTTGCTACCACCATCATCGGTATACCCATGGGAATAACTGCACCCTTCGGCGGATGGGCCGGATGGAAACCCTTCGGTATTCCGTCTTCTCCCTATTTCTTCAACTTTGACTTTTCGGCAGTGCTGACAATCAAGTTCTTTACGGTATTCTTCGCCTTCCTCTTTGTTGACATTTTTGACACGGTAGGAACCCTGGTTGGTGTAACTACCCAGGCCGGGCTCACCGACAAGGACGGAAAGATTCCGCGCGTAAAACAGGCGCTTCTTGCCGACGCTGTTGGTACGTCCGTTGGTGCCGCACTCGGAACCTCAACCGTTACAAGCTACATTGAAAGCTCTTCCGGCGTTGCCGCGGGCGGAAGAACCGGTCTTACCTCGCTTTTTACCGGCGGACTGTTCCTCCTCGCACTGTTTCTTTCCCCGCTGTTCCTGCTCATTCCCGGAGCCGCAACCGCTCCGGCACTCATTCTGGTCGGTTTCCTCATGATGAAACCTGTCCTTGACATTGATTTCACGGATCCCACCGAAGGAATACCCGCATTTCTTGCCATCATCATGATGCCCTTCTGCTATAGTATTGCCGAAGGTATCGTATTCGGTGTCCTTTCCTATGTCATACTCAAGGTATTCACCGGAAAATACAAAGTCATTACTCCGGTTACCTGGGTAATCTTTGTCGTATTCATTATCAGATTTATCATGCATTAATCTTTTCTTTTTCGGCCCGGGAGAGTATCATGATATACATGAAATCTTCCGGGCTTTTTTTATCCGTCGTCCTTACCTGTATCCTTTTCAGTCTTCCGGTGCAATTTGCCGTTTCGGAAAATATCTATACTAGCATTGAGCGCATCGGCGGAGAAAACCCTCCTGCCGTCGTCCGCATTACTGCAGATATCCCGAAAACTGAAGTGTATATTGACGGCCGCTATGAGGGACTGGTACCGGTAACCCTTGATCCGGCTCCACCCGGTATCATGCAGGTATCGCTGCTTCGTGACGGATATCATCCGGAGACCTTCACGGTAACAGCGGTTCACGGTGAGCGAACACTGATCCGTGTCGAGATGCGTCCCCGGACGGGAGAGCTCTCCATAGAAAACGCGCCGGACAACGCGGTCTTTACCATACCGGGAACAGGAACCTACCAGCCGGGGATGCCACTGCCGGAAGGAGAATATCCGTTACAGATAACAGCCTTCGGATATATTTCCAAAACGATTCCCGTATACATTGCCCATGGCAAAGAATTTGTTGCAGACGGTTCTCTGCAGAAGGCTGCGTTCAGCCTTGTTTCATTCAAAGCACAGGAGCGATCCTATAACCCGGAAAGCAACGAGCCGTTCATATTCACCATAACCGCAACAGCGGCCGGTACTGCCCGTATTGTCATAACCGATGTGGAAGACCGTGAAGTATATGCCATCGACGATGTGTATATTGACTCACGTACCACCACTGTTCGCTGGAACGGATCCGACGACGCCGGCAGGCTGCTTCCTGACGGATTATATTCTGCCATTCTTACGGTGAAACCGGCGGAGGAATCCTCTTCGTCACAGGAAGCCCCTTCGGCAACCGTTGCGGTGTATCTTGACCGTTCTATCGTATACCGCTCACTCTCTGTTCTTTCCGGAACCGGTACTACCGGACCGGTTATCTCGGGTACACTCATGCCTCCTTCGACCATGGCAGTTTCACTGTATTCGCATTTTGGAGAAGATACCCTGATACCGGGAATTTCGTGCATCGCGGGAATTACCCGCAACCTGGAAGCAGGCGCTATGGCGGAAATCCCGGTTACCCGGGACGGAACGTCCGATATAGACTTTACCCTTTCCGTAAAAACTGGATTCTCAAGCACACTCCACAGTGTGGCGCTGTATCTTGCCTACCATCATTCGGAAGGCGTCATTGTGGGACCGGCCTATGAACTCCGCGCAGGACCGGTGAGTATCGGTATCAATCTTGAAGCAAGTATCCGGGACAACGGAGGAATCCTGTACAAGCCCGATGTGTATGCCGCGGGCGGAGCCGCATTTCGCTTCTTCTACGGTCCGGCCACCCTGGGTCTCTGGATACGTACGGAGACATCGCTGGTAACCAGCGATATCGTCCTCGATGACCAGTTGTCCGCCGGAGTCATGCTCAAGCTCATTATTCCCGGCACGGATCTGTTCATAAGCGGAGACGGTGCCATTAGCCTGGCCAAAGACAGCAGCAACAATACCTTCAGCGGAACAGCGGGATTCGGAGTTTTTTTCTAGACCGCACCGCGGGGAATGCTTGACTTGAAAGAGGAATGTCTTTCCGGTATCATGCAGAAAGCGAGTATAATTACGCAATCAAACAGGAGTAACGTATGAAAGTATCTGCTTTGCAGACCGCGCGCTACGGGTACGCGCCCAAACTTCCTTCGGTACTGGCAGGAAAGCCGGAAACCGTTGCCATCGAAGCAGGAAAACCCACCCAGTCAATAGCTGATCAAACTGAACTTAAAACACTTTTTGAACACACCTACGGGAAACCGCTTGTCACCTTCGTTAAGGGGAAGAATCCTTCCGTCAAAAAAGAACTCAGAGTCGGTGTCATCCTTTCAGGAGGACAGGCTCCCGGCGGACATAATGTTATTGCCGGATTGTATGACGGTCTCAAGAAAGGCAATGCGAAGTCGCGCCTTTTTGGATTCCTCGGTGGCCCCTCCGGCCTCATCGACGGCAAATATGTCGAGATCAAAGACAAGCTCATGGATGAATACCGCAACACCGGCGGATTCGACATTATCGGTTCAGGACGAACCAAGATTGAAAGCGACGAACAGGTTGCGTCTTCCATGGCCACTGCAAAAAAGATGAAACTCGACGCCATCGTTATCATCGGCGGAGACGATTCAAATACCAACGCGGCCCTTCTTGCCGAACATTTCATGCGCGAAGGTCTGAAGACCCAGGTTATCGGTGTTCCCAAGACAATTGACGGAGACCTCAAAAACGCCATGATCGAAACCTCCTTCGGTTTTGATACTGCGACCAAGACCTATTCCGAAGTAATTGGCAACATTGAGAGAGACGCAAACAGTGCCAAGAAGTACTGGCACTTCATCAAACTCATGGGACGTTCCGCAAGCCATATTGCCCTTGAATGTGCCCTGCAGACCCAGCCAAACATCTGCCTTATTTCAGAAGAAGTAGAAGCCAAAAAGATGACGCTCCGCCAGATAACCGATTACCTGTGTACCGTTATTGCAAAGCGGGCGGAAAACGGAGAAAACTTTGGCGTTATTCTCATTCCGGAAGGCCTCGTGGAATTCGTTCCCGAAATGAAACGGCTCATAGCCGAACTTAACGACCTCATGGCCGTGAAGGCCGCCGAGTTCAACAAGCTCGCCGGATTTGACACCCAGGCTGCCTGGCTCGCAAAGAATCTTTCAAAGAATTCTGCCGCAACGTTCAAGGCGCTTCCCGCAGCCATTGCCCAGCAGTTCCTCATGGACCGCGATCCGCATGGAAACGTACAGGTTTCCCGCATCGAAACCGAGAAGCTCCTTATCTCGCTCGTTGAAACCAAACTCGCTGCCATGAAGAAAGCGGGAACCTACAAAGGATCTTTCAGCTCGTATAACCACTTCTTTGGCTATGAAGGCCGTTGCGCATTCCCTTCGAATTTCGACGCCGACTATTGCTATTCACTCGGGTATACCGCGTTCATTCTGATCGCAAACGGTCTTACCGGGTACCTTTCCTCGGTACGCAACCTGACTGCTCCCGCGAAGGACTGGATTGCCGGTGGTGTACCGCTTACCATGATGATGAACATGGAACAACGCCACGGGTCGAAAAAACCGGTTATCCGGAAGGCTCTCGTTGAACTGGACGGCAAGCCCTTCAAGGCACTTGCAAAGAACCGCCCGGTTTGGGAAATTACCACGAGTTATACCTTCCCCGGAGCAATCCAGTACTACGGACCGGATGCCGTATGCAACGAACCGACCCAGACGCTGCTTCTTGAGCGCGGACGGAAGGCTGCTGCTCCTGCAAAGAAGGCTGCTGTTGCAAAAAAAGCTGCTCCCGCAAAGAAAGCTGCTACAGCCAAGAAACCAGCCGCAAAAAAGGCTGCAACCGTGAAAAAATAGCTGCTGCTACCAACATTGTTGGAAGCCGTATCGAAAAGTCGGGGAGTTCAGCTCCCCGATTTTTTTTATCTCCCGGTATCATGTAATTGCCGCATACCTTTTTTTGCCATATATTAGAAGTACAGGGAGAAAATAATGCGTTTATACAGCAAATACCAACTGGTCGGCTATATTCTCATTGCTGTGGCCCTTACCATGGCGGGATCATTTTTCATTGGCGGTGCTGTTACCAAAACCGGTGAAACCGGTACAGACCCGGCAGTAATTCCTGCACAGGAACCGCTGGAAGGTATAACGCTCAACGAGAACATCCCCGAGGCAACGCTGACAGCAGAAGACTCCTATACCCAGGATGAACGACAAAACATAACCGTATATGAAAAAGCAAACGAAGCCGTCGTAAACATTACGACCGAGGTTGTTGGAATAAACTGGTTTCTCGAACCGGTTCCCCAGGAAGGCGGATCGGGGTCGGGCTCCATCATAGATACCCGCGGTTATGTGGTTACCAACAGCCATGTCATTTCCAATGCGGTAAAAATTTATATTTCACTTTCAGATGGCAGCCAGTTTGAGGGTGACGTGGTTGGTGTTGATCATGAGAACGATATTGCGGTACTCAAGTTCACCCCGCCCGGCAACGCTGTTCTAACCACCATACCATTCGGCAGTTCCGACCGGCTCAAAGTGGGTCAGAAAGTACTGGCGATCGGTAATCCGTTCGGTCTTGAGCGTACCCTTACCACGGGTATTGTTTCTGCGCTTGGCCGGCCGATAAAGACGTCATCAAATACTGTTATCCGCGACATGATTCAGACTGATACCGCAATCAATCCGGGAAACTCCGGCGGCCCGCTGCTGGATACATCCGGGAAAATGATCGGCATCAATACCATGATCTATTCAACTTCCGGCAGCTCCGCCGGTGTCGGATTCGCGATTCCGGTAAACACCGCCAAACGGGTTGTTTCAGAACTCATCCAGTTCGGCAAGGTTCGCCGGGGAACAATTGACGCGGAACTCGTACAGCTCAATTCGGCGATCGCGAACTATGCAAAAATTCCGGTTCAGCGCGGACTGCTTGTCTCGAGAGTTGGTTCGGGAAGCAATGCTGAAAAAGCAGGCCTCAAGGGCGGTGCCACCGCAGTGCGCTATGGCGCCGGCCGTTCAAGTTCCATCATCTATCTGGGTGGAGACGTTATTACCGCCATTGACGGACAACCGGTAGAAAGTCTCGCGGATTACTATGCGGCTCTGGAAGCAAAAAAGCCCGATGAAAAAGTGAGGGTTACCGTTTTGCGCGGAAAGAACCAGATGGACGTAACGGTTCAACTCGTTGAACGGAAAAACTGATGCGCCCGTTTCATGTTGTTTCAGACTATGAACCCGCTGGAGACCAGGAACAGGCGATAGCGTCGCTGGTATCCGGCATCAACGCGGGCGACCGCTTCCAGACGCTCCGGGGAGTCACCGGATCGGGCAAAACATTTACCATGGCAAAGATCATCGAGAAGGTGCAGCGCCCGACGCTGGTCATCAGCCATAATAAAACACTGGCCGCTCAGCTCTACCGCGAGTTCAAGAGCTTCTTCCCCGACAATGCCGTTGAATATTTTGTATCATACTATGATTACTATCAGCCGGAAGCGTATGTTCCGGCACGCGATCTGTACATAGAAAAAGACGCTTCGATCAATGAGGAAATAGACCGTCTCCGGCTCTCCGCCACCTTCAGTCTCATGGAACGAAGTGATGTTATCGTGGTTTCTACCGTTTCCTGCATTTACGGTCTTGGGCTCCCGGAGTCATACCGCGATTTGCGGGTACATGTTGAAAAGGGCATGACCATTGATCCCGATGAGCTCAAGCGAAAACTGGTTACCCTGCAGTACGAACGGAACGATGCAGTCCTTGAACGCGGCCGATTCCGCTCGCGGGGAGATGTGCTTGAAATTTTCCCCGCATACCTTGAAGAAGCGTACCGTATCGAATTTGACTGGGAAGAAATTTCCCGGATACGGAAGTTCCATCCCGTCTCGGGTGAAACACTGCTTGAACTGGATGAACTGTCCATCTATCCCGCAAAACACTTTGTCATGCCGGAAGACGCGATTCCCCGTGCAGTCGGGGCAATACAGGAACAGCTCGACGAACAGCTCGAACGGTTCCGTATCCAGGGAAAGGTTCTTGAAGCGGAACGGCTCAAGACACGAACCGAATATGACCTCGAAATGCTCAAGGAGATGGGGTACTGCCCGGGAATTGAAAACTACTCGGCACCCATAGCCGGACGCCCGGTGGGGGAGCCGCCGGCAACCCTTCTCCACTACTTCCCGAAGGACTTCCTCCTTTTTATGGACGAAAGCCATGTTACCTGGCCGCAGGTGGGAGCCATGTTCGAGGGAGACCGCTCACGGAAACAAAACCTGGTGGACTTCGGGTTCCGCCTCCCCTGTACGCTCGATAACCGGCCGCTCAAGATAGCCGAATTCGAGTCCATGATTAACCAGGCGGTGTTCGTTTCCGCCACACCGCGCGAGAATGAACTGAAGCGCTCTACCCGTATTGTCGAACAGGTAATCCGGCCGACCGGACTCATCGATCCTGCCATAGAAATCCGGCCGAGCGAAGGACAGATGGAAGATATCTACCGCGAAGTTTCCCGGCGCATCGCAGACGGCGAGAGGAGCCTCATACTGACCCTCACCAAGCGAATGGCCGAAGACCTTACCGACTATTTGACGTCGCTTGGTCTCAAGGTAAAATACATCCATTCGGAAGTTGAAACCATAGAGCGGGTTGAAATTCTCAAAGGACTCCGTTCCGGCGAGTTTGACATTCTCGTCGGCATAAACCTTCTCCGCGAAGGAATCGACCTTCCCGAAGTGTCCTTCATAGCGATTCTTGACGCGGACAAGATCGGCTTCCTCCGATCGGCTACGAGCCTCATCCAGATAATCGGGCGGGCAGCCCGAAACGTAAACGGGCGGGTGGTCATGTATGCCGACAATACGAGCGACGCCATGCGCGAAGCAATCGGGGAAACAGACCGCCGCCGGTCAATCCAGGAAGCATGGAACAAGGAACACGGAATTACGCCAACAACCGTCAAGAAGGCGATTGGTGATATCCTTACGCGGGAAAACGAGCTGAAGCGGGAAGCGGCCAAAACAGAATCGGATGTACTGGTGCGGAGCCACAACCTCCTTCTCCCCGCCGACCGCAAGCGACTCATCAGGGAGCTGGAAAAGCAGATGGCAGAATACGCCGAGACGCTTCACTTTGAGGAAGCCGCTGTTATCCGGGACCGCATAGACGAAATAAAACGAATGAACTGAACCATCTACCGAAGCAGGGAAAGCAGCTCCTGGTCAAATTCGGGCAGTGAAAGGGAGCCGGAAAGAAACTGCCGGACAAGGTTCTGTACTTCCGGTGGAAACTTTTTCCAGTAAATGGTTGTCCAGTCGCCAACCGCATCACGGAGGGCTCCTTCGTCCGACAAGCTCATGGCGCCCGTACTGTAGGCGATAAACTGATTGACCATTTCATACATGAGCTCGCACTCGATTCCGTTCACCAGTCCCTTTTTTGCCAATCCGCGGTAGCGTCCATTGGCCGGTACCCCTGAACCCTGCCGGCCCGGAGAAGACGAGTCCGGGAGCCAGGAATCTACCAGTTCCGCCATTTGTGCATCGGTCAATTCGGGCGCTTCTTTTTTTATCAGGTCTACCGCAAATTCCCGGAACGTCTTTCTGATGCTTTCCATGCTCTTATTAATTGAGTTTTCTACCACTCCGGACATCTCGCGGGCAGCCCGTTCGGGGTCAAGCGAAATAATGCCGGTTGACGCTTCGAGATCTTTCCGTCTGCGCTCCACGGCAGCCTGAAGCGCGTCCATTTCCCGCAGGGTACAGCGATTGAGAATATAGTCGAGCACCTGCATGAGCTCATGTGCCTGGTCTTTTGGATTCATACCAGATAGAGTAGCCTTTTTATCAGTATTTCTCAACAAAAATTAACTGCTACCAAAATTGTTGGTCACAGTTCTTGACCACTCCCCTGCCGCACCGGTATTGTTGTACTCACCATGGAACTTGAAATACTCGGCTCCGGTACCAGTCACGGAGTGCCGGTAATCGGCTGCACCTGTCCGGTATGCACATCGCAGGATCCCAACGACAACAGAATGCGTACCAGTGCCCTCATCCGCATGGACAGCGGACGTGCCTGTCTTATTGACGCAGGGCCGGAGTTTCGCCTTCAGGCAATACGCGCCGGCATCACCGGCCTTGAAGCGGTCCTTGTTACCCATTCGCACGCGGATCATATTCACGGTATGGATGATTTGCGCATTTTTACCTGGAAAAAAAACATCCCGATATGGGCGGAAGAGTCGTGCATCCGTGATATCCGCACCCGATTTGCCTATGCGTTTCGGCAGAGCACCGCAGGCGGCGGAAAACCGCACTTTCAGCTGAACCCGGTTCGTGTCCGCGAACGGCGGAACCCGGTATGCAATCCGGAGCACATCAGCATAGCGGGAGTGGAATTTCAGCCCGTTCCGGTATTTCACGGCTCACTCATGGTCTTTGGCTGGAGATTCGGAGATACGGCCTACATTACCGACTGTAATCGCATTCCTGACTATTCATTTCGCTTGCTGCAGGGTGTACAAAACCTGGTGATCGGCGCACTGCGCCTCCGGGAACATTCAACCCATTTCAATTTTCCCCAGGCCGTTACGGCAATAGACCGGATCGGTGCGAAACGGGCTTGGCTCACCCATATTTGCCACGACTTTTCCCACGAACAGATCCGCTCATGGCTGCGGGATAACGCTCCGGGCAAAAAAATAGAGCCCGCACATGACGGGCTCCGCATTACCATCCAGGGTAAAACCTGATCAGTTATACCTTTTTCTGGACATAGCCGCTTCTGAGACAGCGGGCGCACATCTTGATGGTCATGGTTGTTCCACCGAGTTCGGTCTTTACCGACACGATATTCGGTTTCCACTGACGACGGGTGTGATTATAGGCCTTGCTGACCTTGTTTCCACTGATCGTTCCCTTACCGCAAATTTCACATCTCCGGGACATAATAAACCTACCTTCTCAAAAAGGGATAAAGCCCTTGTTTTTCACATAATGGAAGCCAATAGTACCAAATAAAAAAACCTGTGTAAAGTACCCGTTTCGTTTATATGGTTCCCTCATACACGATCTTTTCACGGCTGTCCAGGGTTACTGTAAGCCCTGGCTCAAGAATCTTCATTGCCCGCGGCACCTGGGACACCCAAACCAGTGACGGGTTGATCATGGACAGGATCTCGCTGGATAGCTCGGTGGGTTGTTCGATAACGAGACCGTTTACCAGACGAAGCAGGGGAACAAAACTCATGTCCAGGTTACGGGTAACCAGTATTTCCCCTCCACGTTTGCGCAGCGCTGATAGTGCTTCGTCGGCGGTTTCCGCCCGGACTACTCTGCCGGTAGCCCGGTAGGCGCTCTCCGGCAGCCCGCCTGCAGCATTCACTCCGCGGCCGATTACCGAACCGACAAAAAGCACCCGGATGGTATTGACCATGACCGGGGATACAATGGGAAGACCGGCTACCAGAACAACCTTGTCAGACTGCTTGAGCTGACCGGAATCGAGCGCCGACCGGAGCGAGTTCTGTATCATGGTTTCCGACTCATCCGCGACATCAACCAGGCTTGGAAACACGCCCCAGTTCAGCAGGAGCTGGCGGAGTACGGTTTCCGACGGTGTGGCGGCGATAATCGGCTGTTCGGGCCGGAAGGTACTCAACAGACGAGCCGTATTGCCGCTCAATGTCGGGGTAACCAGGGCGACCGCATCAATTTCAGTTGCCGTCCGGTACGCGGAAAAGGCAATGGTTTCGGCAATGGTTGCCCGTTGTACCTGGGCATTATGATACTGACGCATTTTTTCGCGATATTCGCTGGATGATTCCACCGTTTGTGCAATCTTGGCCATCGTTCGTACCGCGTCAACCGGATAGGCCCCGTTCGCGGTTTCTCCGGAAAGCATGACCGCGTCGGTACCGTCGAATATTGCGTTTGCCACATCGGTGAGTTCAGCCCTGGTCGGCCGGGGGTTTATGATCATGGAATCGAGCATCTGCGTGGCGGTAATAACCGGTTTTCCTGCGGTATTACAGGCAGCGATTATCTTTTTTTGCGCAAGCGGAATTCGCTCGGTCTCGAGCTGAACACCGAGGTCTCCCCGTGCCACCATGATTCCGGCCGAAACGGCAATGATATCTTCAATGTTATTGAGCCCTTCCTCGTTTTCAATCTTGGCGATGAGGCGAATGGGACTTTCATACGGTTCAATGAACCGGAGAATGGATACCACGTCTGCGGCAGAACTGACAAAACTTGCCGCGATGTAATCCATACCCTCCTGTATACCGAATTCAATATCCCGCTTGTCCTGATCGCTGAGGATGGGAACGTCGGGATGGATTCCGATAACGTTGACATTCTTGCGGCTCCCGAAAGAGCCGTTGTTTTGCGCTATGGCGGTAATGGTGGACGATCCATCGGTTTCGAGAACGAGAAAATCCACAAGCCCGTCCGCGACAAGGATACGGCATTGTGGTGTTATTTCTTCGGGAAGTTTCTTCCAGCTCAGCGGGATACGCCCCGGAGCCGATTCCGATGCCGGTATGACCGGACCTGAGTCATTGGTAAAAAGGTAGCGGTCCCCGGTACGAATAGTGAGCACGCCGTCATCCGGAATGATGCCGGTACGAATCTCCGGGCCCTTGGTGTCGAGCAGGAGCGCACAGGGAATTCCGGTAATACGCGACGCCTCACGCACCCGTCTGATTCCCGCAAGATGGTACTCCTGATCGCCGTGGGAAAAATTGAACCGCGCGACATTCATACCGGAGCGGAGAAGATCGCATACCACATCAATATTTTCAGTGGTAGGTCCCATTGAACAGACTATTTTTGTTTTTCGCAATTCCATCGTTTCCCCGCTTTCTATTCCGGCATCGCCAGTACTGCTTCGATACGCTTCAGTTCCCCGTCCGAGAGGACTGCACCTTCCAGTGAGAGAAGGTTTTCATCGAGCTGGGGTACCGAACTTGCACCAATGAGCACCGACGTTGTCTGTTTGTGACGGAGGAGCCATTTTATGGCGAGGCGCGACAGGGTTTCACCGCGATCCGCAGCGATATCCGAAAGCGCATTAAGTTTCTCGAGAAGTGTCGGTGTGAGCCGTTCAGGTTTCAAAAAGGCGCTCCGTGATGCACGGGATCCCTTCGGAATGGTTCCATCGAGATACCGGCCGGTCAGTAATCCCTGCGCGAGGGGCGAGTACCAGATACCGCCGACACCTTCACGCTCGAGCGCGTCCAGAAGACCGCCTTCTACCCATCGGTTCAGCATTGAATAGTTTCCCTGGTGAATGAGACAGGGCGTTCCGAGCTCACGGAGAATACGTATGGCGCGCTCCGCGTCCTCGGGGCCGTAATTGGAAATACCGGCATACAGGGCACGGCCTGAGCGCACAATGTAGTCGAGCGCGCCCATCGTCTCTTCGAGCGGTGTGTCCGGATCTCTGCGGTGATGGTAGAAAATGTCGACATAGTCGAGTTTCATGCGCGCAAGGCTCTGATCACAGCTTGCAACGAGATATTTCCGGCTTCCGAAGTCGCCATACGGTCCCGGCCACATGTCGTATCCCGCCTTGCTTGAGATTATCAGTTCATCGCGGTATGGCCGCAATTTTTTTTCCATCATAAGGCCGAAAAACTGTTCAGCCGACCCGGGGGGCGGGCCGTAGTTATTGGCAAGGTCAAAATGGGTTATTCCCCGGTCAAAGGCATGGAGTATAATCGCTTCCGCCGTTTTGGCATCGTCCTTTGAACCGAAGTTGTGCCAGAGTCCGAGCGAAAGCTCGGGGAGTCGAATGCCGCTCCGTCCCGAGCGGCGGTAGTGCATGGTGTCGTATCGATTATCCTTCGCGTTGTACATGAGCACTCCTTGGCTGAAGAGTATACTGATTAATCCGCCGGAATCCAACAACCCCCGCTGTTTTTCAGCAGGTATTCGCCGGAAAGCAGTTGCTCGAGACCCCGGTTCAATTCAAGGGACACTTCACCAATTTCCGAAACTCCGGCTGCTTCCCGGGGAAGGCTTGTTGACAGGGTTTCCATGAGCAGTTTTGCCGCGAGGAATCGTTCCGTTTTTCGCACGGCAAAGAACAGCGGATCATCCAGGAGACCGATAATTTCCCAGGTAATCTGTTCTGCCTGTGCATAGAGCCCGGCATCCTTGTCCTGATCCGTAATTCGCAGGGGAATCCGGTAGGGAAGGGAGTCAAGCCGGGATACGAGACGATCAAGGTCAAAAAGCCCGGTTCCGCAGTTAAAAAGGATGGTTTTTCCCGCTCCTTCGAAGGCAAGAACTTCTTCGGCCTTTATGGCCGGTCCAATATCGGCACAGGTCATGCGGCCATCAGAATCGGTAACCAGAACGCCGCCTTTTATGTCCATTGGGGTACGGAAGGCGGTTTCAAACGCGGCTTCCCTGCCCGAAAGGGCAAACACCGCAAGCATGAGCGGATTCATGGTATAGCCCATATTGTCGATATTTCCGAGCCAGAGATACCGTATGCCCTTTGAATGGAGATCACGATAAATGGGCGCAAGAATCTCGAAATTTTGTCCGTGACCGCCGGGGATGGGAAGCGCGGTGTTTTCTTTCCCGTAGGCCCGGTCAAAAATGCGCCGGGGAAGACCTTCCGATGAATGGGTAATGGCAGCCATCATGGGCTGAACCCCGGTGCGGATGTCGATCGGTGCACAGCCGATGCGTGCGGCAGGACCGGTCAGCAGCGGATGATGTTCATAGCTCTTCATTGCATCCGCGATAGCCGAATCGGTATGCACGCTCGTCATCTGGAATGCCGGCAGCAAAAGTTCGGGGACCGAACCGGCAAGAGAAGCATACCGTGCCTTGTGACCAAGGAGCATACGGAATTTGAGGAGCTGGAATGAGTAGCCGGGACTGCCGTCTTCGTTCATGTAGGCGGGAGTTATGCCCTTGGGTTTACCCCGGCACCGGGCAGCCATCAGATCAAATTTGTCCCGGAAAGCCGCAAGAAGATCGCCGGAAAGGGCACTGTTCTTTTTAATGTCCGCATAGCTCGATGCCGCACCGCCGTTGAGGAAACCGAACGCGGTACGAGGATACAGGTGGATACCGATTGTTTCGAGCGCGGATCGGGAAAAGGTGATCTTTCCCCCGGATGAACCGCTGAGCGATTCGGGGGAGAGCGGGATACCGAGCTCTGAAAAGCGTTTCCGCGCGTCGGGAAGACTCATGGTCCAGGAGGAAAGCGCGGGAACATCAAGGATGGACGGATGGTGCAGATCGGGAACCGTGTACGGTCCGCCGCTTTTTTGCTCACCGAATTTGCCCGAGTTCAGGTCATCGAGAAAGCGCAGGAGACGGTCCAGTTCAACACCGTCCTTTTCAAGGCGAGAAGCCAGTTCGGGGTTTATAATTTCTGTTTCCACACACCCTATACTAATGTATTGCGATAATAAGTCAACATTGGGCCACCGCTCGAAATCCGCTCTATATAGTACTGCGGGGGATGCTATGGATATTGTCAGTTTTGCCCATTTTGGTTACGAAGGCGAGATTATCAAGGTTGAGGCCGATTTGCGCCGGGGTATTCCGGCTGTTGACATGGTGGGGCTTCCCGACGGAGCGGTGAAAGAAGCACGGGAGCGGATGAGGGCTGCGGTCCGGAACTCGGGGTTTGAATTTCCCCGGGACCGCATACTCATCAACCTGAGCCCGGCGGACCTCCGCAAGGAGGGCAGTTCGTTTGACCTGCCCATCGCGCTTGCGGTCCTTTCCGCGGCAAACGGCATGACGCATGCAGAATCTGACCTTCGGGTCATGGTGCTCGGCGAACTGGAACTCTCCGGAACAGTGCGCCCGGTAAAAGGAGTGCTCGCCGCCGTCTCCCGGGGACTCGAATGCGGCATCCGGCACTACATCGTACCGGCGGAGAATCTGGCAGAAGCGGAAATCCGCGACACAGCCGTTTCCGCCGGTGTACATACCCTGAACGATGCCTATTTCGCGCTCGCCAGCCTTCTCGTCCGTGAAGCGCGGGTTACGGACAGCCCTGGCGGCGGTCATGAACGGGGTGCAGCAGGTATTGTCCGCTGGAGGCATGAGGCGGCCGAATTCAGTGAAGTACGGGGCCAGCAGCGACTGGTTCGCTCTCTCCAGATCGCGGCGGCGGGCGGCCACCACCTTGTGGCATACGGTCCGCCGGGAAGCGGGAAAACACTTGCACTCTCCCGGTTTCCCGCCCTTCTTCCCCTCCTCGACGGTGAAACCGCCGTCACGGTAACCCGCATACACAGCCTGGCGGGCTTCCCTCCGGGCAGATTCACCGATCCGGTCGCTACCATGCACGCAGGAGGGGGTTTCGAAACTGGCGGAGGCAGCGCCGGCTCCGGCGGGGGTTTCGACACTGGAGGAGATTCCGCCAGAACCTGCAGTGACGCCACCGAAGGGACATTGCTCCGCTCACAGCTTTTAACCGATCCGCCCTTCCGGGAACCCCATCCCAATGCGAGCCTGGAAGGCATCGCCGGCGGCGGGAGGCTTTTGCGGCCGGGGGAAATATCGCTTGCCCACGGCGGGGTGCTCTTTCTCGACGAAGCCGCCCAGTTCAGGACAACCGTACTTCAGGCGCTCCGTTCTCCGCTGGAAACCGGAACAGTTACGGTGAGCAGGGCGGGAAAAACGGCACAGTTTCCGGCCCGGTTCCAGCTCCTCATGGCCATGAACCCCTGCCCCTGCGGTAACTACGCGGCAAAAAACCGCATCTGCACCTGTAGCCCGGAAGCAGTTGAAAAGTACTGGCGTAAACTGGGCGCACCCCTGCTGGACCGGATAGATTTGCGGGTAGCGGTAGAAACCCCCGATCCGGACGAACTCACGGAACGCGGTTCTGTATCCGCCGGCTACGGGCCGACACACTGCACCGGGCAAACAGCCCGCGAAGCCGGTACATCCACGACCGCTCTCCGGACGGCTGTGGAGCGGGCACGAAAACGGCAATGGGCGCGGAACCGGCGCGGGAATTACCGGTATGAAGGCATGGAGTGGCTCAATGCCCGGCTCACTCCCGCGGATATCGCACGGTTTTGCACACTGACCCCGGAGTTACAGGCCCTGTTCAGTCGTGAAATGCGTAGTGGAACCGTTTCCGCTCGTGGCGGACACGGAATACTCAAAGTTGCGAGAACCATTGCGGACATGGAAGGATCGGATCCAATCAGTGCGGAACACCTTGCCGAAGCGGCGTCTTTCAGGAGATGGGGAGTTTCGGTTCCGGACTTTTTGCAGGACTTTTAGGAAAGTGCCGGAAGAAGCTCGTTGTAATAGTACCGGTCCGGGATATCCCGTCCGTCTACCGTTTTGCCGAGCTTCCGGTCCTTGC
>CAZGQQ010000019.1:0-1668 GCA_964527175.1 uncultured Treponema sp.
TGGGCAATGGCGGGATCAGTGCCCGCGAAGCCATCGTCAAGCGACTGAATGGTATCCAGCGGAATCTTCGGATCACGAAGCGCATCGGCACAGGTCTTGCCCACATGAGCGCGAAGCTCGGGAAAGCGTTCAGCGTCGTCATTTTTGATCCGGCGCGCGCTCCACAGTGCGGTTATCGCGTCCCGTGCGGTTTCCTTGTTCCGGAGTCGCTCCATTGCCGAATCATTCTTGAGCCCGAGCTTCCAGGCACGTTCAGTAAGCCGCTCGTCTGCGGTGTCGTGGCGCAGGCGGAGCCGGTATTCGGCGCGGGCGGTAAACATCCGGTACGGCTCCCGGGTGCCGAGTGTCACCAGATCGTCGATGAGCACCCCGATATAGGCCTCCGAGCGGGAAAGAACAAAGGGCTCATACCCGGGACCCGAGCGTACGTAGAGCGCGGCGTTTATTCCGGCAATGAGGCCCTGACCGCCCGCTTCCTCGTATCCTGACGTGCCGTTTATCTGTCCGGCCGTAAAAAGACCGCGGACGCGTTTTGTTTCAAGCGCGGGCGTAAGCTGGGTGGGATCAATATAGTCATATTCCACGGCATAGGACGGGCGGGTTACCACCGCGTCGGCAAGCCCGGGGATGGTACGCATGAACTCGTCCTGTACTTCCTCGGGCAGGGACGAGGAAAGTCCGTTAATGTATATTTCTTCGGTATCGAGACCTTCGGGTTCAAGAAAAAGCTGGTGACGGTTCCGTTCGGCAAAGCGGAGAACCTTGTCTTCAATGGACGGACAATACCGTGGACCCACCCCCTGGATTTTCCCGCTGAACAGGGGCGAACGATGGGAGTTTTCGCTGATGATGCGGTGGGTCTCCTCGTTGGTATAGGTAACCCAGCAGGAAACCTGGTCGAGGGCGACCGGTCTTCCGGAAAAGGAAAAGCCCTGAACGTCGGGATCACCGTCCTGTTTTTCGAGGGTGCTGAAGTCTATGGTGTTTTTCAGGATGCGCGGCGGCGTGCCGGTCTTGAGCCGCCCCATGGTAAACCCTTTTTCCCGCATGGCCGTACCGAGCCCGATCGCAGCCTGTTCTCCGAGCCGGCCGGACGCCGCTTCATACTCACCGATATAGATTTTACCCTCAAGGAAGGTTCCCGTTGTAAGAACCACGGCTTTAGCCGAAATCTGTCTGCCCCGGTCGGTCACCACCGCCGCAAGGCGCGGCTGTGTGTCATTCTCGACAACAAGGTCGACAATGGTATCCTGATACAGGTGCAGGTTCTTTTCCAGTTCCAGTGTCTGTTTGGCGAGAAGATGGTATTTGAACTTGTCGGACTGCACCCGGGGCGCCTGCACCGCAGGTCCCCTGCTCCGGTTCAACAGCCGGTACTGGATCATGGTCGCGTCGGCAAGACGCCCCATCTCTCCGCCGAGCGCGTCTATTTCGCGCACGATATTACCCTTGGAAATTCCGCCTATTGAGGGATTGCAGGAGAGTCGGCCGATACTGTCCAGTGTTTGTGTTACGAGCAGGGTTGAAGCCCCCATCCGCGCCGCCGCGAGAGCCGCCTCAATGCCGGCATGTCCCCCGCCCACGACGATTACGTCATACTCGGTAAATCGAAAACCCATAGGGCGCAAGTATAGCCATGCGCCCGGCGAATGTCTACGAGCGTGCGAT
>CAZGQQ010000019.1:1768-25455 GCA_964527175.1 uncultured Treponema sp.
TGGCGGCTGCGCAGTTCCCGGCGGAGCCGGTCCCTGAGGCCGGCATCGAGAGCGGACAAGGGCTCGTCAAAAAGTACAACCGCCGGATCAACGGCCAGGGTTCGGGCAAGCGCAACCCGTTGCTTCTCCCCGCCGGAAAGAGTTTCCGGCCGGCGCCGGGCGAAGCCCTCGAGCGAAAATCGGCGGAGCCATTCGTCGGCCATTGTCCGGCTTTCTTTCCGGCTCATGCCGCCGGACACAAGACCGTACGCAATATTGTCTTCCACCGTCAAATGGGGAAAAAGCGCGGCATCCTGAAACACCATACCGACCCGCCGGGAACCCGCTGGAAGGGTGGTAATATCATGACCGTCAAGTACTATTCTGCCGGCATCCGGTTTTTCAAGTCCGGCAATCATGCGGAGCACGGTCGATTTCCCGATACCGGAACGACCGAGCAGGACGAGGGCTTCGCCTTTTTCCAGCGAGAAACTCACCTGCACGGTTTGCATGGTCCATTTCTTCAGAAGATCTTCTACAAGAAAATATGGGAGTGTATTGTTCATGCTCATAACGAAGACTCCTTTTCAGTATCCTGGAAAAAAAACACCATCCCGGTAATGAGTGCCAGAAGTACTGCACAGGCACTGGCTTCAGTAAAGCGGTACGATCCGGAAAGACGGAACAACAACAGTGCCAGGTTTTCAAAACGGGGAATGGTAAGTACGAGAGGCAGGGTAGCATCCCCCGCACTTATGGCGAAAGCAAATCCCGCACCGGAAAGGATTCCTCGCCGGGCAAGAGGAACAAGAATACGGAACGGAACATCTGAAGCACGGGAAGAAAGCAAACGTGCCGCGCGGGGTATTTCCTCCGGTATGCGATCCAGGGAAGCGCGTATCTGCGTCCAGGCAAAAGGCCAGGACACTGCCGCCTGTGCAACAACGAGAACAGCAACACTTCCGCGCGGCACAAGGATCGTCCAGCCAACACCGAGCACAACCGAAGAAACGGCAAGCGGCAAAAGGGGAAGCATGCGCGTTAACGGACCGCTTGAACCATGGTGCTCTTCATACAGCGCAAAAGCAAGAGCTGCCGCTGTTGCAAGCACAGACGCCGCGATGCCCACGAAAAGCGTGGAGAAAAGTGCCGGAATAAATGATGAAGAAGTAACAAGCGAATGCCAGCCGGCAAGTCCCGGACGGATTCCTCCGGTATATTGTCCCGCGGAAGACGCGGCAAACGATTTGAATACAATCATGCCCAGAGGGCCTACAAAGAAAATGAGCACCAGCAGAAGGTATCCTCCGCCCGACAGCAGTTCCCTGAGTCCTGCCAACGGGCGACGCGGCCGCAGGACAGTCATACCGCGGGTATGAACAAACAGCTGCTGAATGGATGCAAAGAGAAATACAGCCCCCGAAGCTATACCCGTTTCAACAAGAACAATGAGTGCGGCACCCCGCAAATTCAATGCGTTTCGTGCTGCCTGGTACAGTTCCACTTCCAGTGTTGTTCCCCCAATCCGCCCAAACATCAAAACGATTACAAAACTGAAAAAACAATACAAAAATACAAGCATGGCAGACGAAAGAATGGAA
This sequence comes from uncultured Treponema sp., assembly GCA_964527175.1. Classification (GTDB taxonomy): domain Bacteria; phylum Spirochaetota; class Spirochaetia; order Treponematales; family Treponemataceae; genus Teretinema. The sequence goes on from CAZGQQ010000019.1 coordinate 3,349, forward strand.
CCGGCAAGCGACGGGAGTATAACCGTACGGAACACCCGGAAGGGTCCCGCGCCCAGAAGAACCGCCGCCTGTTCACGTTCAACAGGAAGACGTTCCCAGGTACGGGCAACCGTACGAAGCACCACCGGAAAATTATACAGCCCGTGCGCAAGCACTATGCCTCCCAGTGAATACAAAAAGCCAACCGGGGGTGATTCAAGAGAAAAAACAGTCATGAGCAGGGTGTTGAGCACACCGTTCCTTCCGTAAAAAAGTACAAAAGAAAGCGCTATTACAACAGGAGGAACACAGAGCGGCACCCCGGATAATGCCAAAAGCAGGCGTCTCCCGGGGAAATTTCTCCGGGCAGCGAGAAAAGCGCCGGGAAGACCGACCAGGACTGCAAGAATGGCAGAAAGAAGTGCCTGCACAACAGTGAACCGCAGAGCCGGAAGAATCCGGGTAATAAAAAACGATACTGAATCGTGAATTCCCTGCGTCGGCTGTACAAAGAGCAACGTGGCTGCGGCAACCGGCGGTAAAATTACCGCAAGAGCAACCAGGGAAAGAGATACAACCCCGGCTGCAATAGCGGTCCGGGCAAAAACGGGACGCATCAGCGCGAGAGAATGGTCAGAATCCGTTCAGTAGCAACCCGTATACCGCCTTCGGGAATTCCAAGGATGGCATTCACTCGGGGAGCTGCCGCAGAAAAAGATTCCGGCAGATCGAGAGACACATCAACCGGGTACATCCACTGGGTAAGCGGAATCACGCGCTGAGCTTCCCGGCTTATGAGAAAATCTATAAAAGCACGGGCTCCTTCCGTATTTTCCGCACCACGAACCACGCCAACTCCCTCAATCTGGCGGATATGGCCTTCCGGAAAAACAAGCGCCCGGTATCGGGTGCTTTGTTCATATTCCAAATGATACGCGGGACTTGTCGTATAACTGATAACCAGCGGAGCCTCCCCCGAAACAAACAGTCCATAACCCGCGTCCCAGCCGGGAGCAAGGGTGAGGATGTTCGGCTTGAGCCGTTCCCAGTATGATTCGTAGCGGTCACCGTACACAGCAATGGTCCAGGCAAGAAATCCCGCTCCGGGAGTACTCATCCGCGGATCCATCAGTATCAATTTGCCCCGATACCGGTCATGAGTCAGATCTTCAAGAGATGCAGGGGGTGTAATACCGGATTCCGTGTCATAAATGATCGAGAATACGCCCCAGTCATACGGCGTGAGCAGCCAATCATCAGAAAGAACCAGTTCCCGGGGAATGAGCTTATCAGCATGAGCCGGTTTGTATGAAACAAGGATATTTGCATCGCGTGCCTGCATATACAGCGTATTGTCAATGCCCAATAGAATATCAGCGCGAGGTTGCTTTTTTTCCCGTACAGCCCGGGAGAGAACCTCGGCCGCATCGCCGCAGGAAACAAGCGTCAGCGTATACCCTGTTTGCTCCTCGAACAAACGTTTCAGTTCGGGGCCCGGACCCCACTCGGAAACAAAGGAGTCATAGGTATATACGACCACTTCCTTCCCGCGGCCCTCCTGATCACTGCCTCCAAGCGCCTGGATACTTCCAGGAATTACAACAAAAAGAATTGAAAGGATAATACAAAGACGAGTTTTCATCGCTCCCTCCGCCGGCATTACCCGGATACAGGTTGGAGAGCCATACCGGCTCCCGCGTAAGGGTTTGATCTCAGCCGGTATACCTGATGGCATCCGACACCCCTGGCGGAAGCATACTATCCCGAATAGCTGATTAGCTCAAGAGACATAAAAAAACCCGCAGGGAATATCCCTGCGGGGGTATCATGTAGGAAACCGGCTGTGCCGGTTTCCTCCTGAATACGCACTAACGCGCGTATTCCACGTGGAAAACCGCGTTGCGGTTTTCCTGGGAATACGCGCTAACGCGCGTATTCCACGTGGAAAACCGCGTTGCGGTTTTCCTGGGAATACGCGCTAACGCGCGTATTCCACGATTCTGGTTTCCCGGATCAGGGTAACGCGGATGCGCCCCGGATACCTGAGATCGTTTTCAATACGCTTTGCAATTTCCCGGCCAAGATCCTTGACCTCGGGATCGGGAATCTTTTCATTATTGACAATGACGCGAAGCTCGCGTCCGGCCTGTATGGCATACGCCTTTTCAACGCCGGGGAAACTTTCGGCTATTGCCTCAAGATTCTCGAGCCGCTTTACGTAGTTGTCTATCGTCTCCCGGCGGGCACCCGGACGGGCCGCAGAAATGGCATCTGCAATCTGTACCAGAACCGATTCAATGCACGAAGGTTCAATGTCGTTATGGTGTGAACCAATACCGTTGATAACCCGGGGATCCTCATTCATCTTGCGTGCAAGATCCATACCCACTTCAGCGTGGTTCTGGTCTGAATCGTTCTCCGCACCCTTTCCAATATCATGGAGCAGGGCCGCACGTTTTGCGAGATCCCGGTTGGCGCCAATTTCCGCGGCAAGCATGCCGGCAATCATGGCAACTTCCTTGGAATGGTACAGCACATTCTGGCCGTAACTTGTACGGAAGTAGAGCCGGCCCAGCGCACGAACGCCATCCTGGCTCATGTTGTGAATACCGAGATCAAAGAGGACTTTCTCCCCTTCTTCGTAGATCTTCTGGGAAATTTCACGGGTTACCTTCTGCACAACTTCTTCTATCCGCGCCGGATGAATCCGTCCGTCGAGAATAAGCCGCTCAAGAGAAACCTTTGCAATTTCCTTTCGTACCGGATCAAAACAGGAGATAACGACTGCTTCCGGTGTATCATCGATAATGACATCCACACCGGTGAGGGTTTCGAGAGTACGGATATTCCGCCCTTCGCGTCCGATAATGCGGCCTTTCATTTCATCAGTTGGCAAACTGACCGTAGCAACAGTAATGTCACCGGTTGTTTCAGTCGCAATCCGCTGAATGGTCGTTACCAGGATATCACGGGCTTTCTTCTCGGACGCAACCTGGGCTTCCTGCTCTATCTTGTTAAGCAGTGCCTGTGCGTCGTGCTTTGCCTCGTTTTCGAGATCCTTGATTATCAGACTCTTTGCTTCGTCCGCGGTTAACCCGGAAATCCGTTCAAGTTCCTGCCGATAGCGTTCTTCCTCACCAAGAAGGAACTTTTCCCGTTCAACGAGCGCCTGTCCCTGTTCAGCAAGACGCTCTTCCTGTTTGTCCATATTTTCGCTGCGCTTGTCGAGAGTTTCCTCTTTTAGCGTCAGCCGCCGTTCATATCGCTGGAGCTCACTTCTGCGCTCACGATTTTCCCGCTCCTGCTGGTTTCTTTCACGAATAAGCTGTTCTTTTGACTCTAGAAGTATTTCCTTCTTTTGAGCTTCTGCTTCTTTTATGGCATCCTGTATTACACGTTCCGCTCTCTGTTCAGATGCAGATAGTTGAAATCTGGCATACAGCCAGCGAATAGTCCATCCTAGAAATAAACCAACAGCAGGCAGGATAACATACAGTAAATCCATATGCATGCTCCTTCCAAATAGATGCTGTCACTCTACATAGTATCGGGGAAGGTAACGGATGTCAAGAAAAAACGATTCTACACATATAGTAGAAACTTGTCGGTAAATTCGGCCTGTTACATGCGGAACTGTTCACCGAGATACACCTGTCGCGCGATATCGGAAGAAAGAATATGCTCCCGTGAGCCTTCTTCCACTATCTCTCCCTTGTTGATAATGCAGGCACGGTTGGTAATTTCAAGGGTATCGCGGACATTATGATCGGTAATGAGAATTCCGATTCCCTGTTCAGCCAGATGCCGGATAATTACCTTGATATCATGTACCGCAATGGGATCAATACCGGCAAACGGCTCATCGAGCAGCAGAAAACGCGGCTCGATGGCCAGGGAACGGGCAATTTCGGTTCTGCGCCGCTCTCCCCCGGACAGAGTATAAGCCGGTTGACTCCTGTTTTCGGTAATTCCAAACTCATCGAGAAGATATTCCAGGCGCTCCCGCTTCTCCGCTTCTTCAAGATCATCCCGTGTTTCGAGAATTGCCCATATATTCTGTTCTACCGTCAGTTTCCGAAAGGCAGATGCTTCCTGGGGCAGATAGGACAGGCCTGCCCGGGCCCGCTTGTACATTGGAAGCCCCACAAGCGTGGTTTCATTCAAAAAGATATTCCCGCCATCAGGTTTGTAGAATCCTACAACCATGTAAAACGTGGTTGTCTTGCCAGCCCCGTTCGGCCCGAGAAGACCCATTACTTCGCCGGCTTCCATGGAAAACGATACATCGCATACCGCATGTTTCTTTCCGAAGTACTTGTTGAGACCTTCCACCCGCAACACATCACTCATCAGCATCTGCCTCGTTATTCTGCAATGTGCCCGACACAGAACCATCGAGCGAAATATACTCCGTTTCCAGATCTACGGTTATCCGGTCCGCAGTAAACTCATCCCCGCTGCGGATAACCCGGGGAGAACCGGACAGTTCAAGGCGGGACAAGGTTCGCCGATATACAGCAAATCCCGAGACGGACTCAATGGTACCCCGTTTCAGCGTTACCTGTACCTGCAGCACTGCTACTTCTGTTTTCTGATTATAGGAAATGAGACCGGCTGTCGTTTCCACATCGTTTTCCGTATCCCGAAGCACCGCGTTGCCCTGAAAAGAAGCAATTTCCGTTTCACGGTCATAGGTAAGCCGGTCGGAGGAAAAAGAGAAGCCTTTTTCAACATCTTCGCCGAAAATATTCCCCTCTGCAATGATATAGCGGAAATCTTTTCCCGAAAGCTCAATTCGGTCCCCGGTTATCGTCAAGGTGTCAATCTGTACCGTTGCATTGCCTTCCAGGATGGTAATGCTGTCCTTTTTCCCCGATGTTCCGCTCATGCGGTCTGCGGAAAATGATATGTTCTTGTTTTGCGCGATAAGGGGAACAATTCCGATCAGCAATGCCAAAATACATGAGTACAGCTTCATTGCACATCCCTTTCAGAAGCGTCTGAAGAATTCGATGTAATGACCCCAGAAAAATTCCGTTTGAATAGATACGAGCGGCTGAGGGTATCCGCATAAAACCCGGTTCCCCGAACTGAAGAGCCGTCGTCACGTATCAGTTCAACCGTTCCGTCGTCCGGTCCGTACAGACGGTGCAGTTTCGTTTGCCACTGCAAATCCGACGCGATAACCCGCAGGCCGTCCTCACGAATAAAGAATTCGGTTCCCCCGCCGAGCGAATAAACAGAATCTTGTTCGTTTATGAGCAGTAATCGGGCAGACCCTTCAAGCTCGACAGTGCCGCCGGTACCATCACCGTATTCGGTAAACCGGACCGTTTCGGCAGCCCATATCCGGTCTGCATCGTAAATTTCAAGAATTGCGGCAGTGAAAACAACAGATTGTACCGCTTTTTCATAGCGGGAGGCCCGAGCTTCCCGCAGCACCATCTCCGGCGCGGCTTCCCCGGTCAATGACTCGTCACGGTAATCAAACGAACACGACAGCATTGTCATCATACAGAGCAAAATACCAATGACTACAGACATGCGCCGCTTCATGGGTTCACTATATCCCTAATACGGGCTTTCGTCAAAACAGGGTCATGCATTGACAGCGGCATAAAGAGGTTTTAGACTTTGACGCGAGACCGTTGGAAACGGATACAGGAGTTTGAATGGCCTACTTTCTCAGTGATGCCGATTTTGAGCGGTTTCGCACCTTGATATATGATGCCAGTGGCATCACCTTTTCCACAACCAACCGGTCCATCCTTGAAAGCCGTCTCAAGGAGCGGCTTCGGGACAAGAATCTGGCGAAAATCGGCGAATACCATGACGTACTGCAACAGGACAAGGAAGAACTGAAATTTCTTCTGGACTCGGTTACGACAAACCTTACCCGTTTCTTCCGAAACCAGCCCCATTTTGATGCACTCATCAATTACGTCCTTCCGGAAGTGCTCCGGTCCAAAAAAGAAGCGAATGCAACACGCCTCAAAATCTGGAGTGCAGGATGCTCTACCGGAGAAGAACCGTATACGCTCGCCATGATTCTCAAAGACAAACTGCCGTCTTCCGTTACTGCGGAAATAATCGCGTCAGACATCTCGCTCAAATCGCTCATGGTCGGCAAGGCAGGATTTTATCCGGACAGTCGTATAACCGGCATCCCCGACGACTACCTTACACGGTTTTTCCAGCGGAAAAACAACGGATACCAGGTACGGGACGAACTGATGAACATGATCCGCTTTGATTATCACAACCTCAAGAATGATTCCGGCCTTCGCCAGGTAGATATACTCTTTTGCCGGAATGTACTCATATATTTCGATGAAGCAGCTCAAAAAGCGGTTGTTGACCGGTTCTGGGACGCGATGTCTCCCCGGTCATTCCTTTTTATCGGCCACTCCGAATCCCTGTTCGGCATGAAAACGCGGTTTGAATTTCTTAAAACCGACTGGGCCTGTCTCTATCAAAAAAACTCATAACAGGACGATGCAATGAACCCCGTAAAAGTACTGATTGTTGATGATTCCGCACTCATGCGAAGCCTCATTGGAAAGATCATCGATACCAGTGAAGATCTCGTAATAGCGGACAAGGCCATGAACGGCCGCTTTGCGCTCCAGAAACTGTCCCGCTGTGATACCGATGTCATTGTTCTCGATATTGAAATGCCGGAAATGAACGGAATCGAGTTCCTTCGGGAACGGAAGAAACTGGGCATTGACATTCCGGTTGTCGTGCTTTCAAGCGTTGCCCGAGAAGGCGCCCGTATTACCATGGAGTGCCTTGAACTGGGCGCCAGCGATTTTGTAACAAAACCGTCAGGATCGGACTCGGCAGATCTTCACACCGTCGCCCGGCAACTTGTCGAGCTGCTTACGGGATACGGACGCCAGCATCAGCGGGATAAACAATCCGGCCGGGCCGGCAAACTCCCGCACGCAGCTTTGGCTGCCTATGGATCCGAATTTCTCCCGCCGCAAGCAAAAAAGGATGCCGACCGGGAAATACTGTCTCCTGAAGTCATAGCATCTTTCCAGCGGGAGCGTTCCCGTCCTGCCGCGCGTACGCCAACAGAAATCCGGAAACCGGTTGCAACGTCCGGAAAGCCGGTTCCGGTCAGGGCGCCCGGATCGATAGAAATAATTGCGCTTGGAATTTCCACCGGCGGGCCCAATGCCCTCCGTGATGTTTTCTCCCGTCTGGATCCGGATCTGCCCCAGCCAATCGTTGTAGTCCAGCACATGCCCGCAGGATTCACCGAAGAGTTTGCCAACAGCCTTGACCGCATTTGTCCCCTTGAGGTCAAGGAAGCCGCGGACGGCGATGTAATAAAACCGGGGCGCATCCTTATCGCTCCGGGGAACCGGCATCTGGAAGTAATACGCAAGCCTCTTGCCACCATTGCCCGGATAACAGACGCACCCCCTCAGAACGGACACCGTCCTTCGGCTGATGTTCTCTTTGACTCGGTTGCCCGAGAGTTTTCAAACCGGGCGCTTGGCATCATCATGACCGGAATGGGCCGCGATGGCGCCGTAAAAATCAGGGAATTATTCATACAGGGATCAAGAACAATTGGTCAGGATGAGGGAAGCAGTGTTGTATACGGGATGCCGAAGGTAGCATGGGAACTCGGCGGGATTATGGAACAGGTCTCCCTGAATGACATGGCCGGGAAAATCAACCGGTATGCCTTTGAATTCAGACCCTAGGTTTCCGGCTGTTCAAGATCCAATCACCTCTGTAATTTCCGGAAAGCCCTTCGCTCCCACAGGGACAAGACGGGCAAGAATTGTCGCCGACAGGAACAGGGCCGCCAGAGCGGCACCCGAACGTAATCCGCTCCCCGCTTCGGGCAGAATGCCAGGCATTACCGCGTATACAGCAGCGCCCGACAATACCGGAAGGCCGACAGAAATAACAGCCTGCAGGATCTGACTTGCCGCACGGGCTCCGATTCGGACTTCATCTCCCGGTTTCAGGGCAAACTGTTTCCGGTTTTTCGCCGTAAACACACTGCCGTGCGATTTGCAATGCTCATTGGAACAACCGAGACAAACATCAACATTCAGCGGGACAACCGATACGGTCTCTCCCTCTATTGCGACTACCCGTGCGGTTTCTGTCATGGATTATGCTCTCCTTGCTTCTTCCGGAATTTCGCAGGGTACGGTAACCGGACGAATTCCCGAAGCGGTTCCGTCATCATTGAGGTCAATAACCAGGCCTTGCAGGCAGGGGCGCTCCCATGCGTCCCTCGACCAGTCGGGAATGCCGGTCCGGTATTCCCGAATTTTGGACGCGGCATCGGTACCGCCTACAGAATCCAGACTTCCCGTCCGGCCCGCATCGGTTATACATGCCGTACCGCCGGGAAGTATACTGGCGTCTGCGGTCTGTACCCGTGAATGTGAGCCGATAACCGCAGATACCTTGCCGTCCGCATGGAAGAAGAATGCCTGTTTTTCGGCTGTTGCCCCGGAATGAAAGTCCACCAGAATATAGGGAGTCTCCCGGTGCAACCGTTCTGCAAGAACAGGGAGTGCGGTAAACGGATTATCACCATGAACCCGGCTAAACCCCACCCGGCCGATAAGGGACACAACCGCAAGGCGGGCAGTACCTGCCTGCACAAAACGCCATCCGTTCCCGGGGCTTTCCGCCGGATAGTTGGCCGGCCGGATAAAGTACGGTACGGTCGAGATGTTTTCCACAAGATCTTTCCGAAAAAAGGCGTAATCGCTGCCAACCAGCAAATCGGCACCAAGTTTGCGCAGGTATCCCGCATGCTGTTTCCCGATACCGGCTGATCCGGTTACTCCGTCTGCGTTGACAATGACACAATCAGTTTTTTCCGCTTTTTTCAATGCGGGCAAGGCCTGCTTCATACACCAGATGCCGGCTTTGCCCACCACTTCGCTTATATACAGGACGCGTATTCCCACGCATTACTCTCCGTTTGAGCGGTGCATCTCGGCCATAAGCCGTGTACAGGTGTCCCGCTGCTCAGTTTTACCCAGTTCATCATAGGTATCCCGAAGATTATACAGGGCATCTTCAAAATCGGGAATAAGGGACAACGCTTTTTCAAACGAACTTGCCGCATCGGTGTATCTGGTTTGACTGAACTGGAGCACACCAAAATTGTTCCAGATTCTTCCGTTTCCGGGAGCAAGATCAAGTGCTTTCAGATAAGCCTCTTCCGCAGCACGGTCTTCTCCAAGTTCATGGAGAACAACTGCCAGAGTATCAATTATGTCGGGATCCGAGGGATTCGCCGTAACCGCATTCATGAGTGCCGTTCGCGACTCATTCCGTCTTCCGAGCGCCCGGTAACTGAGTGCCAGATTAAACCAGAGAATTCCATTCTCCGGTTCTAGAAGCAGCCCCTTCTTCAAACAGGCGATCGCCTCCCGGTGACTTCCTTCTGATGCGAACAACACTGCACTGTCATTGAGATATTCAGCAGTTTCTTTCATGCAGGTCCTCCCAGGGGAATCGGATTCCCGGCAGGATCAGTGCTGCCGGGATAGTTCCGCGAGTCTGTCGCGCAAATGTGCCGCGCGCTCGAATTCCTCGTGATCAACCGCCGTCTGCAATTCCCTTCTGAGGAAAGAAACTACCGACGCCGGTTCCCTAATGGCACCGGTGCTGTCCCGTTCTCCGGAAACCCGTTCCGCCGGAACACCGTTTCGAAGAAGCACCTCTTCTGCAACCAGAATGGGACATTCCGTTCTGGCCGAAAGACACAATATATCAGACGGCCGGGATTCAAGCAGGATCTCGGTCTCATCCCGTTTCAATACAATAGTACCCAAATACGAACCCTGACGGCAAGCATAGATTTCGGTCCGTACAAGGCGTGCCTCAAGTGCAGAAATGGCGGCAAGGAACTGCTCATGAATCATGGGCCGGGGAGCGAGAATATGGGTTAACTCCACCAGAATGGTCTGGGCATCGCTCTCGGTTACCAGAACCGGTAAAACCGTTTCCGAGCGATCCGGACGGAGAAATACGGCATTGCCGGAACCCGCCCGTGAGATAGTCCAAATCCGTGTCGGAACAAAGTCCTGTTTGCCCATACCATAAGCGTACTACAGTCCGGAGACGAAAACAAGAAAAGAAGGAAATTATTCCTTTCCCGAAAGCCCCGAAAGCATTGAGTCAAACAGACCACATATGAGTTCGGTTGCCGGAGAGTCAGGATACCGACCCCGAAACGAAAGACTGGTACTCTCAATAAGCTGCATCCCGTACAAGCGGGATTCTTCTACGGCACCCGACGCCGTTAACAGACTGATGACTTCTTCGACAGCCGCAGAAGTAATTCCTTCGGCACGTGCACGAACAAAGGCTGCCGAAAGCTGATCCAGATCTCCGGGATTCTTCTCAAGATGCAGAATAACCGGCAAACTCTTCTTTCCTTCTACGATATCATCTCCGCGATTTTTGCCGGGATTTCCCGAAGAGAGATTCCGGACATCATCCAAAATCTGGAATCCCACGCCTATTTTAGCCGAAAGATCTCCGATCGCCGCTGCAGAAGACTCATCCTTCCCTGCCGCAAGAACGCCGATCTCACCTGCCATACGCGAAAGCGTTCCGGTCTTGAGAGAAACCATTGCCTCATATTCAGCCCGCACGGGAATGCGTGACGGGTCCCGGTGCCAGGCTATATCCATTGCCTGGCCGAGATGGAGACGGCGGAGTTCACGCGAGGCAGTTTTAAACAAAATCAACTTCAATGCATCCGAACAGGGGAATGCTTCTATTACAGACTGGGCATGGAAATACAGCCAGGAAGCAGCATTGATTGCCGTATCTTCGCCATACAGCTTGTGCACGGAAGGTTTTCCCCGCCGTTCATCGGCATGATCTTCAATATCATCGTGAATGAGGCTGGCGGTATGCGACAATTCGACAACGGGAGTCAGTCCATAGGCCCGATCGCCGCCGCCGGCAAGCTCGCAGGAGAGAACCATCAGCAACGGACGCCATCTTTTTCCGCCACGATGGAAAAGATCAGCACAGGGTTCAACAAGCGGGGCAATATGACCCGTGTGTACCGCAGAAGGCACAGAACCGAAGGTTCCCGAAATCCAGTCCGGATTCAGGTTCGCCGGCAGTGATTCATTCAACACCGCTTCAATCTTTTCAAGACGCCGGGTATATTCTATAGTCATATATGCATTGTATATGAAACCAGTTTTCTTTCAAGGGGAAATAATGTCGGCAAAAGCCTATGAAAAGCCGGATTTTTGGACAAAAAAAGCATTTTCCGAAGGCTATCCTGCCCGGTCTGTATACAAACTTCAGGAGATGGACGAGAAATTTTCGCTCTTCAAACCCTCGGCACGAGTCCTGGATCTCGGTGCAGCTCCGGGAAGCTGGACCACCTATGTCCTGAAACAGATTTCAGAGCCGGGAAAAGTGGTGGCCATCGATCTTTCTCCACTGGACAAGGCGCTCGTCAACCCGTTGCTGACTTTTCTCCAGGGTGATCTGTGTTCCGCAGAAATACGAAAGGAAGCCGGAAAGCACGGACCTTTTGACACCATTATTTGCGATGCGGCTCCTGCGACCACCGGCAACAAGACGGTCGACACGGCCCGGTCCTCCGCGCTGGTGGAGATTGCCCTCTGGTATGCCCAGACCATGCTTGCACACGGGGGAAGCTTTGTAGTCAAAATATTCCAGGGCGGTCAGGAACGAGAACATCTGCAGAACATGCGCGAGCTGTTCACCATGGCAAAGGGATTCAAGCCGGTAGCATGCCGAACAACCAGCTTTGAAACCTATCTGGTAGGAATCAACAAAAAAACTTCCTGATACCTTTTTTTCTGCCGAAAATCTACACAAACAGCCAAATGAAATGATATACTGGAGCGGTCATGATCCTAAAAACACGTTTTACTGCAGAAAACGCCATATATCTCCTGGTTCTTGTGTGCATACTCTTCATGCCTGTTGTTTCATTCACGGGAAATTCGCGAACGCCGGATGCTGTTGCCAAAGAGATTTCCCCGGAAGAAGCGGACGAAGAGCTTACCGGCATGGGTGGAGCGGACACCGTTCTCGCTCCCGACAATGCAAAAGGCTCCCTCCGGAAAGGACCGGATCTCTATTATTCCGTGTATCGGGTGCGACAGGGAGACATGGTAGGGAAAATAGCGGAAGCATACGGAATTAGTCAGGATGCCCTTATCAGTCTCAACCGGCTCAGAAATACCCGAACCCTTCAAATAGGAACCTTGCTAAAGGTTCCGTCGATTGACGGAATACTCTACACCGTTCGGGACGGAGATACCCCGGAATCGATAGCAGACAAGTACCGAATATCACTTGAAAGAATTGCCATTGTCAATTCACTCCCTGATAATGAAGTCCCGGAAGGAACCGTGCTGTTCCTCCCCGATGCAAAACTGGATTGGATCACCGTACAGGAAATAAATGGCGATTTGTTCAAGAAACCGCTTCGCGGACGATACTATATTTCTTCCCGATACGGCTGGAGAAATAATCCATTCAGCGGCCGAAGAACCTTCCACAATGGTGTAGACATGGCTGCTTCAATGGGGAGCCCGGTTTATGCGGCCCTGAACGGCCGGGTAATTCGAACCGGATACGATGTTACCTATGGCAATTTCGTGATTATCTCGCATCATTCGGGCTATCAGACCATGTACGCGCATCTTTCGGCCATCACTATCTCAAACGGTTCGTATGTCAACGTCGGAACGCGGATAGGATCGGTAGGAAACACCGGACAAAGCACGGGCGCGCACCTGCATTTTACCATTTTCAAACGCCGATCAACAATCAATCCCGTCACCCTGTGGAACTAATCATACCGTGGGCCTGAGCGACTTGAACCGCTTTATGAAAAGATCAATATTCGTTCCGATGAAGAGCCCTCCATACGCAGTTACCGCACATCCGCACAGTATATAAAAAGGCACCACCAGCGCATTCCCGAATTCGTTTTTCATCATTACACCCGACGCGCTGAAGGGAAGAACAACAAAACCGCCAGCTAAAAGAACCCCGACAACAAACCAGCGAAAAAGTGAGACTCGTTTCGCAACCGGTTCATGCACCGGATAGACAAGCCCTGCCGCCGCAATTTTTTCCATGGCAGCAGCGAGAACCGGATCATGGGACAAGGACGCTTTGGGCGAAGTTGTGGCGAGAGAGCGGGAAAGCAGTGACTCTGCGCGAGAAACCTGCCGAACGGCAGAGCGGCATACCGGGCACATGAACAAATGGATGGTAAGGGACAGCGGAACCCGTTCATGCTTGTCGAGGGCGAGATACCGTTCAAATGCGGCGGTACATTTCATTGTACATCTCCTTCATCGAGCTGTGCCCGAAGCATTTTCTTGGCCCGGAACACATGAGACTTAATGGTATTAACCGGCAAACCGGTAACCTCGCTGATGTCTGCATAGGGCATATCGTAGAAGAAAAAAAGGTCTACACAAACACGGTAGCGTTCTGGCAACTCGTCAACAGCGGTCCGGATCGCCTTACGGGAAGCAGCAAGCAGACATTCCTGCTCCGGATTATTCGAGGAATCAGTCACCTCAAAATCTTCTGCCAGAGAAGTGTACTCCCGTTTTCGCTTCTTTGAGTTTATTGCCGTGTTATAGGCAACACGCATAAGCCAGGTGGAAAAGCGGGATTCTTTCCTGAACGATCCCAGTGAAACGTACACCTTGACCAACACATCCTGCAAAAAGTCTTCGGCATCATCCGGATTTTTAAAGAAACCGTACCCAAGCCCAAAAATCCTTTTCCGGTACTTCTCTGCAAGAACAGCAAAAGACCTGGTATTTCCGGCGAGAATATCCGCGCACAGGATTAAATCCTCCTGCTGTGGATCCTGAAGAGAGTCCGGGGAGGTGTTCAACTCTCTTTGTTGTTTTTACGCGCTATGAAATAAAACGCTATGAGACTCCCCCCGCTTGCAAGCGGAATAAAACCGCCCAGCAAAGCATAACTGAGGCCCTCAAGAAAAATAAACAATAAAGAAAGTATCAATCCTGTTCCAGCAAGCAGAAATCCTGCCAGCAGGGAAAACAGCAACAAATCAAATAGGGGCTTCCGGTAAATTCCCGCCTGTATCAGACGGACAATCTGACGGTGTCTCCATAACAAATAAAAAAAGACGACAACTGAGCCCATGACTATACCGACTAACGGAATTGCGGCAATCAGTACCTGCGCAGCCGGCACCGCACTCGCAGCACCATTCCCGATCATATTCTCCTCCTCTGCCGTATAAGACAGCTTGTAACGCGCCCGGTTGCACCGAGCAATGAAAAATTATTCAAATACCAGATAATCACCAAAATAGACCGTTTCAATCTGCCCCAAAACAAGCAAACGATTTATTTCATCAAGCAGTGCGGCCTTGACCTGCTTCTCTCCGAGGGCATCAATTTCCTTCATGGTCCGGGAAGCGAACCATTCGAGAATAACCCGGCGTATGGCGCGGCTTTTCCCGGTCAGTTCCTCTTCGAAGGCCAAATCATCGGCAGGATAGGGAAAGTAAACCGAAACAACCACGGTCATGGTTTTCTCGTCGGCAGTTTTTGCACGAAGCGTTCCCAGTTCGGTAAATACGGCAGTGGTACCGCCTGCATCCTCTTTGACCAGATCTTCTGCAGCGGGATCCCGCGATCTCATTGAAAAAAGGGAGCGGCTTTTTTCCTGCCGGATACGCACATGACCTCCCGCGAATGCCCATAATGTTCCGGCAACAATTCCGGCAGCAAGTACCACGGCTATAAGCAGCAGCACAACAGTTGCCGCATCCATTCGTTTTTTTCTACGCATGTTGTTCAAACTCCTGTAATAATGCAGCAATTCTTCCGTCTGTTTTTGCCAGAACGGTAATGTATGCATCTCCGTATTTTACTTCGCGAACCGTTCCTTCCCGATAAATTTGAGCAACGAGATCACCGCGTTCCAGCGGGATATGGTATTCATGGTCCGAGCCCGAGACCATCTGTTCAAGCGCAAGAGCAAATTGGTCAAGACCGGTTCCAGAACGTGCACCCAGTACAACAGCCCCGGGAAAATCAATCCGAAGCCGGGCGAGGGTATGTTCATCGGGCAGATCACTCTTGTTCAATACCACCAGCCGGGGCTGATCCCGAGCGCCTATTTCATCAAGTACGGAAAGTGTAGTTTCATACTGCATCTGTATTGCAGGATCTCCGGCATCAAGAATAATCACCACCGCTGAAGCATACGCGGCTTCCTCAAGAGTAGAACGGAATGCATCAATAAGGGTATGCGGCAGGTCATGTACAAATCCGACGGTATCCGTTACCAGCACTTTGCGTCCTGACGGGAGAACATATCCGCGGGTAGTAGGATCAAGCGTTGCAAAAAGCTTGTCTTCGGCAAGAACAGCGGCTCCGGTAAGTGCATTCAGCAATGTTGATTTACCGGCATTGGTATACCCTACAATGGCAATTGACGGCACGGCTGTCCGATCACGCTTTTTCCGCATTGTTTCGCGATCCTTGCGAACCTCGCGAAGCTCTTCCTGTATTCGGGTTATCTTCTTTAAAATGGATCTTCGATCCAGTTCAAGCTGTGTTTCACCACCACCGCGGGTTCCGTACCGCCCTCCCCGCTGGCGGGAAAGAGCCGTATAGGTATGCGCCAGACGAGGCAGTGAATACTTGAGGCGTGCCAGGTCAATTTGCAGTGCAGCCTCACGGGTCATTGCCCGGTCTGCAAAAATTCTGATAATTACTTCCTGGCGGTCAAAACAGAGCATTTCGGTCAATTGTTCCCAATTTCTCTGTTGTGTGGGGGTTATATCAAATTCAAACACAAGAGCTGCTGCCCCGCAGGCTTGCGCGATACGGAAAATCTCTTCTGCCTTTCCGGTCCCCATGCCGTACTTTGGTGCCGGTTCATACCGTCTGAGAACAACAGAATCAACAGGGTTCATTCCGGCGGTTTTCACCAGAGAGGATATTTCCTGAACAACCTCGCGGTCATCCTGTAGCCGGTCCCCGGTTTGGGCAACAAGAAGGACGGCGAGAGGCTCATCCTGCGCTTTATCGACATCAATCATTATAGACACTATACTCTACAGGCAGGAAAAAGAACAGTTTCACGCAGCTTTTCTCATGCTCGCCCTGTTTTTTTCCGATACTGTAATGAAGAAATGTTTTTGGAGGCTTTGTGCGTACCGCACCCAAGATAGCGCTTAGTTTACTCACTTCATTATTCCTCTTTTCGGCACTTCTTGTTGCCTCGTATGCCGGGTTATTTACCGTCATCGAAACACGGTTTTATCAGCCTTCAGTTACCGCCACACTGGAAAAACGGGTTGAAACCATAGCCGAAGCGCTGGATCAATGGCATACGGACAATTTTGCCCATTTTTCCCCCTTTGTCTCTGCAGATTCGGTAAAACGCAGCCTGCTACCGAACCAGGACCGTGAAGATATTACCGACCGGGAACGGCGTGCCGGAAAGCTACTGGCCGACAATCCCGGATTGGCCGGAATACGTATTATCGATACCGGAGAGAGCAGCACACGTACCAGCAATACAACGCGCAGAATTCATTTCAGCACCTTCGACACTGATTTTGTCAGACGTGAAGGAACACGTGTCGCGTATGAACTCTATGGCAGAAACACTCAGGAGATACCCTTTGAACAGTTGCTGGTTCAGGGAACCCAGTCTCCCAAACTGCTTCTCGATTCTGCGACAGACCGGTTCCTGTACATTTATCCGTTCCACGACTCATATGGCGCCTGGCGGGGAGTCGCCGTCTTTTATGTGACGACGGGATCTGCAGTGCAACATCTGTTTTCCAAAAACCTCGTACGACTCAGTGATGAACTCCATCTTGTTCATACCGTGGATCATTCACTTTCCGGAGTAGTACTCGATCTTCCCCGTGTGGGCACAGAACTCATTACGAATGTCGTACTGGACAAATGGAACAGGAATGATCTCGAAACAGGCCGTATCATACAAACCGAAGACTCCGGATGGATGCTGGTATCCACCGTTTCTGAATCCGGCAGATACCTGGCCCAGGTAGCCAACGAAGATTTGTTCACCTTTTCCGCAGAAATACGGATACTCTTCCTTGCAGTGAGTTTTTTAACCGTATTTCTTATCGTCTTCCTTCTTTTCAACCTCCGTCAGGATGACCTGGTTGTTGTAAGAAACAGAATTCGCCGATTTCAGATACAGCTTCTCCAGGAAATCATGGAAGCCGGGGATCCGGCATATCCGGAAAAAATAACGACAGAACTCAATGCACGCAAACAGGACATAAATACCCAGATAAAGCGGGGTTTCCCGAAGAATGTCCGCAAGAAGCATGAAAAAAACATAGACGAGATGCTTTCAAAAAGCTGGGAAGAAATTCTCGCCGCACTGGGACAGCAAAAACCCGCACCGCGAACCACCATCGATGCACAAGAAATAAAACTCATGCTCGAGCAGGTCCTCCAGAACAATGTAATCAATCTGAGAACCACAGGCACCGTCACTGCTCAAACCGACATGAAACACCAACAAGTCCACCCGGCAGATGGCGAGCTCGAAGAGCTTGGCGAGGTAGAAGAACTCGACGAACTCGATGAAGTTGAAGAGATCGAAGAACTCGGCGAGGTGGAAGAGCTCGACGAACTCGGCGAAGCTGAAGAGATCGAAGAACTCGATGAAAACGGCGAGCTCGAAGAGCTTGGCGAGGTGGAAGAACTCGACGAACTCGGCGAAGCTGAAGAGATCGAAGAACTCGATGAAAACGGCGAGCTCGAAGAACTCGGCGAAGCTGAAGAGATCGAAGAACTCGATGAAAACGGCGAACTCGAAGAGCTCGGCGAAGCTGAAGAGATCGAAGAACTCGATGAAAACGGCGAGCTCGAAGAGCTCGGCGAGATGGAAGAACTCGACGAACTCGGCGAAGCTGAAGAGCTCGCTGAGCCCGGCGACGAATCATCTCCCGATACCGAACCGCTTGACGCGAGCGAGGTTGAATATCTCGACGGAAAATGGGAGCCCGAGCTTCTCGAAGTGGCTACCGAAGAAGAACTCAATGATTTCATCCAGGAAGCATTTCCCGATTCGGTACTGATATACAACTTTGAAGAAACACCGGGATTAGACAGCTTTGAACACCCGAAAATTGATGAAAACGAAATTCTCGACGATACACTGAACCTCGGAGGGCTTGATTTTTCAACTCTGGATGATGACGATGCCGAAGAAGTTACATACACCGATCCGTACCCGTCCGGAACCCTGCAGCGAATTGAAACAACATATACGGAACAACCGGTATACGAGTTCCTTGAGGTTATCGGCGAAGAAGAACCCGCGGAACTGCTTGATGTCGATGAACTGCCACATGAAGACGATCACATTGTTAGCCGTGACGGAATATTTGTAATCGCGGAACGCATCAGAGAAAAGGAGAGTCGGGAACGAAACACCGACTTTCAGGATCTGGTTGATTCGGTACTCAAATAGGAATCCCGGATCTGGTCCAGAATTTTTTCGTCGGCGGGCGCAAACAGGAAATCATCCATTTCATGAAGCGTTACCCATCGTATTTCATCATGATCGTGCAATTTGAAATGCCCATCCAGCAGTATGGCCCGCACCGCAATGAGATGCACCACCTTGCTGCCGTAATCATATACGGTTTCAGCAATAATATCGCCGGCTTCTATACGCACCTGCATTTCCTCGTGCAATTCACGCTCTGCGCACGCTGCAGGAGATTCTCCCGGTTCTATCTTGCCTCCGGGGAATTCCCAGTATCCCCCGAGAAAGGTTTCTGCCTTTCTTCGCGCGATGAGGATTCTCCCTTCACGGTTTTCCAATACCGCTGCAGCAACAGCAATCATGATATCAGTATAGACTCGAAGTTCCGTCATTGTCAAAATCGGGATGAGGGTTTATTCTGTTGCCATGACATTTGCAGCAAAACATACAGTACGTAGTTATGAGCTTGATGCATACAATCATGTGAATAACGCAGTGTATCTTCAGTATCTTGAACACGGGAGAATGGAATTTCTCAAATCCATCAATTTCGATTATGTCGGCCTTACCGAAGCGGGTTTTTCCCTCTTCATTACCCGGGTTGATATCCGGTATCGTCTACCGGCAAAACTTTTCGATGAACTCTCCATTGAAGTAGAGCCGGTGAAACTCGGCGGCTTTTCCGGTACGTTCCGGCAGAGAATTCTGAATCAACACAAGGACCTTTGCGCAGAAGCTGATGTTACCTGGTGTTGTACCGATGCAACCGGCAAACCGGCGCGAATTCCCGCAGCGTTCTATGTTTCGGGGCTTGCTCCGGAGAATACCAAGGAGAATCAGCTATGAATGATGTCGCATTTTTCATGCATATTCTGGAAGTCGTCTCCCGCATTATCAGCATAATCAGTGTTTGTGTTGTCATTTACGGGACTGCGATTGCAACCGGGAAATTCCTGTGGAATGAACTACGACGATTCAAATGCAAGCACATTGTTCACCAGATTCGTGTTTTACGCGCCGATCTCGGAACCTATCTGTTACTCGGGCTGGAATTCCTCATTGCATCCGACATTCTCAAAACGATAATTGAACCGGGAATACACGAATTATTCATTCTTGGGGGAATTGTTGCACTGAGAACCATCCTGTCATTCTTCCTTGATCGGGAAATAAGACTCATAGAGATGGAAGCGCGAAGGCACCCTGACGGCGCGGTTTGCTAGTTTTTTCCCGAATTCTGCAGAATAAAGGAAAGAACATCGACGGGGTCATGTACGGGGATCCCCGCTTCCTCCGCAAACCGGCGAGCATTCCTTGCCGGTTCTATAACGTCCACGCTTCGGTGCGCATCAGAATTGCAGAGTATAACAGCGCCTTCCTGTGCAGCCATTTCCCAGAATTCCCGCACCGGATACGGGGCACGGGGGCCTTTTGAACCGGCAATGGGGGCACGGCTCAACCCGAGACCGTTTATTTCCATTGGAAGAGAAGCATCCACGGCAGCCTGAATAATATCCCTGCTGGCAGACAGTACCGAATCATCAAGATGGGGGTATCCTGCCAGAAAAATGTCCGGATGTGCCATGAAATCATACAAACCGCTCCGGATACCCTGAATGGTC
Source organism: uncultured Treponema sp. (assembly GCA_964527175.1). Classification (GTDB taxonomy): domain Bacteria; phylum Spirochaetota; class Spirochaetia; order Treponematales; family Treponemataceae; genus Teretinema. The sequence goes on from CAZGQQ010000019.1 coordinate 23,496, forward strand.
ATGTCGGTATACCGAACAAGCCGCTGTACTCCGGGATATTCCGGAATATACCAGAACTCGCCGTTCTCCTCGACCCAATGCGATCCATAGACCAGATATTCTGCACCTATTTCGTACCGGAGATAATCCCGATACCAGGATTCATATGCGGGGTGCCATTCACATTCAAACCCCCAATATACCGGAAAGGGCGCATTTTCGCGTGCCTGTGTCACGAGCTCACGATACTCGGGCAACTGGGAAACAGACATTCTGCTTCCCGACCAGGTAGGATCAGGATATGGACAATGATCAGAAAAACCGAGAGCGGAACAACCGTCCGCGGCAGCCTGCTGTACGTAGTCAACCGGTTCACCGGTTGCATGCTTGCATAAACGGGTATGGGTATGAAAACTGCTGATATTCATCAGTACCGAGTATACTGAAAAGAGCCCCGGACGGCTACGTGCTTATTCACCCTTGAGGTACAGCTGCATGAGCATGACAAAGGCGTAAATCTTCTTGTAGACCTCAATTATCCATTCCCGAATCGGTATTTCTGCATTCATTTCTATTTCTTTCCAGTTGGTAATGAGGGCATGCGGCGTTTTTTCAAAATCTTCCAGAATTCCCTTGAGGTTCCGGGCAATAATGATAAAGTGCTGGGTGCCATCAGTAAGAAATTTGAGTGCTTTCTCGTTAATATCCTTGAGATTCGTTCTCAGTTGCTTGATTACTTCCTTGTCCCGCTCGGCACGATTTAGCATAACACGCAGTTTTGAACCGACTTCATCATCTTCGGCAAGCGATTCATCAAAAGCGGTAATTCGATCCGATATATCCAGGAGTTCATGAAAGCTCTGTGAATAGGCAACAGAAAGGCTTGCTGCTGCCCATTTTCCCCGAACCAAAAACAAATCGGTCAGAGACCGGATATCACGCTTGAAGTAGTCGATGAGAAATGCCTTGAGGTAATTGAGTTCTTCAACATAAAGATACCCGCCAAGCATTTTCTTTTCAAAGGCTGCATTGTTTCGCTCTGCATAATTCTTCAACCGGACAATGGCCTCTGTGCCAAAAATATTCTTCAGAAGTTCCGAAGCCTTGCTCGTTTTCTTTTCCTGCTCAATCTGTCGAACCACCATTTCAGTCTGTGTCTTCATTTTTTGCAGGTAATTGTCCACAATACGGGCATTCACGGTTTCCGCCTGCACTACATAGTCCGGGTTCTTGTCCAGATGACAGATTATCTGTTCAATTATTTCAGATCGGCGTACTTCGCCCAGGATTGCCATAAGCTTGTTCCAATGACCAATGGCAACCGCATCCACTTCACGATACGCTTTTACTACTGCGAATATTTTGGTCCAGTCTGCTTCGAGCGGGAGTGAATACATGACCGCGGCAAAATCCTTGAGATCGTCAAGAACGTACTCACCCCGAATTGTCTCGAATTTCGGTGTATAACTGAACGTTCGTTCGGGGATGCCGGAATCAAATTTTTTAAGCAGAAAGAAATAGTCAAAAGAAACAAAGTTCACCATCATTTCAAGCTGTGAATACAGCATATCTATGTGATGAATTTTCTCGGTATCGAATTCAGCCATGAAGGCAGACACTTCGTTGCGAACCTGTTCTCCAAGTTCGCGGATATTGGTTGCTTTCGCCCGTTCCTTTATGGCGTCTTCCGTGAGACGATCCTTGAGTTCCGACTGCTTGTCCGAAAGCGACATTTCTACGAGGACGTTTTTTAATACCATGGAGGTGTTTGCATTCGCGAGAACGACCTGTGCCGCGCCGATTACCTTGTAGACCTCATAGAAAAATTTCCCCATTGCAGGCAGCGCTTCTTCTGAATGCGGACGGTACCATTTATAGCGGTTTTTTGAAAGGACTTTCGCAAGAGCCTTGAGCTGTCGCCTCTTATCTGCTTCGGGGTCATTTGATGAAAAAAACAGCCCAAAAAGGCGTGAAAAAATGG
>CAZGQQ010000020.1:0-24424 GCA_964527175.1 uncultured Treponema sp.
GAGCTGCGGACTCATAATCCGTCGGTCCCAGGTTCAAGTCCTGGTGGGCCCAAAAACAAAAGCCGTCCTTAGGGGCGGCTTTTGTTTTTGGGCCGTTGATGAAAAAAATCGCAAAGCGATTTTACCCGCTCACCAGGACTTGAACCGAATGTCCTGCGCCGCGAATGCGGTTCGCAACGAAGTTTCCAGCGGGATGAGGTGCCATGGATGGTACATACTTGGACAAGAATTGCCTACTTTAACACTTGCATTTATTCTTAAGTATTGTATTATGAAACTGTCATATAATGACAGTTTCATGTATTTTTAGAGTGTTTAAAATGAACAGACTGACCAAACGTATTATTGAGAACCTCCCAAACCCGGTATTTTCAGTACATGATCTTACCGTTCTGGAGCCATCTTCTGACAATATCCGCCATGCGTTGGTCAAGCGTGCCGTAGCGGACGGCGACTTGATCATTATTCGGCGAGGGCTATATGCGGTTGCTCCGGTTTACCGGAAAGTGAACATCAATGCCTTCTCTGTTGCTCAATTGGTATATGGACCTTCCTATATCAGCCTGGAATCAGCCTTGAGCGCACACGGATGGATTCCGGAGGGAGTCAGGGATATTGTGAGTGTTACCTCGAGGCTTTCGAAGGATTTTGATACTTCTGTCGGCCATTTTTCCTACATTCGCATTCCGCAGCAAACGCTTTATGCGGGAGTCAGACGTATTACGGATGACGCAGAACGAAGCTGGATGATCGCGTCTCCCCTCAAGGCTCTCGCGGATTATGTGTACTTTCACAAAGTGGATTGGACATCAATCGATCCGATAATCAAGTCTCTAAGGATCGAGGAAGAGCAGCTTGAAGAACTGGTTCGAGCTGACTTTGATGAGGTCGAAGGAAACTATAAAAGTGTCCGGGTACGCCGTTTCCTGCAAGGAATCAAAAAGGATGTTTTAGCATGAGCGTAACGATTATCCGCGACCGATTGGCAACGTATGGCTGCAAATCGGAAATAGAAGAAGAGCAAGCTATTCGGGAAATCACACAAGAACTGATTCTTGCCGCATTGGGGCGCACGGATTTTTTCAAGGAGGCTGCCTTTCAGGGAGGAACCGCGCTGCGCATTCTGTATGGGCTTGATCGTTTTTCCGAAGATCTGGATTTTGCCCTGAAAAAAAGCAGGCCCGGATTTGCATGGAAAGAGTACCTCCAAACAATGACCGAGGAGCTCTCTGCCTATGGGTATAAAATCGAGATCCAGGATCGATCAACGGCGGACTCCGCCGTGCAAAAGGCATTCATCAAGGATGATGCCATCGGGAAGGTTCTCAATTTTCAATTCGCGGGAAAGTCGGGCGTATTGGGCAAAATCCGGATCAAGCTCGAAGTTGATATCAATCCTCCCGAGGGAAGCGACTACGAGATCAAGTATCTCGATTTTCCCTTCGTTTCGTCGGTGATTGTTCAAACCTTACCATCCCTTTTTGCCGGAAAGATCCACGCGCTATTGTGCCGGGATTATCTGAAAGGGCGGGATTGGTATGACTTCCTGTGGTACACAGCGCGGCGAACGCCGATCAATTACCGGCTTCTTTCGTCGGCGCTATCGCAAGTGGGTCCCTGGCAGTACGTTGAACATCCAATAGATCATGACTGGTGCATTCAATCACTGAAAGATAAAATCGAAAGCATCGATTGGCATTCAGCTGCTGAAGACGTTCGCCATTTTGTCCGGGTGCGCGAACAGAAATCCCTTGATCTCTGGAACAGTGACCTGTTCATCGGACAATTGGAAAAGATTCCGCGCGAATAAAACTACACCGCTATTAGGCGTGTGCCACAAATTGTGCCAGGACGGCGCCGGCAGGACCTGGAGGCGGGCTGGAATGCTGAGGCAGGATGCCGAATCATGGAAGCCAAGTCCTGGTGGGCTGTTGATAAGAAAACGAGAAACGATGATATCTACCTGGAGTTGGAATCAAACAACTACTCCAGCCTGATTCACTCATTTTACCTGATTGCTTTCCGGGGTGATGAGGGCCTGAATAATGACAGTAAATAGACCTGTATGCATATGCCTCCCTACGGAAAAAAAAACGAATGTATTTGACTTGAGATGCTTGTGATATAATTATTTTACTATAAACGCTTATATTACTTACCCGATGAAACCGTAGAGAATGATTTTATACTGGCTTTTCTTTGGAGATGCACATGAAAGTTTCCGATGCTATTTTAATCATCTTTTTATTGCAACTGTTTACAGTAGTATCCTGTTCAAAGAAGGAATCCGCTGTTGACAGCCTCGTCACTGAAGTTGAAAAAAATCAGGTTGTAGAAGAAGCAGCGTATATACCATTTAGTTTTGAAGAAGTCGATTCTATTCGTTATATTCCGAATTATAAGGAATACACCTATCCCCCCGTTGAAACGCTCTATTCACCTGATCCTGAACAGGTAAAAGAAACAATTAGACAGGATTTTTTTATTGGTACAGGAATACAAGAAGGTAAGGTCTACACATATAAACCGGCTTCGAAATTCATTACAGATGATGAGATTCTTCTACTTAGCAAGAATACTGAATTACAGATAGTAAACACAGAACGAAAACAGATTGAAGACAAGTACTATCTGTACTGCAGGGAATTGGCGAAAAATACTCAGGGATACATCCTGCTGGAAGAAGTTTACTATAAAAAACTGGTTGCTGACAGTATTGTCATCGGAATGATTCCGAGATATGAAAAATTATCAAGATTTAACAAGTACTATGATAGAGACGACAAGCCTTTTATGGCTAATGAAGAATTCTATATTTCCTATAACAGTCTTTACATTTTGAAAGATGGCATATCGTATGTAATTTCGGGCGGTGAATTTGATCGTTACTTTAATACTTACAAAAGTGCATCCATTATACGCTTTGGGTACAAAAACTGTGAACTCAAGGATATCAACAATTCCGGATCGGATGAACTGATAATCGTATATGAATCTAACGGGTCTTTTTCCTTTTTGGGAGTATCAACCGGACCAAGTGTTATTGTACTGTCCTTTACGGACAAAGAGATTGTCCCTGTTCTTCAGTATACAATCTGTAGTCACGAGGATTGGGGAAGCACATATGCATATCCGGTTTTTATGGATGTTAATAATGATGGTTTGCGAGAGACTCTGGAATTGTATACTTTTGATTCTTCGGATGGGACCATCTCCTTGCATAAAGATTTTTATGAGTACAACGGTTATCAATTCAAATATTCCAGCAAAAAGCAGCTGTTTAAGAATGAAGAATCCTATTCGCTTTGCGTTGGAAGTGACACAGCTGATATATATAATACAGCCTGGTCAAAATCGGATATAATCGGCGCTCTTGATAAGGATGATATTATTACAATAAATGATGCTTACATAGAAGGTGTGCATTCTCCTTTTTCGAGCATCCTATGGCTGAAACTTGTTGATGATTCAGGCTGGGTAGATTGTATGAATGTTCTGCCCTTTAAGGTGAATTTTGAATGTCAGGAAAAAGATAAAGATCAAGATGTATCTTCTGTTTTTAACGTAAATCCAGATATTACTCAAATAGAAAACCAATTTGGGTTTATTAATGATTCGGATGTGAGATTTCGAACACACCCTTCTGTCGATAGTGAGATTTTTAGGAAATTGAATAAAGATGAGCAGGTTGAATTGATTTCAAAAACTGCTGTAAAAGAACGAATTGATACTATGGATTCATATTGGTATCAAGTAAAATCAACGAAAAATGAAATTGGATGGGTGTATGGGCATTTTTTGACATTGCAAGAAAAAAGGAGCAATTGACAAAAATGTATCAGCGTGACGAAGCAAAATTTCGGCGGCCTAGGTAGGTAAACATGTAATCGTTTTCTGATATGTTTCAAAAAGTTGATTGTGATAGTTGTCAAATCCGGCGATATATGTACGCACTCTCATTTCTGAAATATTCCATTGGATGTTGCTTCTATCGGGGCCCTGTCATTGTCACATCCGTATGGGATCACCATTAGACCTTCACGTTTTGTTCAGCATCTGCGAGTTCATCCACAAGACGATCGATTTCCCCGGTAGTATGGTTTCCGTAGCCGATTATCAAAGCGTCGTCGAAGGCATGGTTTTCGCGGCAGTATTCACTGACGGCTGGAATATGTATGCCGTGCTTCCTGATCAATTTATGCTGGCGGAGTTTCGCCTTTTTTATCCGGCCCGGATCCTGTGCGGTTTTCGTGTTCCGGTAGTGGCAACCATACCATGAAATAAAGTTGCTAAAAGGAATAGCCTATGTTACTATTAGCTATAGTTCATAGAGAGCTCTCCAGACTGGTATACGTGAATTCAAAAAGTTCCTCAAAAAAATAATTTGTTGGAGCACACTGCAATGGAAACCGACCCGCACCCCGGATTCAAGCTCTTTGACAATGCTCGTGCATATTCTAAAGCCGCAACTCTCATGAATGCTAAAGCTGCAGCAAAATGTAATGCGGTGTTTACGCATGTGAGCCAATCGTCTGCCATATATGCCGCTCTTGCCATCGATTATTACCTTAAAACCCTGTATTACCTGCAGCATAAAAAAGAATACCGTGATTACGGTAAAACTCCGCATGATTTTTCTTCCATATATAACGAGTTGAAACATAAGACAAAGAAAGACCTTGAAAATCGTTTTACGGCGCGCATTGCAATACAGGGACGTGAAACAGCCCCGTTACCGCGAGACCTCAAAACAACACTCAAGCACTGGACCGACGCATTTGCCCGCCTGCGGGTACAACCGGGACGGTTTAACGGGAACAGTCTGTATTTTTTCCACGAAATGGAGGAAGTATTCAAGACACAGATCCTCAATGAGCATCCGGAATGGGGTTATCGCTCGGGGAAGGGTTGAAAATCCTGCCGTTTGGTGGTGTTGTTCATTCGTTATTGTGCTTCCAGCCAGATCATGGCTTCGGGAACATTATCAAAAATCATGGAATTTATACCGGCCGCCCGATATTCAGTTACCAGGTCAGATATGCTCACCTTGCCGATTTGTTGTGCTGGTAAAATGATGGCCCAGTGTTTCCATCCGGCCCGGATCGTTTCATAAAACCAGATTTTTCGTCCCCACAGAGCGTCTTCTTCCGTAAGAATTGCATAGTTGGTGTCGTCCGAAAGCCACTTGGTTCCCCCGTTTTTTTGCAAGTGCCGGGTTGACGCTATCATGATGTCCTGGAAATCCTTGCCGTGACAATACTGCTTCCATGCGTGATGGATAATCCCCGTTTCCGGGTAATAGAGGACGGTTGCAAAGTCATTGTCGGTGACTGTTTCACTGTTCACAGCGGTGACTCCCCGGGAAGTATCCCATATGGAAAGTATAGTTCTTTCGCAACAGAAATGCGAACAGTTTTCAGAGACCGGTTTGGCCCGGAAAGACGGCCGGGCAAGCCGTAAAATAAAATTGTCCATTTTCTTAATATGGTATACAATTAAAAATACATTTTTGAAGAAAAAGAGGGTTCTATGCAAAAAAGAGCAGTGTATTTATGTGCGCTTGTCCTGTTTGCGGCGTTTGTGCTTGCTGCATGTGTCAGTACCGACAAGTCGGTACAACCCGTGACTCAAGCGGTTAGCAGTGAAGCGGTGGCCATGATCACCCGTAATTGCTATGAAGTTGTCGCGAAAAAACCTGTTGAAGATTCCATGGTATACGAAAAGGAACTTGACTGGAGTCTCGTGGATTTTGCAACGAGAAATGATAAGTATATTGGTATGGGAACGGCGTTTGCCATCAGTGCAAATGAATTTGTTACCGCGGCGCATGTGCTGAGTCTTAACCAGGACTCACAGGTTTTCACCGAGCGGTATATCCGCCAGAAAGTACGGCAGGCGGACGGAACTACGGAAGAGAAGGTATGGGAAATCGATTCTGTCACCGCGTTTTCAACAAACCGGGATTATGTCGTTTTCACCGTAAAAGACTTCACGGCGGGCTCCTGGTTTACCATTGCAGACAAGGTTGAATTCAACAAGAAGATTCTTACAGCCGGAAACGCATACGGGGAGGGCATCGTGATCCGCGATGGCCTGCTACTCGACACAGTTCCCGAGCCTGAAAACGGTGAGTGGAAACTGTTAAAGAGTTCCATCGCTACGAATCCTGGCAACTCCGGAGGTCCGCTTCTTAACGAGAACCTTGAAGTGATTGGTATCGTTCTGCAGAAGAAAGATGATTTCTGTTATTCGCTCAATATTCATGACATCATACCCGGAAAGGCAATTCTCTTTAACAAGTCATACTACGGGTTTGCCTTCTTTACCAAGCGGATTACCCGGATCTATGAAAACGAGGTCGCCTTGCCCATGCATTACAAGGATCTCATTAAGTGGTGCAAGACAGAATCTGTAAAACTCTATGAAAAGGGTATGAAAGACCTTTTCGCAGAACATGAAAAAGATATCTTTCCCCGGGGCGAAAATTCGATTAAAGCCTTGTATACCTATAATACATCGTCATTTCCCCAGATGTATCTCCAGGGAAGCAACGACAATGCCTGGTTCCTCAGTAATCAGGAGACATCGGCATCTGATATCGGTAAAAATGGAAAAATATACTGGGCAGAACCATATAAGGATGCCGGAATCTTCTTGCTGGACATTGAGCATCCCGATGATGTTGCTGCAGCAGAATATACTGATAACCCGAAGCTGCTCATGGATCATATCCTCCGTGGCATCCAGTTCGGACGAAAACTCACGGTCAGTGATTCAGGTGTCCGGATTTTGTCCATGGGCGATCCGGTGTACTCGGAACAATTCAAGGATCGATGGGGTCGCACCTGGTATGTTAATCACTGGCTTATGGAGTTTTCCGATCAGCTTATCGTGATATTCTCTACCCCGACCCCGCAGGGTGTTTCAATGTTGTACAAAGCCATGAACAGTCACGAACGCTCTGACTGGATGTGGGACATGAAACAGCTTGTTGACTACATCAATATTTCCTATATGGGAACTCTTGAGGAATGGACCAAATTCCTTTCCCGTCCCGATTTTCTTTTCAGTACTATGAAAAACACCAAGCTCTCCTATACCGAGAACAAGAACATGCATCTGAAAACTGACGAATATGATATCACCATAACTGATGATGTCCTGAAAGTTGAAGACAAGACACGGCTGTACATGAATATGAACATCTTCCTCAAGAAAGACAAACCGGTATGGGCTCTCAGGCGTATGCTGTTTGCTGAACATGCGGACGATAATGGATATGCGCTTGTTATGCGAATGGACGAACCGGACAAGCGTCTGCCGAAAGATTTCCAGAATGAATGGAAAACGATAGCGATGGACCGCCTCCATCCCTATGCGGGAAATCCGTATAAGGAAGAAGGACACAGCAGAATCGGCAAGGTGCACAAGGCGTTCATACAGAACGACAAGACCGTGCCCGCCTCGGGAACCATCTGCCTGCTCTACGTGTCAAAGTCGGGTACCCGTGATGACAAGATCATGAGTGATGCCATGGCTACATTTGAAAACAACATAACGGTGAAGTATTAACGTTTCCTGATTGAATGACTGGATGGCCCCGCGGAATGCATTCCGCGGGGCCATTTTTATTACTGGGTTTCGAGCCACTTCATGGCATCGGCTACGTTTTCAAAAACGTTTGTATTAATCCCTGCTCCATTGTATTCGGCGATCAGCTTTTTAATGTTCATTTTTCCAACCTGTTTTACCGGCAGGATTATAGCCCAGTGCTTCCAGCCGGCCGCGATAGTTTCCGGGAACCAGGTTTTTTGTCCCCAGATGGTGTCTTCCTGGGACAGTACCGAAAAATTGGTGTCGTCCGAGAGCCACTTCGTTCCCTTGTGTGTTTTGAGACAATTCGTTGAGGCCATCATGATGTCCTGGAAGGTCTTGCCGAAACAAAACTTTTTCCACTGGTGGTGTACAATGCCTTTTTCGGGGTAGTAGAGTACTTTTGCGTAGTCATTGTCGGTTACTGTTTCACTAATCATGGACTTGCTCCTTATGAGAGAGATATGATATTTAAGCGTAAGACCCGGGATTTGAAATTGCAAGGAATTTTTTAAGGAGAAAGGGTGCGGGGCAAAAACTTGACAGTGTTACGGCTGTGCTTCTATACTGACTATCTGCCTGTGTACAGCAAGGAGTAGCAGTTAAAAAAATGAAATGGTTCTATATAGTGTTTTTCCTTTTTGCCCCCTGCAGTCTCTTTGCCTATCTCGATCCGGGAACCGGCAGCCTGCTCCTGTATGCACTGGTCGGAATTGCGGCTTCCCTTGTCTTTGCGCTCCGGAACCTCTGGTACCGTCTTCAGGAGCTATTGTTCAAGGGGCATGTTTCAAAACATGACGCGGCAATACAGACAGATCTCGTTTTCCATTCGGAGGGCGGGCGGTATTGGCCTGTTTTTGAGCCGATTCTTTCCGCGCTCGATGCCCGTGGAATACCATGCGTCTATGTTACTCCGGATTCCGCCGATCCGGCGATTCGCTGGGCAGCGGAGCATTCGAATGTAACTGTTTTCAATCCCGGGAACGAGCTGATGAGTATTGCCTGGATGAACCGGACCCGTGCCAAAATTGTAGTTTCCACCACACCAAACCTGGATGTGTATATGTGGAAACGTTCTCCCACGGTTGAACGGTATGTGCACATTTTCCACGCGCCCACCACCGTCGAATTTTATGAAAAATATGCCCTGTGTTTTTATGATGACATTTTTACCGTGGGATCGTTTCAGGAAAAGGCAATTCGTGAACTGGACGAAAAGCGCCTTCTCCCTCAGAAAAAATTCCATCCGGTAGGGCTGACATACTACGACTATATGGTACGTGAAGTGCAACAGACGGTGGGTGATTCCAGCGGGATACCCGCTTCGTCATGTGGCAAGGCAACTGTTCTTTATGCCCCCTCCTGGGGAAGCCGCAGTTCACTTGTTCTTTTTGGAAAGGATCTTGTATCCCGGCTTCTGGACAGCGGATATCGGGTGCTTTTTCGTCCACATCCGCAGTCAGCGGTATCAGATGCGGTTGTTCTTTCGGATATTATTGAGTCGTTTGAGAAAAATCCCCTGTTCTGTGTTGACCGGAATCTGACCGGTATTGCGGCCATGAAAGAGTCCGGCTTTATGATAACCGATTTTTCCGGAGTTCTTTTTGATTATGCATATCTGTTTGGAAAACCGATTGTGCTTGCCGCGTTTGACACTCCGGTTACCGGCGGATACGAAGCAGAAGATGTTGACGGCCCGTTATGGGATATAGAGTCTGCACAGAAACTTTCCCGTCCGCTTCCGGAGAATCTTGACGAGCTTCCGGCCCTGCTTGAAGAAATCGTTCGAAATAACGGGCAGGTACAGGCGGAGAACCTGCGATTCCGGGACGAAACAGTCCTGAACTTTGCCCATGCGGGAGAAGCTGCGGCGGAATGCCTCCATGCAATGTTGGGAGGAAACCGATGACATTTATTGCCGAATTCTTTATCGCGGTCCTCTGGCCGTTTAAACTGCTCTTTTCGTTTATTTTTTCGTTTGCCTGGCATACAACCGGTAACTACGGGCTTTCACTGCTCATCGTCAGTTTTTGTATTACAGCCGGAACGGCACCGCTGTATCTGTTGGCAGACAAATGGAAAAATGGTGAAAAACAGGTACAGCGCAGAATGCACCGGGATATAGAAAACATTAACCGTTATCATACCGGAAGCAAACGGTTTTATCTGACCAAGGCAGCTCACCGAATTTACGGATACAAGAGCTGGTATGCGCTTAGAACGTCGTTTGGATTGCTCATCCAGATTCCTTTTTTCTTTGCGGCGTATGAGGTCCTTTCCGAATACAGCGGGTATGCGGGTGTTTCGTTTATGGGTATACCGGATCTTGCCCGTCCGGACGGACTGCTCATGGGCATCAATATTTTGCCCTTTGTGATGACCGCGGTCAATATTGCATCATCGTTCTACTACAGTCGCTCTTGCAGGATTCGGGACAACGGGCAGCTTCTGGGAATGGCAGCGGTTTTTCTGGTGCTTCTGTACAATTCTCCGGCGGCTCTTCTGGTGTACTGGACCATGAACAATATTCTTTCTTTCGTGAAGGCCGTTGTATTCCGGCATGCTGGTTTGCAGAAGCCCCCGGAGCGTGAACCGGTCACCGCCGGGAAAGAATCGTTGATTCATCGTTTGGTACACACTGAACAGGATATTGCCGTCTTTTTCTTTTTTATACTTGCCTGTTCTCTCGAGGTATTCTGGATTGTCAATTTCAAGGATTCATTCAAGTACGGTATCGTGCTGACTCTTACCGCGGCCGGTGTATCTTCCCTGTATTGGGTCTTTTGGAAAAAGCTGTATCGGATAATTCCGGTGTATCTTCTTCTGTGGGCGGTATTGGTTCCCTTGTACCTCATGTTCATTTCAAACAGAAAGTATAACCCGTATGTTTCCAACGAGAATCTCAAGCTGGCAATGACCGGCATACAAACAGGTATTCTTTTTCTCGGATTTTTTATATACGGGAACCGGAAGCGAACCGCTGCCGGTTTTTCCAAATTGCCGGGACACTATCCGCCTTCCCTGTTTCGCACGTATGCGGCTGTAGTCTGTACCACTGTTTTTTTCCTCCTGGTTTATCAACCATTGTCCCTGTATATGTCATCGCCCGGGGATATTGGCGTTCCCCTGGTGTCGTTTACCGGGACACTCTTTCTTCTGTCGTTCGCTGCGGTAGTGCTTTCTCTCGCCATTTTCATGCTTGTTCCCCGTTTCATGCGAATACGTCTGTCCGAACTTGCCCTTTTTGTACTGTCCGTATCGCTCGTATGGTCTTTAGTGTTCAAAATGAAAACCGGTATGCTGGACAGTTTTTCATTCCAGCATGAAGACGCAATAACAAATATTGGTCTAATACGGCACATCCTTGATCCGGTGTTATTGACGGCGCTTCTCATGTTCGCCCGCGATCGTCTGTTCGGTAAAGGGAGGAGCATTGTTCCGTTTGTTCTTGTACTTGCGGGAGTGCTCACTCTTGTACTCGGCATCCGGGTTCTGCGTATGGATCCGGATACGCTGGTTCAGGAGCACAGTTCCGACCCGTCCCTTCCCGCCTCCGCGCATGACAGTCACCAGTTTTCTCTTGATAAACCGAATGTCCTCTTTGTGGTTGCGGACATGTTCAACGGGAATTATATAGGACGGCTTGTTGAGGAGAATCCCGGGTATGCCGAATTGCTTGACGGTTTTGTCTGGTATCCGGACAGTCTCTCCGTATCATACAATACTGCAACGTCTTTCCCGGCGATTTTTGCCGGTTATCAATGGCTTCCGGAAGCATTGAATGGCAACGGAATGACGGGCAAAGAGGAAATACGTGCGTCTGCGAGGCTCTTTTTTGATGCTGCTCGTACGGCCGGGTTCAATCTTACGGTAGCGAATCCCATGTATTTTCTTGCTGAGGATGCTTCAGGTGCCCGGGTCGAAAATATCTATCGGTATGTCCCGTACTGGAAAAGCAAAAACGGAATGGATGTAGCCGAAAACGACAGCGATAAAACACTCCTGCCGGTTATGGTATCCCTTTTTAACGCTGTTCCCTGGCATTTGAAGCCGGTCGTGTATGATGATTCGAACTGGATCATATTCCGTCGTTCGGTACTGTTTAAACAGATGAAGAACAAGGCAATTCGGGACATGGCGTATCTTTCGCTGCTGCCGGAAATCTCCTCTGCTGCTGACACAGATGGCGGACTCTTTCTCTACGTTCATAACGAGCTGCCTCATTCTCCGTTCGGTATTACGGCATCGGGTCATCCGGTCGAAGGTGAATTTCCGGATCCGGAGAGCAATGATTTCAGTAATCCGCGCGCGGCTTTTTATTCGGCAAAAAAGGAAATTGATCTTTTGATAGATCTTTTCTCCTGGATGAAAGAAGCGGGTGTGTATGACAATACCCTGGTCATGATTATCTCCGATCATGGAAACAGTCTCGAAGACAACGGAATTCCGAAAAGTGCGGGTGGCGAGAGTCTTTTCGCCGGCTACGACGTTTCCCGGGCGCGGACACTTTTTCTGGTAAAGGATTTCAATACATCGGGCCCGCTTGTAACCGATACGAGTTTCATAAGTTCTGCCGATGTTACTGCGTATCTTTCAGAAAAAGCGGGGGTGCAGTATCCGGGTGTGGCGCCGGCCTTTCCCCCTGCCGGAGAGACCCCGAGAACGTACAGCGTAATTACCGGGGACTGGGAAGACTGTCTTGACCGCGATACAGTTACGTTCCGAACCTACGATGTTTCAGGACCGATTACCGATGCCGCTTCCTGGAATAAACGACAGCGGTGACCGCTCTGCTGTTGTGCCTGATTTCTCTGTAGTGAATCGTTCCCGTTTATCGTCTGTTTTTACAAATCTTTTACATACCATGACATTCCTGTGACAACCTGATTCCTCCTGAAGGCTATCCTTTGGTGTATCACAGTCTTCAGGAGGTGTAGTATGAAGAGATGTACCATGATCAGGTGGTTGAGTGCCGTGTTTTTTCTGGTTTCAATGGGCGGAAATGTTTCCTTTGCGCGTCCGCGTGACGCAGGGTTTCATGATGCGCAGCCCCGTATTCAGATTGCCCTGTTGCTTGATACTTCGAATAGTATGGACGGCCTGATCAATCAGGCAAAAAGCCAGCTTTGGAAAATCGTTTCCGAGGCGGGCAAGATGACACGGGGCGGTGAGCACGCACGGCTTGAAGTTGCCTTGTATGAATACGGAAACGACTCAAATTCCATTCTTTCGGGGTATGTGCGAAAGGTGATGCCGTTTACCGACGATCTTGATGCGCTTTCGGCAGAATTATTTGAGCTTGTAACCTATGGCGGCAGCGAATATTGCGGCACCGTCATCATGCAGAGTCTTGATGATCTTGACTGGTCAAAAAATGAGTCAGATCTGAGAATCGTGTATATCGCGGGTAATGAGCCGTTTACGCAAGGAGTGGTCAATTTTCGTAGTGCCGGTAAAAAAGCAGTACGGAAGAATGTCGTTGTGAACACCATTTACTGCGGAAGCCGCGAAGAAGGAGTATCTACACAATGGGCAGAAGGCGCACGGATTACGGGAGGCACCTATCTGAGCATTGATGGTGATTACACGTATGAGTACATTCCCTGTCCGCAGGACGATCGTTTGAGTGAACTCAATTCACGGCTCAATGATACCTACATTGCGTACGGGACCCGGGGTACCGCACGCAAGGAGATGCAGATGGAACAGGACTCAAAAGCCGAAGCTTTGAACAAGTCCGGATTCTATGAACGAGCCAGAGTCAAGTCGTCCTCAAGTTACTCCAATTCTTCCTGGGATCTGGTAGATGCAATTGCTATGGGGGAAGCGGAACTTGAGGATATGCGGGAGGGTGAACTGCCTCCGGAGCTTCGGGTTCTTCCAAAAGAGGGCCGCGAAGCGTATGTGGCGGGCAAACTTGCCGAACGGCGGAAGCTGCAGGAAGAGATCTCGTCCCTTTCGGCAGAACGTGAAGCATGGCTTCAAGCGAAGCAGGGTGAACGTCAGTCAGACTCCGCTCTCGATACGGCCATTCTTGTTCCCCTTGAATCGCTCGCAAAGGATAAAGGATTTGTTTCCACCCGATAAAACTGGTACACTATGGGAATGAAACCATTGCGCGCTCCGTTGGCGCTCATTCTGATCTTGCCGCTTTTTTTCGCTCCGCTGGCCGCACTTACCTGGCTTGCGGCGCGGAGCGTTGACCAGCAAGAAACACAAATGCGGGAGCGGCTCAGGGAATCGCTGCTTCTCGAGGTTGGGCAGAGTAATGCGCGTATTCGGGAGTGGTTTGCAGACCTGCCGGAAAGGCTCGGATCAGATGCTCCCGGATCGGGAACAGCCGAACGGCCAACGGGTGAGGAACTCGCAGTCTGGAAGAGCCGGAATCCGGTTGTCGGCATGCCGTTTCTTCTGAATGAACAGGGTTCTATCGTGTATCCCGATGCAACGAAGACTGATCCCTCCGACGAGGAAACGCGTCTTTTTTACTGGCGATACCTTAACGTGTTCGGTAATGTTGAGCGGATACCGGTGTACCGGAACATCGCTCTTGAATATGAGTCTTCAATTGTTGAGGCTGCTCCACCGGCAGCCAGATCAGAAGTACAGAGCGAATCAGCAAAAAGCGCGCGTGCCAAAGTTGCTCAAAGCATTTTTGATACGGATGTTGAAGTTCAACGGCAGGTATACGAGCTGGCTGCCGATGAAGGAAACGAACCTCTTACCCGAAATGTTTCGCCGACAATAGATTCGGTTATAGCCAATGAATCCGCCGCACCCCGTTCGGTCGTCATTGAATCTGACCGGTATTTCAGGGATCTTGTAGCCCAGGCCGATAACGGCCTCGTTCCCCGGATATTTGACAACTCGTTTGTGCTTTTGTACTGGGAAAAACGCGGTGCATGGATTGTTGGCTGTGAACTCGATATGCGCGCCGTTCGCGAGGCGATTGTGGGGATTGCCGGTACCCCTGCAGACGGCATCCGCTATCTTTCGGTTCTTGATCATGCCGGTTCTCCCCTTGTTAACCCGGGGAATCTTGTTCCTTCTGTATGGAGAACACCGCTTGTCTCGGCTGAAATAAGCGAGTATCTGCCATATTGGGAAACGGCGGTGATACTGTCAGATACAACCGCCTTTGAGAAACAGGTGCGTTCTTCCCGGTATGCACTCACCGCGCTGGTGCTTTCTCTTGCCCTTTCCGTATTTGGCGGTGTATTTATTCTGTGGCGGTATTCCTCGGCCCGGCTGCTTGAGGCGACGCGGAGAACCGGTTTCGTTACCACCGTATCTCATGAACTGAAAACGCCGCTTACCTCAATTCGTATGTATTCCGAAATGCTTGCCGAGGGTGCCGATCTTGACCGGACAAAACGGGACCGGTATTTGTCCTGTATCGTTGGAGAAAGTGAACGGTTAACACGCCTGATCAACGATGTGCTCGACGTGGCAAAGCTTGAACGGAAAACCCGGCCTCTTGAGAAGGAACAGCTGGATCTATGCGTTGTGGCGCGGGACGTTTTTGAGGGTATAGCCGACCGTTTGCGTATTGCCGGATTTTCGGTGTTGTTTCAGTCTCCCGAGCATCCCGTTACCGCTCTTGGCGACCGCGAAGCGGTGGTTCGCATACTGCTCAACCTTGTTTCCAATGCGGAAAAATATTCGGGTGAGATTCGCCAGATCGGTATGTCTGTGTCTTATACCGGGGATGCGCTCGAGTGCCTGGTTTCGGTGTCTGACCGGGGGATCGGGGTTCCCCGTGCACACCGGAGAAAAATATTCAACCAGTTCCACCGGGTCGATGACAGTTTGACTTCTGCCCGGGGCGGAACGGGGTTGGGCCTGTCCATCGCGAGATCCCTGGCTCGTGCCATGGGTGGTGATATCCTCTATTCGTCCCGTGAGCGCGTTATGGGCGAGCAGGGAAGCATTTTTACGCTCAGGCTTCCGGCTTGTGCAGGAAAGGATCGTACAGAATGAAACGAATACTTGTTGCAGAAGATGAACGGCCAATTCGGGAAGGCCTTGTTGATCTGCTTGAATCAGAAGGATATGCCGTAACGGCGGTTGCAGACGGGGATGCGGCTGTTGCTGCATTGAAAGACGGAGGAATACATCTTGCCTTGCTCGATATCATGATGCCGCGGAAAAGCGGATATGATGTATGCCGGGAAGTCCGCGCCTTTGATCCGCATCTTCCGGTGGTTTTTTTGAGCGCGCGTGAAGAAGAAATTGACAAGGTGCTTGGTCTTGAACTCGGAGCGGATGATTATGTGGTAAAACCGTTCGGTGTCCGGGAGCTTGTTGCCCGAATCAAGGCGGCTCTGCGTCGTGCCGGGCATGATCCTCTGGATAAACATTCTCCCCTGGTGAACGCTCCGTTTACCTTCGGAAACTGCACGGTTGATCCCCGAAGTTTCACGGTAACGATATCACGCGGAGGTGCCGTTGTCAGTTCAGAACTGAGTTCCCGCGAAGTGGATCTCTTATGCTGGTTCTTTACGAATCCGGATGCCGTACATTCACGGGAATTTCTGCTTGAACGGTTTTGGGGTATGTCATACACCGGTACCACACGGACTCTTGACCAGCATATCGCGAAGCTCCGGCAAAAAATTGAAGACGATGCCGCGATTCCCCGGCATATACTCACCGTGCACGGAACCGGCTACCGTTTCAGAGTCTGACTGCACGGCCGAGAATCTTCGTATTGCGTTCATACCCTCTTTTGCATCATACTTATACACAGATCCCTTCAAGGAGTTATTATGACGGCATCAAAAGCACCATTATATATGGTTATCGGATTATTGGCTGTTCTGACGTTTTCCTGCTCATCACGGGAAGCGCACAAGCAAATGAACGCGCCCATCGTTACCCATATGTACACGGCGGATCCCTCTGTTCATGTATTCGAGGATACATTATTCATATACCCTTCGCATGATCTGGAGAAGAACAAAGCGTATACGGGAAATGGCGACCAATATGACATGGAAGACTACCATGTGCTGTCCATGGAGGCGCCCGGGAAGGAAGTGGTTGACCACGGTGAAGTGCTTCACGTCAAGGATGTTCTCTGGGCAGAAGCCCAAATGTGGGCACCGGACGCAGCGTATATCAACGGGACATACATTCTGTATTTTCCGGCAAAGGACAAGGACGGAATATTCCGTATCGGCGCTGCGACAAGCACGAAGCCCTCGGGACCCTTTGTTCCGCAGGCAGAGCCGATCGCGGGAAGTTTCAGTATGGATCCGGCAGTCTTTACCGACCCGGACGGATCCCATTATATGCTTTTCGGTGGACTCTGGGGCGGGCAGCTTGAAAAGTGGCAAACGGGAGAATACACGGCCGGCGCGTCGGCTCCGCGAGGAGTACAGGCCGCACTGGGCCCGCGTATTGCAAAGATGACCCCTGATGGTCTTGCGTTTGCAGAAACCCCGCGCGAAATAAGTATTGTTGACGAACAGGGAAATCCCCTGGCCGCCCGCGACAACGCCCGTCGTTTTTTCGAGGGCGCCTGGGTTCACCAGCATAAGGGCCTGTATTACCTGTCGTATTCGACCGGCGACACGCATCTTCTGGTATACGCGACGAGTCCCTCAATCTACGGTCCCTATACCTATCGCGGGAAGATACTCGATCCGGTTCAGGGGTGGACAACGCATCACTCCATTGTCCGGTTCAAGAACAAATGGTATCTCTTTTACCATGACAGTTCACGTTCGGGAAGAGATCATCTGCGGGATGTTAAGTATACGGAACTTAAATACGACGGGAAGGGCAACATACTGCCGGTAGAGAGATAAAAGAGCAGTAACGGACTTGTGGCACATGCCGGTCCGTTACCGTCCCGGTGGGCCTATCGCTCTGTTTTTTCCTTTTTTTAAAAACCTGCTCATTCTCTGCTCACAACACCCGGATAAAGAGTAGGTACTACTACTCGAAGTAACCGGGAGGCAGACATGAAGCTGGCATTGGCCTGTAATGGTGAGGGACGGGGGCATGTATCACGGATTATTGCTCTGGCGGAACATCTTGTGCATGATTATATGCTGGTTTTTTATGCGCCTTCCACGGTCGCGCCGATTCTTGAAGCGCGCTTCCCGGGGTATCAGGTAAAAAGGATACCCCATCTGCATTATTGCAACAAACAGTTCAAGATAGACTATGTGGCTACGGTACAAGCGAATACCGGTCTGGTTCTTGACTATACAAGAACCGTACAATCCATCAGGACCGATCTGGCAGCGGAGAAGGTTGGGGCCGTGATCAGTGACTTTGAACCGTTTGTCTCACAGGCCGCCCGTGAAATGGCAATCCCCCTGTGCAGAATAAATCATCCTGCCGTTGTTTTACGAAGCGTTTCATTTTCTTTCGATGCGTTGCTTGCCAAGCTGGTGTCCCATTGTATGCTTCGCGGAGATGCTGTCCTTGACATCATTGTCTCTTTCTACCGGGGAGACACCGGCCCCTTTATCCGTGAGGAGATCAGAACACGGGTGCCGGTGAAGGGGAAAAAACTGTTGGTGTATACAAAGCCCGCGTTTCATGAGTCCCTTATGAAGGCTCTTGCGACGTTTGATGGACTTGAATATGACCTGTTCCCCGATCCCTCCAGGGATTTCCCCGAGGCACTTGCCTCGTGCAGGGGTGTCATTGCGGGAGCCGGTCATCAGATTATTTCGGAAGCACTGCATCTGGGAAAACCCGTACTGGCAATTCCGGCGAGAGGGCAATACGAGCAAAGGCTTAATGCCATCATGCTTGAAAAATCCGGTATGGGTATGTATGCGGATTCCAGGAATCTGGGCAAAGCGTTGGAACGATTTCTCGGCACCATTGACCAGTTTGGCACGCAGGACCTGCGGACAAACGAGCGTTTTCATTTCAAGGACGATTCAAAAACAATACTGAAAATGGTGCGCGATTTCGTGTCGTCATCAATACCGATGAAAAAGGCAAAGCAAAAAACGGCGTAAGGCGGCCAGCACGGTCGGTGCCTGTCGCGGTAATGGCACCGTTCCGGAAAGCGTTCCGATTTATCAGTATATCACAGGGTATGGCGTATCCGTTTCCCCAATACCTGGTAAATTTCTTCTTTGCCCCTTTTACCTATTCCCCATATTTCGAGTACTTCAATTCTTTCCGGGGAAATGATGCGGTATACAATGCGGTATTTTTTCGCGTGTGCGTATATTCTGTAAAAGCCGGTCAGATTGATATTGAATTTGTTCCCGTGTTTCTCTCCGAGAAACGGGTTGTTCTTCAGTTCATCAATCTTTGTGTTTACGCTTTTCTTTACACTGCCGTCGAGGCTGTCATAGTCTTTGACTGCTTCGGGAATCAGGACGATTGTATAGTC
Organism: uncultured Treponema sp.; assembly: GCA_964527175.1. Classification (GTDB taxonomy): domain Bacteria; phylum Spirochaetota; class Spirochaetia; order Treponematales; family Treponemataceae; genus Teretinema. The sequence continues at coordinate 18,962 of CAZGQQ010000020.1, forward strand.
CATTTCCTATTCCCTGATCTTTTCCCATTCAACCGAATTGGCCGGGTCATAGTGTTCTGTCCGTGCATGTATCATGGTTTGTATTTCGTGATACTCGAATACTTCTTCAAGTTTTGAAAGATGTTCATATTCGGCAAACGGCATCATAACCGCTTCCATGTTGTTGTTTTTAAGTATGTATACCGTCTCACCGGTTTCGGACATTTCCCGTACTGTTTGCGTCAACTCTTTTTGAAGCCGGGTTATGGGAATGATACGATCAGATTCCACCATCATATTGCGCCTCCGATGTGTAGTATGCTACGTAGAATAGTATGTAGCAAGAGTTGATTTAGTTCTTTACAATGAAATCCTTACTTATACGAGCCGCATCCCTTGCAGGATGAACTGGTAGCCTTGTTTACTTCTCCGCAGTTTTTGCATGTCCAGGTATCTCCACTTATCATAGAAGAATTCGAGGCCGCGGATGTTGCTTTTGAAGACGAAGAAACAGTCGTTTCAAGAAAATGTTTGTTTGTGCGCGCAAGATTTTCCATGGTGGCCTGTATTTCATTTGAAACGGTATTAAGTTTGATGCAGATAAAACCGGTGCAGAACAATAATGTGCTGCATACGTATGACAGATACTGTACTGTCTGTTGTGGAGCGCTTGCCGGTTCCATAAGAAAGCTGACAAGAAAAACCAGACAGCCAATAGCCAGAATGATTATACCCATTACCATACTCAGCCTCCCTTACTCAACTTCATAGTCTTCGTTCAGCGTATTGCAGTATTTGCAGTAGCGCGCTGATTTATCTATTACTTTCTGGCAATTCTTGCATACCGTTTGTTTGTCTGTTGCTTTTTGGTCATTTGTTTCTGTAGAAACTGTTTCCGTATTCGCGGTAATTGTCTGCTTTTTCTTTCCGGACAATTCAATGGTGATGCAGATGAATCCGGTACAGGTGAAAAGAACGCTGAACCCGTAGACCATGTACTGAACCATTTGCTGCATTACCGTTTCCGGTGTCATGCTGTTGTATCCGAAAGAGAATACAATAAAGGCAATAACCAAACTGATAATTCCAAGAACCATATACAACCTCCTTACTCAACGTCATCGATCGTCAATGAAATACCTGCGAGCCCGAGTTCCCGGGCTTTATCATTCAGATAATCAACATACATTTCCTTACCGTACATGCGGCGGAGTTCTTTTGCTTTACGCATGATTTCATCATCATTAAAAAGCTCCGAAATATTCTTGGGTGTTTTCTTTGGAGAGTGATTGTCTTGCGGTTTTTTGTGTGCTGTTTCTGTTATTTGTATTGTATTTGAGGGAATTTCATTTACGACTGTGTTGTCTTTATGTGCCTTTCTTGATGTCTGTTCCATTGTAATACATATAAACCCGGTGCAAACGAAGAGTGTACTGCATACGTAGATAAGATACTGTACGGTTTGCTGCAAAACAAAATTTGCCTCACCAAATAGCCCCGTCAAAAACAGGAATCCGCCAAGCATCAAACTGATTACTCCAAAAACCATACCGGCACCTCCATTACGACAAAGTATCCCTTTCCCGTCCCGGAACCTGGAACACAAGTCAGAGAAAAGAAAAATCGGCAGCTCTCAGAGTTAATTATCAACCCTGTTGCTTAAATCAGCCTTATGTTGGTTGAGTAACCATGGGGATTCCAGCATTACTACGTCCGGATACCAGTCGTTGATTCATGCTGGACATCGGGCCAGTCGCATAGTATACTACAGGCGTACGTTATTGCGTACGGAGGCAGATGATATGGGAAGTATAAATGTTACAAACGCCAGAAAGAATTTGTATAGTCTGGTTCAGGAAGTTAACGATACCCATGCCCCGGTAGAGATAACCGGAAAGGATGCTAATGCGATTCTTGTTGGCGAGGAAGATTGGAGAAGTATTCAGGAGACGTTATATCTTTCAACGATTCCGGGAATGCGTGAGTCAATTCGTGAAGGGCTGAATACTCCGATTGATTCGTTATCCGATAACCTGGACTGGTAATGTATACGGTAAAGTTTACCCGGCAGGCGCAAAAAGACGCCAGGAAACTTGCTGCTTCGCATTTGAAAAGCAAAGCCGTGGAAATACTCGAACTTTTGAGAAGGGACCCGTTTTGTGAGTATCCGCCGTATGAAAAACTCATGGGTGATTTGACCGGTGCTTTTTCACGCCGTATAAACATTCAGCACCGGATTATTTATCAGGTATTGGACGAAGAAAAGATTGTAAAAATCATACGGATGTGGACTCATTATGAGTGAGAAAGGAACAATAATTGAACAAAATAGGAATCGGACGTACCGCGGAAGTATTTGAAATTGACCATGAAAAAATACTGAAGCTTTTTTATGACGGTATTTCGCCTGAATCGGTCACCTGCGAATATGATATCAGTGCGGTGCTTTCCCGGAAAATTCACAACATGCCCAAAGCATACGAGCTCATTACCGAAGGGAACCGGCGGGGCATAGTTTTTCAGAGGATTCAGGGTACCCATATGGCACGGGTGATGCTCAAAAACCCGGCATCCATTCCGGATCTGGTACGAAAGTTTTCCCGGTTGCACAGGAGCATCCTTGCGGTAGACCTGCATGATGAAACTCTGGCTTTGGCCGATGTAACCGATATTATTGACCGATGCTGCAAAAGCCGCCAGCTCGACGCGCCGGAAGAGGACATCGTGGAACGCTTTCTGAATGCTACCGACACCGGGGACTTATGCCATGGCGACTTCCATCCGGAAAATGTTCTGGTTGATTCAGACGGGACGCTCTGGATAATTGACTGGATAACCGCCGTGTTGTGTAACAGAATGTTCGACATCGCCAGAACGTATTATCTCTTGCGTTACGCTCGATCCCCGGAAAAGAAACCGTTCCTTGTACGGGCTCTGGAACGGATTGCCTGCACATATATATCCCGTGCATATTACCGGAACATGATTACAAGCCGGGAAGACAAAAAAATGTTTACCTGTTTCTTCTTTGTCATGCTGCTGTTGCGAACCGGTGAAGGAATACCGGAAGAACAGGGAACCCTGGCACGGCTGATACGGACGAAGAAAAAGAAAGCGCTGAAGGAGATGGAACGGTATCTGAAGGGATAAAAACCAGTAACACTACTCGCCAAAGGAGCACCCATGATCAAAATTGAAAACACCGAAAACCTTGCCGGCGTGCGGATAACCGGCGACCTGTATGACCTGGAAGCGCTCGTTGACGCGTTCTATGCGGTAACGATTCAGGAAGACGATACAAAGAACCGGGCATACTACGACAACTCGACACGAGTCCTGGGCGTGTGCTACGATATACGCCACGCGTCCATGGGAGACCGGGATATAGTGCTGGTTGAAAACGGAATGGACCGGGAACTCATGAAAGCACATAAAACAATAACGCCGGAACAGAACGTGCACTATGCCGTGAATTACTTCTACCCCGAAATGATCTTCGTTGTTGCTGCCCTGAACGAACTCATGGAACTGTACATGCGCAAAAACAGCAAACCAAAAAGCGACTACTGCGTGGCCCTGAACAAAAACGTAATCTGGGATACCCACATCGCGACCCTGCGTGCATTTCAGGCAGCCTTTTGCACCTGCGTCCGGGAAACACTGACCCCGGCAACATACACACGCTGGCAGAACATGCTCAACGACCGATACACCTTTGTGCTGCGTATGTGCGGACACTACCTCGATTACCTCAACCTGGAGTACCTCAAACTCGACAGGGAAAAGCGGCTGAAAAAACTGACCTCGATTTCGAAAAGCATTGTTGAGTATATCCACGACCCTGTCCATGAACGCATGAACCGCGACCTGAAACTCGCGGCAGAACACTACGGATGCTCCCCGTCCGACTTGCGCATGCGCGACCTTGAATACCCCGAGGATATTCTGTGGTAAGACTTGCGGTATTCGTAATAAAGGTACTATGATTACTCACAACACAATTGTGTAGAAGGAAACTGTACGTGAGTGGCAAGAAACGAGTGATTGGCGCAGAAAATCATGAGTATACTCCCCCGTTTACCATAACCCCCGCAATTCTCACAGAAGTTGTGGAAATAGGACAAATTCTGGGACAACTTTCGGTTCTTGATAACTGTACGAACAACATCCGGCTACGTAAAATTAATCGTATCAGGACAATCCAGGGTTCACTTGCCATAGAAGGAAACACACTTACCCGGGAACAGATAACGGCAATCCTGGAAGGGAAAAGAGTAGTGGCACCAGTACGGGAAATTCAGGAAGTACGCAATGCCATAAAGGTCTATGATATGTTTGAGATCTGGAATCCGTCCTCCCGAAAAGACCTGCTGTACGCACATCAACTATTAATGACCGGCTTGCTTGATAAGCCCGGAGCTTTTCGCACCGGTGGCGTTGGCGTTATGGCAGGTTCAACTGTTGTTCACATGGCCCCACCTGCAGACCGTGTGCCATTCCTTATGGATGATCTTCTTTTCTGGCTCCGGACAACCCAAATACACCCACTGATAACCAGCGCCGTATTCCATTATGAGTTTGAGTTCATCCACCCGTTTGAAGATGGAAATGGAAGAATGGGGCGATTATGGCAAACGCTCATACTTGCAAAGTGGAATCCGGTTTTTGCCAGTATTCCTGTTGAAAGTATGGTATATGCGCATCAGTCGGAGTATTATGAAGTGCTAAACGCAAGTACACAAAACGGTGAATCGACGGTGTTTGTTGAATTCATGTTAAAAATCATTCTGCTGGCATTACGTTCCAATACTGCCCCCGAAGTCGAGCCCGAAGTCACCCCCGAAGTCAAAAAAATGCTCAAAGTACTGATTGGTGATATGTCGAGAAAGCAGATACAGGAACAACTTGGCCTTAAAGATGAAAAACATTTTCGTGAAGCGTACCAGCAACCGGCCGTATCTCAAGGATTTGTAGAAATGACCATCCCCGATAAGCCGAACAGTCGGCTGCAAAAATACCGCCTTACACCAAAAGGTCGTGCCCTTCTCGGTAATTTATAACCCCCGCCTATCCTTACGCCTTCTTCGAACGGCTGTGAGCATGGCCAGGGGCGAAATGAGCATTAAACAGTCAACCTTAAATAGAACTATACAAAACGAAATAATTCTTTGACTAAATATAACAATGTCTCTTATACTGATGATCAAGTATTTCGCTCAATAAAAAGTACTGGTTAGAAACAAACCAATTGCCCCACACAACACGACCGTACCAAAACACATATTATGGAGACCCTTATGAGAAAAGTATTTCTGCCGTTATGCATTATTTTTGCAACAGTGATTATCTTCGCGGGAATCGGTTGTTCAAACACCGTAAGTGGACCTGCCGCAGGAAAGGGCAACAGCCTTACTGTCAGTATCAATGAACAGGTGTCGCGAAGCATTTTGCCGGACATTTCCATGGATCCGGCGAGTTATCATA
>CAZGQQ010000021.1:0-23586 GCA_964527175.1 uncultured Treponema sp.
GCGACAACAACCTCATCCTCTGTCCCTCGTGCGGCTACGCGGCGAATGATGAAAAAGCCGCCTGCGCTCCCGACCCGGTAACCGACGGACCCGGAAGCGTTCCCGCGACTGCGGCGGTTACCCCCATCAAAACCCCGGATGTCCGAACCATCGATGAACTCTGCGATTTTCTCAAGACAACGTCGAAACGGTTTATCAAAACCCTGATTTACCGGGCAGTCAACTGTGAACTCGATCTCACCGGAGCGCCGGGATGCGCGACGCTCGAACGGATTGTTCCCGGAAACGCCGCCGCCTGGTATCCCGAGGCGTTTTTCGCCGTGTGCATCCGGGGCGATCTCGATGTAAACGAAGTAAAACTCGCAGCAAATCTCAAGGCGAGCGAAGTTGTGCTCGCGTCCGATCACGATGTCGAACGGCTCACCGGCGCGCCGGTGGGATTCGCCGGACCCGTCGGTCTTGATGCGCTTCCCGTGCTCGCCGACTGCTCGGTTTCGGACATGCACGACGCGGTAACCGGCGCGCTTGCCGCCGATCTCCACTATGAACATGTAGAACCCGGCCGCGACTTCACCCCCTGGCTCACCGCAGACGTTCGTACCGTAGTAGCCGGAGACAAGTGCCCGGTGTGCGCTGCCGAGTTTTACAGCAAGAAGGGAAACGAGCTCGGACACATTTTCAAGCTCGGCTACAAATACACGAAGAGCATGAACATGCTCTATCTCGACGAGAACGGCAAGCAGCAGCATCCCACCATGGGCTGTTACGGCATCGGCGTGGACCGTACCCTCGCGTCAGTCATCGAAGAACATCATGACGACGACGGCATCATCTGGCCGATGAGTGTGGCACCCTTCCAGGTAGTTATTGTGCCCATCAAGTACGAGGGTGCCATGCAGGAAGCCGCGGACCGTTTGTACGGCGAGCTTGCAAGCTCAGGCATCGAAGTGCTTCTTGACGACCGGAGCGAGCGGCCCGGTGTTAAATTCAAGGATATGGATCTTATCGGTATTCCCGTCCGGATCGTGGTGGGGGATAAAAACCTGCCCAACGTTGAAGTGAAGCTGCGTCGTGAAAAGGATGCGTCTCTCGTGGCGCTGGACAAGGCTGCCTCTCAGGTTGCAGGTATGGTCCGCAGTGAAATTCCGGCCGGTTCGGGGGGTGCCTTGTGAAAAATGTTGTTGTCCTGGTCTTTGTTTGTGTGTGTGCTCTTGTACCGCTCGCTGCGGAAAACGCGATATTTCCGGAACCGGTTCCCGGTGAATTTGTGATGTATCGGGATCATACCTGGAAGGCTCCTACCTGGACCGGGTTTCTCTGCTATGACCGGAATACCTATGCCGGGCTGCTGGTGACGCCGTCCACAGGCACACGGGTCGCCATTCTCTTCAGGGGAGAACCCTCCGGTGATGCCTTTGTTCTCACTGGCCAGAAAATTATTTCAAAGAACTCAAACGATGATGTTCCCGCAATCAACTACTTGATGCGGCTTGTTGAAGACTTGTACCGGTGGAGAATCGCAGCACAAAAGAACGGTGTCCCCGAATCGTCTCCGTCCCGATCCCGGCTTCTTCCTCCACGGGTGGTTTCAGAGATCACCGCGCATATGTTTGGTGGAGAGGTACGGCTTGTCCATGCAGCAGAAATTCCGGTGTTTGCGTTGCATTCAGTCGACACAACAGACGGCAAACGGCTTCTTGATCTTGAGAGGTCGGGCATGATCCGTTCCGGTTCTGATTCGGATTTTTTCGGATTTGAGCCGGGTGCTGAAGAGAAGGAGGGCAAAAAGGTTGCCCTCAAAAAGAAGCCGGCAGGAAAGGAATTCCTGGTAGACGGCAGAACCCTGCTGCTTGATGAACAATGGGCGGCAGTTGCCGAAAACACCTTCTTTCTTGGCGACTCTGCCATGCTTGTTATTGATACTCTTGATACCGAATCTGCCGGAATTCCGGCAGACGGACTTCCGCTGTATTTGCTGAGATTTTTCTCCCGATCAACCCGCAATGTCTGGGCCGATCCTGATAAATCAGTTGTGTCGGGCACTGAACATGTGTACAAAATAGAAAATGTTTTCTTTGATGCGGACACCGGTCTGTATAACCATGACTTCAAGGTATGCATTCCCTCTGAGGACAAGCGTACTGTTCTCGTCATGAGTTTAACCGTGGGAGAGGGCTCGTATCAGAAGAACCGCGCATACTTTGATGCGTTATTGTCATCACTCAGTAAGTAAGCGCAAACGAGAAATCAATTTCGTAGAATTTCCCGCTACCGTTCCTGTCTTCGGGTCTCAGATCATAGGCGAAGCCGAGTTTGATGGGAAGGCTCTTGAGTGTATTCAGGAAGACAAGCAGTTCTCCACCAGCGGCCAGTCCGAAATCATGTTCCCGTGTTTCTGCGCCGTCGGTATAGAGCCATGCGGCGTCAATAAAGGGCAGAAGATGAATTTCCAGCGAGCTGAACCTGGCAAGGAGAATTTGCAGACCGGCATTCAGAAATATTCCCGCATTACCCCGCAGTTCTCCGTTACGGATACCCCGAATTTTGGCGCCTGCCTCCAGCTGCGGCTGGCCGCTTCTTCCGAATCCGTATAGGCGGAATTGCGGATTCAACCGATGCGAAACGGAGATAAACGCCGCAAACTCTGCGTCGCCAATAATGGCGCAGTGTATCGGAGCCAACGAAGGATTTACCCATTCATACCCGCCCTTGACCTCTGCCTTCCATCCGCTGCGGAAATTCTCCTCCCAATGGAAGGCGTTGAAGATAACGCCGGTTTGAATGACTGCCGAGGAGTCCAACGGACCCCAAACAAGCAGGGAAGGATCGGTTATATAGCTGATGGAGTGGTTGGGACTCATGGTGTACCGGATACTGCTCCTGGAAGATACGATTTCCGTGATCGGTATTTCTCCGGTGAGGACCCCCGCGAAGGAAAGCGCTGAATACTTGTTTTTTACCATTCCGAGATACTCGATCTTCTTGTTCATTTTCATTGCCAGTGCGGTTACACTGAATATGACCGGGCGTATTCTGATTCCTGACCAGTTCAGCATCACCATGAAATTGGGGTTCGTCCATTGAAGCGCATCATCTTCATCGGGCGGTGCGGTATACATGCCCACTGCAGTCAGATTTTGCAGTGTTCCGGATATATTCGGGGCGTTGGCAATTATTCCGGCAATCAAGCCTTCGTTGCTGTTGTAAAACACAAGAGGGAGCGGAAGAAAGGCTGTGCCGTCCACAATGGTTGTCGTCATTGTTACCGGAATGATCTCGTTTTCTTCTGTGCCGAAACGGGGTGTCACTGCTGTTTTCTCAAACAGGCGCATATTGTCCAGACTTTTTTTTCGCTCAGCTGCTGCTGAGTAAACATCTTCTTCCGATGAATATTCACGGTCAACCGTTGAGCCAACAACCTGTTCAAGCGCCTCCTGCCGGGTTCTTCCGGATATCTCCCAGGTCTCGTTTACAACACGGTACACCGGATCCGCCCAAACCGGATGAACAGGGAGAAACAAAAGGAGAATGGCGATACACCGAAAGGTTCGTCGGGCTGAATTGCTCATAGGAAAAATAGTACTGTACGTCGGAGAAAAAAATAACAGGTTTCCGGGCAAAAATGCGATTTTTTCTGATATCATGACTGTATGTGCGCAAAAAAGAAGAGTAATACGATGGTGTATCAGTGTTCACAATGCGGTTACACGCAACCCCGTTGGCTGGGACGGTGCCCGGATTGCGGGGCATGGAATACCCTTGAAGAAACAACTATTGCTGCGGAATCGTCCCTGCCCATGGGTATTCCCGGCTCTGGCAAGGGCGGCAGCCGATCCCTGCCCCTGTCATCGGTGGAATCCCGTGATGGCAGCCGGTTCATTCTGGGGGTTCCGGAATTTGACCGGGTGCTTGGCGGTGGTGCCATGAAACGCAGTGCCGTTCTTATTGGCGGTGAGCCCGGAATCGGTAAATCCACACTGCTGCTCCAGGCCGCAGAAGCGGCCCGCACGAGCGGGCGGGTGTTGTATGTTTCCGGCGAGGAATCTGCTGCACAGATTCGTTCACGGGCCGACCGCCTCTCTCTTTCGTCGGAGCGGATAGAAGTATTGTGTACGGGACTTCTGGAAGACATTACCCGTACGCTTGATGAGGTGAATCCGGTTTTTGTCATCGTCGATTCCATTCAGACCGTTTTTTCGCCCGCGGCCGGCATGGTTCCGGGAACAGTGAACCAGCTCAAACTGTGCGCACAGGAACTGGTAAGCTGGGTCAAGGAACGTGATGCGGTTCTTTTTCTCGTTGCGCATGTAACCAAAGACGGTACGATAGCCGGACCGAAAGCTCTTGAGCATCTGGTTGATACGGTTCTTTCCTTTGAGCGAAATGAAGAGGATATCCGGTTCCTCCGTGCGCAAAAAAACCGGTTTGGTTCAGTGGATGAACTGGGAATATTCCAGATGACCGCGGAAGGGCTGTTACCGGTCAATGATCCGGCGAGTCTTTTTATTGTTACCCGCACGGGAGAGCTGCCTCCGGGGGTTGCTGTGGTTCCGGTTTTTGAGGGAAGCAGGGTCTTCCTGGTGGAAATTCAGGCGTTGACCGTACCGGCAAAAAGCGCGGTAACCCGGGTGTATTCCGGTATGATAGATTCATCACGGGTAAGCCGGGTTGCGGCAGTTCTTGAAAAACGGATTGGATTGCGGTTTTCGGATCAGGATATCTATGTGAATGTTGCCGGAGGCGTGCGTTTGGCCGAGAGCTCCATAGACGCGGCCCTGGCGTCGGCCTTGTATTCAGCCAGAACGGATTTGCCGTCCCCGCCCTCAACCGCGCTCATCGGCGAATTGAGCCTTGCCGGAGAAATCCGTCCTGTTGGACGACTCAAGCCCCGGGTGAAGGCTGCAAGAACACTGGGTTTTTCCCGAATCTTTGCGCCGAGCGAGGAGGAGGGTGCCGAAGCGGTTGCCGATATCCGCACTCTTGTTGCCCGGGTTTTTGGCGAACGCAGCAAGAAGTAGCCGGAGCGTTACCGGAGTGTTACCGGATCATTGCCCGGGCATTACCGGACGAGACTGCTGACAAGCGCAGGCACCGCGATAAAATTCCCGATGGCGCCTCCAAGACTCGAAAGAAAGAACAACAGCAGCACATGTGCAATCCGGTTCCGGTAAAATCCGCGAATCGAGGCAACGTCTGTATTGAGGTTTTCCATATCCTTCACCCGGGGTTTGCGGACCCAGGCCTGTACCAGCCCGGAAAACATGCCGACTCCGATGAAAGGATTAATGGTTGCGAACGGAGCTCCAACAAATGCCGCGATAACGGCAAGCGGGTGGCCAAGTGCAATAATGGTACCCAATGCAGCGAGAGATCCGTTCCAGAGGAGCCACCGGACAAGCATGTCAAGTGAGGTGACCGCTCCGCCGGTAAAGAAGCCTGCAACAAAAAGTGCGGCGAGCGCGGCCGGGAAAAGCCAGCCGGCAATTCTGGATCCGATTCCCTTCGGCGGGACAGATGAAATATCATCCAGATTTGTATCAAGTTCTTTTTGTGAAAGAGCAACAAGTGTTCGTGCGGTTCCGGGCAGGTGGCCTGCACCGAGAACGGCAACAACCCTCTTTCCCGGAGCGGTGAATATCTTTGTTGCAAGGTACCGGTCCCGTTCATCGATGAGAACGGTTTTTACCCGGGGCATATACTGTGCAAGTTCGTCCATCATGGCATCCATGGCTCCCTGCTCTTTCATGTTTTCAACATCTTCGCTGGACAATTCTTCTTTGGAAAATGCACTTGAAATCAGTGCCGCAAGGAGTTTTGCCTTCCCCCACAAACCGTTTACTGTCCATGCCCGCTGCAGGGTAACCTGAATGGGGCGGTCTGCCATGGTTGTGCCGATATTGTTTTCTTCTGCAACATCAAGAGCTTTGCGCATTTCCGCGCCAGGTTTTGTTCCGGTATCGCTGCCCATTTTTTTCTGGAAGGAGGAAAGAACAAGATTTGCCAAAAGGAGGAATCCGCGTCCTTCACGAAGAACGTTCGAAATATTGAGTTCCTGCCAGCCCTTTTCATTCCGAAGTGCCTGGAGGCGGCCGTCGTCCAGTTCAACACACACATGATCCGGTTTTTCATCGCGGATAACCTGTGCAACTTCGTCTACACTCTCTGCGGAAATATGTGCGGTTCCAACGAGAATTACTTCTTTCCCGTCAATTGATACTCGTTGTACTGTCTGTTTCATGTGTGCTCCTGTGTGAGTCCAGTTCCTGGGTAATCCTTTCAAGAAGGAGCTTTGAACCGGGGTATTTTTCCGGGGAGATGATTCCTCCGGCCATGTGGCGGTGTCCTCCGCCGGTTCCGATTCCCGCAAGGGAAGCGCGGATAATGCTGCCTGCATCAATGGTCCGATCCCGGGTTCGTGCAGAAAGGTGGTATTCCTCTCCCCGTATTTCCACGGCAATAACGAAGGTTATTTCCTGCAATCGTAACAAAAAATCGGCCAGTACGGAAAGCAGTTCGCTCGAATAATCTTCTTTTAATTCGATGAGCATGGTTGATCCGTCTACCCTGGATGACGTAAACGCCTTCCCGATTTCCCGAACCTGGTCAAGTTTCAGCGTGGTTCGGACAATTTCCCGTGCAAGCTCGTAATTTCCCGTGAAAAAAAGTTCATAATGAGCATCAAGATCAGTTTTGCTTACCTGTCGGGAAAGAAAATCGGTGTCGAGCTGAATACCGGCAAGAAGTGCTGTTGCCGTGGTCTTGTCAGTCTCTTCCCCCGAATCAAGCCAGTACGTCCATATAATTGAAGAACAGGATCCGGTTTCTGTGCGGATATCAACGATGGGGCAATCGGGTGGTACTGTGTATGGATGATGATCAATTACCGCAACAAGGTTGCCTGCAATTCTTTGTATGGTTCCATCGACCGGGGAACCGTCCACAACGATTGTTTGCGCGCCTGGCAGACGTTCTGCATCATCAAAGGGGAGGTACCGGATCGCAAGGCGTTCCATCATGATCGACAGCGAAATACTCTGTATTTCGCCGGCAAAGGTGAGATCGGCGGAAAACCCTGCACGAAGCAGGAGTTCGCACAGGGCATACGCCGATGCAATCGCATCGTGATCAGGGTAATCGTGCGCCTGGACAAGCACCGGATTGTGTTTGTCCAGAACTTCAATCAGCGCACGAAAGGGTTTGTCTGTCATGTTACCCCTGAATGTGGTCGCTTTTTATGTTGTGTGCCGTGCTTTCCAGTCGTGATACCGCCCATTGACTGAGCCGGTACTCAAAGAAACTTGGTACGGGAACCGACAGGACTTCCATGTAATACTTCTGCGCAAGACTGGTGCTCTGAAACATTTCATAGTAGACGGCAGAATAAAAAAGCAGTCTGTTCCGTACGTTGACGTTTGTTTCCCGCATTATCCGGTTCAGCACATCAGCATCACCGGATTGGTCCACAAAGAGGCGGCATACGAAATACTCCGTCGTGGTACGGTCGAGTGTTGTAATGAACTGCTTCATGAACTCTTTCGCTTCTTTCGGGCGGTTTTCCCGGTAGAGGCACAGGGTATACATGAGCGCGTACGAGGTGTTTTTTCCGTTGTATGAGAGTGCGTGGCGGAATGCTTCCCGGCTTCCGGCGTAGTCTTCTTCTCCCCACAGGAGGATGCCGAGGCCTTCAGCTGCATAATAATATTGGGGATACAATGTGAGAATTTTCCGGTAGTCTGCAATCGCCGCTTCGGTGTTTCCCAGATCGTCATTGAGACCTGCCCGGTAGATATACGAAAGATATTGATCCGGATCGAGTGCTATGGCCTGGGTGAATGCGTCGCGAGCTTCTTCCCGTTTGCCGGCCCCCATGAGGTAATTGCCGTAATCCATCCAGTGACCATAGACCGAGCTGTCAAGTTCAATGGCTTTTCTCATGTCTTCAAGTGCCTGCGGCCGTTTGCCGTTTTCAGCGTATACCCGGGCCCGTTCTGCCCACAACACACTGTAATCCGGATCACGGGATATCGCCAGGGACAGGCTGTCCGCTGCCTCATCCAGCTTGTTTTCCATGTAATACACCCTGCCGAGTCCGAGAAGGGCGTCGGTGTTTTGCGGATTTGCGGAGATTGCCCTGGTAAGCCAATCCCGTGCCTGCGGGTAGTTTTTGCGGGAATAAAAATCAAGTCCAACCGCAGTCAGTGCCTCACTGTGATCCGGTTTGAGCTGTACAACCCGGTTTAGATAGCTGCGGCGTGTTTTCGCGTCACCCATGGCTCCGGCAAGTATGGCACGTGCATACAGGACTTCTGGATCTTTTGGATGCTTTTCCTCGAGCGTGATTGCCAGGGAAACGGCTTCTTCGTACCGTTCCGCAGCGGTAAGTACTGCCATTTTAAGGCGGAGTATTGCCGGATCGGATGCATCCGGCTCGGGAACCGTGTCAAAAAACGAAACCGCTTCATCATAGCGCCGTTCGGAAACAAGCGTATTCAATCCGGTTCCCCACGAAATTCTGTCGTAGCCCTGTTCAGGCTCCTTCTCAGCCGGTTTTTCCACACTTGCGCAGGAAAAGAAAAGTACCAGTATCAATCCTGTCATCCACCCGGTGAATACTTTTAATCGCATACCATCCCCTCTCAGACGTTGATTTTGTCATGTGCTTTGGTTTACACTCATGCAAATGACAAAGAATGTATCCCGCAGAATTCTATTTCTCATAGCGCTCTACGTTTGTATTATTTTCGGCATTTTTGCCGTTCAGTTTACCAAAGACGCGCTCTTTTCCCGTACTATTGGCGATTTGGTGGTAACCGCTTCCCTGGAACCCGCGGAGTCCGGCGTACAGAAGCCGGTAGTACCGGTTCATGCGGCGGTATATGGTGTTCACTTTTTCATCGATGAAGATACACCGGCAATTGCATACACCGGAAATAACACCGCAATTGAGCTTGAGGTAACCGCGATATCCTCTGATAACAACACCTTTTCACTTTCTTTCTCTGATGGATCCCGTGTTGCCTTTTCAACGGAACGTCGGGGCGACATCCGTGCTCTTGAAATAGGGGTTTCCCTGTCCGAAGATGCAGCGAAAATTTCCATTCCATTCAAAACAGCCCGAAGTGCCCGGATTGAAGAAGAAAATTCCCAGGTTCTCATACGGTCAGACAGTCAGCGGTTCTCTTTTACCGGGAATGCCTTCCGGTATGACCGTTCATCGCCGGTGCAGCGGCTCCTGATTGAAGAGTCACTGCCGACAGTGTACTATCAAACATGGCTTCCTGCAAAGGGGTTAAATCTTGAGTCGCTTGTCCGGAATCCTGCTGCTTCCGATGAATCCTATCAGGCGGCCCGTGATCGGTTCGCCGCAGCTGCGCTTCCGGTATTTCGTACGACTGTATCCTCGGGTGCGCTCAATGAACGCATTGTAACCGCGTACATTGCCGAAATGGGCCGCATCGGCATGTATCAAACAGCTGTTGATGCTGTTCCGGAAGGTTTCCGCCGGAGTTCCGCCCGCTCGTATTTATCGTGTCCGTTTCTCAATTCACTTGAGGTTTCCTGGCAAAGCATGATTACGCTTGACCGTGAGGAACGTAGCACCTTGTCGCGTCAGTTTACCGAAAACAATCCAAAGGTATTCGAGTTTCCCCGGCTCGTTCCGTTCCTTATTGACCGGGGCAGTGGTATTTTTCTTGATGATATCATCCGGGTCGCTTCGACTATAGACCTGTCAACCCTGACACCGCTTCAGGCCGCGGGACTTATTGAAATCATGCAGGACATGGCATTGTATTCTCCCCGTCATGCAGAACCCCTGTTGCTCATGGCAGAAACTTGTGAACGGATACTTAAGGAGTCCCTGATCGAGGCCCGGGACAAACTCTATGTTGTTTCTCCCGGTACCGTAATTGATGTCCGCTCTTCACTACGGATCGGACAGATACTTCGGCGTTATGGCACTCGTCCGGCGGTTGCCGGGCACTGGTTTCATGCAGGGAATCTTTTGATAACAACGCTTTTGTCTCATCAGGACTCAGACATGGCGTTGCCTGCAACGCTTGTTCCGGCTGCGGGTGGTGATTCTGCGGCGTTGCCGGTTCCTGCCGACAACCGGAGAATTCCTCCCGAAGAAGCGTATCCGCTGATCATGAATGATCTGTCCTGGTACCCGCGCTCTGTATCTCTCTCAAGGGAAGCCGGACCGGGAATATGGGCCTGGACAGCTGCCCGTTCCATTACGGTACAGACAGCAGCTGACGGAGCGGTTCGCTATAGCGTGCGCTTCCCGCGGGGACAGACCCATTACCTGGTATTAAGCGGTATTGAGCCGTTTACCCGCATACAGCTGTACGGAATGGATTTTCGAACGGATCCCCGTTTTGAAAGCTACAATTCTTCCGGATACCGGTATAATGCCGCAACAAAAACCCTGTACCTGAAAATGCTGCATCGTGATGAAGCTGAAGATATTGTGATTTATCACGGGATTCCGGAAGCTGAAGAACCCGACGGGGCTTCAGACAGCCTGCCGGAAAGCGACGCCGACCGTGAGGCCGGTTCCGAATCTTCCCCGCCGTCGGGGGACGGAACCGACTCGCCCGCATCCTGATGTTGCCGGTCAGTTTTGTCCGGCTGCTTCCATCATTTTTTCGAGTTCTTCCTGGCTGTCACATACCAGACTTGCTGCAAAGTAGAGCGCTATGGCCGATTCGGTAACGAGATTCCCCATGGGAATTGCACCTTCACGCCACATGCGTCTGGCTGTTGAGTAGCCCGAGAAGTCCACCGTTCCCTCCTGCTGGGATGTGCAAAAAAAGGTACAGTTCTTTTTACGCCCCTTGATAAGCAGATCTTTGAGAGAATACGGACTGTCTTTCATGTTTGCCGTACCTTTTTCATACAGTTCCAGGAAGAAAAACGAAACGCCGTATTCGGTGAGCGCAAGAAGCCGATCTGCCCGAATGCCGGGAAAAATACGGCACAGGTGCATGCGATCCGCGGCATCAGAGAGAATCTGGCTCATGACATAGCGGTCGGTATCGAGATCTCCGCACAGAAGCCCCGATCCGGTATATACCGGTTCTCCCGAATTGTTCCAGTTGCTGAAGCCGATTGTTGACGGACGGAGAAACTTGAGATTCAGTGGTGAAAGAATACGGTCTCCAAAAACAACGTACACACCGGTTGTTTTGTTCTGGGCAAGTGATATTGCTTTTGCCAGATTTTGCCGTGCTTCGTCACTTCCTCTGCCGGTTCCCGGTTCGCCGGGGGGCGTATTTGAAGCAGTAAAGACAATGGGAACGCCCGCGTCGGCAAAGAGCCAGTATATGAGCGGCGCTGTATACGACAGCGTGTCCGTTCCGTGCGTTACCACAATGCCGGTTGCTGTTCCGGATGAAATCCGTGCTGCAATGGCGTGGATGAGTGCGGCCCAGTCGTCCGGCTGAATTTCTTCGCTTAACAGGTGATCCCGCGTGATTCGTTCAAAGCGGATATGCTGTTTCTCCTGAGAGGGGGTCAGGAGCGATTTCAGTATCTTCTCGTCTCCGCCGGACACTTCGCCTTCACGCACATTTCCCGATATTGCGCCTCCCATGGAAAGCACATATACCACACTGATATTGAGTTCTTCCTTGAGCAACGACTTCACCATGGTGGGATCTGCCAGTCCGCGGGTTTTTTTCATGATGGATCCGGTAAGAAATTCAAGAGGCCCCATGTCTCCTTCCCGCAAACGTCCTGTTTCTGTATCGTTTTCTGCGATTGTTTTTTGTACGAGTGTCCTCAATTCAGCCGGATCGGTAATAAGATTCCAATTGTGTTCTTCCAGAAGTATTGCCGGGTCTTTGTCCGTTTCAAGGACGGCTTGTATGAGTTGCTTGGCGATTCGGCTGTTGATACGCCGTGTATGATACATGGAAAGAATTGTGGCGAATCTGCGGGGAGACAGCGGTGAATCCTGCAGCGATTTCCCCTCCTTGCGGAGGATCCCGGTAACATCAGCCATAAGCCAGTGAGAGGTTTCCATTGCCGGTGCCCCGGCGGAAATGGTTTGTTCAAAAAAGTCTGCCCGGGCTTTTTCGTCACATATGAACTCCGCTCTGGCTCGTGAGATTCCCCACGTTGCGATAAGGCGGTTTTGACGTTCTGACGGGTGTTCAATGGCGGACGCATGAAGCTCGGCCAAAAGCGGAGCCGGACAGATAAAGTTGGTTGTCTGATCAATGGGGTCCGTTTCAAGTGCCGAGGCAGATTCCCTGTCCTTGTAGTGTTCGGTCATGCCCTGCCGCTCATTCCAGAGTCGGCTTTCGGAGGAAACCGTACCTCCTGAGGTAAGAATTTCTTCCTGGCGGTGGAGTTCTTCATTGATTGCTTTGCGGACAAAATTGAACGAGTTGAGGTTGCGGAGTTTTACGAAGTATCCCGGCTCTTCGGGATACTTCGCAAGCGCGACGTATGCATTGCAGCGTATCATGCTTTCAATGGGAGTTCCCTTGATGATGCCCATATACTGGATGCGGCGGCGTAATTCGGTCAGGAATATTTCCGCTTCTTCCCCGAGTTCAAAATTCGCTCCCGTACGCAAGCGGATATTAGCGGTTCCTGCGCGGGAATAATCCATGCGGGTTTTCCCGTTCTCATGGGTAAGGCGTCCGGCATATTCTTCAAGACGGATTTCATTGATGGCCACCCGTTTCTTGCGGCGATGGAATTCAATTTCCATGAACCCGTTTCCGGCAACAGCCACTGAAGCGCCGTACAGTGAATACCCGTCGGGTAATGACGGGCTGCCATGCGGCCGTTCAAAGGGAGCTGTTACTGCAAGAGAGCAATCAAGTGCGTGGCTCAGCGTATACGCCTGACGTACGGCAAGCGGATTTATGGCAGGGTTTGCTCCCGGTTCGCGGCGACAAACCGGACAATTGGCATTTTTTTGTCCTACAGGACAGGAGCAAAACGCTTTTTCTTTTGTAGGAACAAGAATTCTTACCTCTAAAAACACATGAGCCTGGTACATTTCCCCTCCGCAGTGCATTTTTTTCCATCGGAAATATATAATTTTAATCCGATTTATGATATACTTAAAAATTGACGCCCCGTATTATAAAAGGCAAAACAAGGAGCGAAAGTGAACAAGCGAGACTTTCCCAAAGTCCATTTTTATGACCAGGATTTTGTAGACGTATATGACCGCAGCTGGGCATGGATACAGGACTACTGGGTTATTCCCGACAAGAAAAATCTATCACCTGAAGGGTATTTTATCTATCCTGAGGGCGAAGAATCAATACTCAATCAGTACGAGACCATTTTCTCCTCGTTTTTTTTCGTATATTCCAACAGGAATTATCACGCAAATCAGAGTCTTGATTTTTTCTATGAGCACCAGGAAGAAAATGGTGCTATCCGATGGAAGTATAACCTGTTAACCGGAGAACCCGTCGTTACCCGTGATAACCCCGAAGGAATCGGTATGCCCCTGTTTGCGTGGGCAGAGTATAATCTCTTCCATAAGTCCGCAAACAAGAAGCGGATTAAGGAGGTTATGCCGATCCTGCAACGGTATATGAACTGGATAGATGAAACTTTCAAAAAGCCGAACGGACTCTACAAGGTTCCTCTGTCTGCAACATCCATGAGAAATGCTCCCCGAAAGAAAGCTTCCTATCTGGTTGATTTCAATACCGCGCTCGCCATAAACGCATTGTATATGTCCGCTCTGGGAGATATCCTCAATGACAAGGATCTGAGTTTCCAGTACAAGCGGATGTATTTTTCGCTCAAGACGAGAATCAATACGCTGATGTGGAATCAGAAAACCGGTTTTTATCATGACATTGACAGTGCGGAAGAGAAGCTTCCCCAGAAAACAATAGCCGGTTTCTGGCCGCTGCTCGCGGAAATTCCGAACGAGGATAAAGCCGACAAGCTCATATCGCATCTCCAGAATCCGAAAACGTTTGGGGTAGATCATCCCTTTCCCTCTCTTTCCGCCGATGATCCCGAATTCGACGAGCGGGGCATGGGGTACCGGGGGAGTGTATTTCCTCCATTAACATTCATGGTCATTAAGGGACTGGAAAAATACAACCGGTGGGATCTTGCGCGCGAATGTGCCATTCGGCATCTCTACCATGTTCTCGATGCGCTTTCTCCGAATGGAGAACACAACAAGGGCTTCTTGTGGGAGGCATACATGCCCACAAAGGAAGGGCACGCATCCTGGCCCGGCAAGGAAGGGTTCCCGAGAAAACAGTATCTTCCGTACACCGGCCTTTCCACAATAACCCTCATGATCGAAAATATCATCGGTCTTTCCATCAGTCTTCCCCGGAAAACCGTTGACTGGATAATTCCCAACCTGGAAGTAATGGGTATTGAAAATCTGAGCCTCAAGCGGAATCTCATTACCATTTTGTCCACCAAGAGTCAGCGCGGCTGGGAAATTCATATGGAAAGCGAAAAGTTGTATTACTTTACCATCAATATTCTTGGACAAAAGAAAAAAACCCTGCCGATACCTTCCGGTAAATGTTCAATGCTTATTGACAAACTGTAATCGCGGTACGCGGTAGCGGGGGATCATATGCACAGCAAGGCACGGCAAGAAGCCGTAATAGAAATTGGATCAACCGGCATCCGTCTTCTGGTTGCGGAAATATCCGCTTCCGGTGAATGGGCGGTGGTTGACCGCTCGGACCGGGCGCTTGCGCTTGGAAGGGATGTCTTTACGACGGGAGTCATTACCCGGGAATCCCTGCTGCAGTGTCTGACCATATTAAACCGGTATCGTGAAATTCTTGCAGGGTGGGCCATACCCGACTCGCTGGTAACCGTTGTGGGAACCAGTGCGATCCGCGAAGCACGGAACCGTGATACGATTCTTGACCGGATTGCGGTGAAGACCGGCTTTCGGGTACATGTCGTAGACGGAATTGAAGAAAACCGGCTTATGTATCTCGTCGTTGAATATGCGCTTCAGGCCGCTCCGGACTGGTCTTTTGAAACAAACTCTATCATCATGGACGTGGGCGGGGGATCAACCGAGATAATGCTTTTGAAAAAAGGCAAAATGGTCGCCGCACACAGTTTTCGCATGGGGACCGTCATCATTGAACGGCAGATGAAAGCCATGATGGGTTCCGAGCATGACATGCGCCGGTTCCTGCATGAATACATGCGCACCACCGCTGAAAACCTGAACAATGAATTGAAGATGAGCGAAATTCAACAACTCATAGCAATTGGCAGTGACGCCCGTCTTGTTGCGCGGAGTATAGGAACCCGTGTCACTGATTTGCTTGCCGTTATTTCGCGTGACGACTTTATCCGTTTTACCGAACAGGTCTCGCAAGCAACACCGGAAGAAATTGTCCAGCGTTTCCGGGTTGGATACTCCGATGCCGAGTCCCTCGTACCCGGCCTTTTGGGGTATACCTATCTGCTTGAAATGACTGCTGCAAAAACAGTACTGGTTCCATTCCTGTCCATACGGGAAGGTTTGATTATTTCACGCGTAGGCGGATCGGACAATAAGGTCAATGAGGCGTTTTATCTGCAGGTGATTGCTTCTGCGGTGAACCTCGGAAGAAAGTATCACATGGACGAGGACCATTCACAATATGTTACCCGTATTGCCCTCAAACTTTTTGACAGCCTGAAAAGTGAACTCGCGCTCGACCGGCATGCGCGGCTTCTTCTGGAAACCGCGGCAATTCTTCATGATGTCGGTTTTTATATACGACCCGGCGATCATCATCTTCACGGGCAGTATATTGTATCAAACTCCGATATTTTCGGACTGAACCGGGAAGATATTCATATTGTAGCCAATGTTGTACGGTACCACCGTGCCGAGAGTCCCCGCCCTTCCCACTCCGAATATGCCTCGCTTCCGCGAACAGACCGAACCATGGTGTTGAAACTGTCTGCATTGCTCCGGGTTGCCGATGCCCTTGACCGGGGACATTCCCAGCATATTGATGATTTCGACATAGAATTGACGAGTGATACACTCTTTCTGCGGGCACGGGGTACACATCATATTACGCTTGAACGGCTTGCGCTCGAAGAAAAAGCCGGCTTGTTCGAAGATGTATTTGGATACAAACTGGTAGTTGTATAAGGACGGGTGCAATGAGCAAAAAGGAAAACCGGTACTTTAACCGGGAATTGTCATGGGTGGAATTCAATGCGCGTGTTCTCGATGAAGCCCTCCAGTCTACCGTTCCGCTTCTTGAGCGACTTCGTTTTCTCAGTATCGTTTCATCCAATTTTGACGAGTTTTTCATGATCCGGGTAGCCGGATTGAAAACCCAGCACCGCAGTCAGCCCGATGTGCGGGATGCAAGTGGTATGACCGCAGCGGAACAACTGGATAAAATTTCCCGGCGAGTCCATGAAATAGTGGATGCGCAGTATTCCTGTCTCCTTGACTGCATTCTTCCCGGCCTGGCCCGCTCCGGGGTTCGGTATACCACCAGTGCGGATTATTCTGAAGAACAGCGGCGGTTTTTGAAGTCCGTGTTCATGCATGATATTTTTCCGCTTTTGACACCCTTGCGGTCTCCCGCAGACGGAGAACTTCCAAGTCTTGGCAATCTTCGCCTCCATGCGGCCTTCATGCTCCGTCATACCGGGGATCTTTCAGATGAGGCTGTAGTACGGTTTCTCGAGACAACAGGAGCTGTTGATGCGGGAATTCCGTCCGGTACGGAGGACGATAGCGGTCTGCGTATCCCGGTTGCCATTGTCCAGATTCCTGCAAGCATTCCCCGTGTGGTATGGCTTCCTGATGAAGGAGGGAGCCGGGTGTTTACCCTGCTTGATGATGTCGTTCGTGAGTTTGCTTTTCGCCTGTTCCCCGGATTCGAGATAACCGGGAGCCTTCTGTTCAAGGTAACGCGGGATGCCAATGGTGCGGTGGATGAGGAACGAGATGATGATTTTATTGCAGCTATTCAGGAGGTGCTGGATTCACGGCTTTCATCGCTACCGGTACGTCTCATGTGTACCGGTGAAAGCCCGGTTCTGCTTGCGTACCTGAAACAGGCCATGAACCTGGCAGATTCTGATGTGTACCCCGTTGCCGGTCCTATTGATCTTGCAACGTTCATGGATCTTGTTCTGACTCCCGGCCTTGAATCGCTCCGCTATGAACCCTGGAAAAATTACCATCCGGTTGATTTCCCTGACGACGCTCCGCTTTGGGATGAACTTAAGCGGACTGATCTGTTTTTACATGTTCCCTACCAATCGTATGAGCCTGTTCTGCAGTTTCTTAATGACGCGGTTGCTGATCCGGATGTTCTGGCAATAAAGATGACCCTGTACCGGACAAGCGGCGACTCTCCGGTTGTTCGTGCACTTGAGCGTGCTGCTCGTGCCGGCAAACAGGTGACGGTCTTCGTGGAACTCAAGGCGCGTTTCGATGAAGAACGCAATATATCCTGGGTTCAACGGCTCGAAGATGTTGGGGTCATCGTGGTGTACGGTATCGCCCGGCTCAAGGTGCATGCTAAAATTTTGCTGGTTGTACGCCGGGAAACCGATGGGACCCATCGGTATGTGCATCTTTCAACCGGTAATTATAACGACCGTACCGCAAAATTTTATGAAGATATGTCGCTGTTTACCGAGAATAACGAGATTGCCAATGATGCGACATTGTTCTTCAACATGATTTCCGGGTATTCCGGAATTCTTCATACAAAACGCCTCATAATGGCTCCTGTTGATCTCAAACCGCAGCTTTTATCCCTTATTGACCGGGAAATTGAGCGTTCAATGAGCGAGAATCCGGGTTGTATCATGGCTAAAATGAACAGCCTTGCCGATCCGGACATTATTGACGCATTGTACCGCGCGAGCAGGAAGGGCGTCCGGATTCTTCTCAATATCCGGGGTATTTGCATGCTCGTACCCGGCATTCCGGGCATGAGCGACACCATTACGGTCAGGAGCATCGTCGACCGGTATCTTGAACATGCCCGTATAGTCTGGTTTCAGAACGGTGGTGCGGAAGAACTGTATATGGCCAGTGCGGACTGGATGCCGCGGAATCTTGACCGGCGGGTTGAGCTCATGTTTCCCGTGCTTCAGGAAAGTATCCGCGATGAGATACGTGCTGTTCTGGAACTCTATTTCAGGGACAATACCCATGCACACGAACTTAACGGGGACGGTTCATGGACACGGATGGAGCCAGGTAAAGACGAAAAAAAAGTGCGTGCTCAGGAAGTGCTGTACCGTGAGGAAAAGGAACGGCAGGAACGGTATGAACAAAGCCCACGGCGGGAATTTACTGTCCGGCGGAGTTGATAAGTTCGTAGAGCCGATCAAGGTCGTCGCGGGAAAAATATGATACCTCAATTGTTCCGCGTTCAAGGGATCCTTTTACCGAAACCTTGGTTCCCAGTGCGTCTATGAATTTTTGCTCTATTGTCCGAATTTCAATATTTTTCAGTGCGTCTTCATCTGTTTTTTTTCTGCTTTCCGTAGCGGAGTCTTTCCCTGCCCGGCTTCCTCCGTTCAGTTCCGCAGCCATGCGTTCCGCCTCGCGAACAGAAAGAGCGTTTCCCACAATGCGGCCAAACAGTATTCGTTGGTCGGCAGGGTTCATGATTGAAAGGATTGCCCGTGCATGTCCTGGCGTAATTTGTCCTGTGGCAAGAGATGACCGGATGTCTTCGGGAAGTTTGAGCAAACGGAGCGCATTCGCAACGGTGGAACGGTTTTTACCAACTCGCGCAGCGGTTTCTTCCTGACTCAGATTTCCCATGGACATCAGCTTGTGATACGCTTCAGCTTCTTCAACCGGATTCAGGTTTTCGCGTTGTATGTTTTCAATGAGTGCTATTTCAAGTTTTCTCTCTTCCGAGAATTTCTTGAGAATGACCGGTACTGTCGAAAGCCCTGCAAGACGAGCTGCCCGTGTTCTGCGTTCACCGGCAATAATGTAATAGGTTCCGTCTCCGGTCTCTTCGGCAATAACCGGCTGGATTATTCCGTGTTCCCGTATCGAGTCTGCAAGTTCCTTGAGCGCCTCTTCGTCGAATTCCCGTCGGGGTTGATGGGGATTTGGTTTGAGCAGAGACGGATCTACAAAAAGTTCGCTACCCGCTTTCCCGGATGCAGTTTGAGTGTCCTGGCGGGAGTCCTGTTCCGACTCATCCAGAAGTGCATTGAGTCCCCGTCCGAGACCGGTTGGTTTAGCCACGCTCGAGTACCTCTTTTGCCAGTTTTTCGTAGCTTCTCGCCCCGACACAGAGGGCATCGTACTTGCATATTGGCAACCCGTGAGACGGTGCTTCGGAAAGTCGTACGTTGCGGGGGATAATTGTCCTGAAAACCCTGTCCTTGAAGTAGGAGGTTACCTGCTGGACAACATCCTGTGCAAGGCGTGTACGGGAGTCGTACATGGTAAAGAAAATACCGCCGATTCCGAGATTCGGGTTCAGGCTTTTTTGAACTCTTTTGACTGTCTGCAGAAGAAGGGTGAGCCCTTCAAGGGCAAAATATTCACACTGAAGTGGGATGAGCACTTCGTCTGCCGCTGCCAGTCCGTTAAGGGTAAGTATTCCCAGGGAGGGTGGACAGTCTATGAGTATAAAATCAAATTTGTTCTTGACGGGTTCGAGTGCGCGGCGAAGATAAAACTCGCGTTCTTTTTGATCAACCAGTTCAATGGCTGCACCGGAAAGATCAATGGATGCGGGTATGACCGAAAGACCCGGCACCGGTGATTCCCGGATTACCTTGTCGATCTTTACGGTTCCCGCGAGAAGATCGTAGACCGTGGGTTTTTCCCGGTCCACACCTACGCCGGACGTCATGTTTCCCTGCGAGTCAAAGTCGACCAGCAGGGTTTTTTTGCCGTCCAAAGCGAGATATGCTCCGATATTGATGGCGGATGTCGTTTTTCCGACTCCGCCTTTCTGGTTAACAAATACGTATGTTTTACCCATGGCTACTCAAGTATACCGGATTTTATCTCTTTGTGAAAGTAAGAAACTCCTAATGTGCCCCCGGCAACGGATTATATCGCTCATCATGATCAAAAACGTCACATTGCTCCCTTTTTTTCATGAAATTGACCGACAGGTAGGTGAGCGGGGTGAATGCGGCTTCGATAGCCGTTTTGAAAAGATAATTAGACATGATCATGATTACGAGTATTGCCGGCGGATACAATCCCAAAAACGCGATTGTTACAAACAGTGTCGTATCGATGAGCTGCCCTGCAAGGGTAGACCCGATTGTCCGTGTCCACAGGTATTTCCCGCGGGTCAGGATCTTCATGCGGGAGAGAATCACCGAATTGATATACTCGCCTGCAAAGTAGGCAACGATGCTCGCCAGAACGATACGGGGCATTTGCATGAGTATGTTTGCATAGTCGTTTTGCAGTGTCCAGGATTCTTCGGCAGGCAATATCCCTATTATCCAGATATTGAGACTCATGAGCAACAACATGGTGAAGCCGGTCCAGAGTACTTTCCGGGTAGCCTTGTAGCCGTACACTTCGGTGAGCAGGTCTCCGAAAATGTAGGAAAGGGGAAACAGAAGCGTTCCTCCGTCAAAAACAAAGGGGCCGATACGCACCATTTTTGACGCAAGAATGTTCGACAACAGGAGGATTCCTACAAAGAGTCCGGTCAGTACCGGCAAGAAACGGAATCCGGTTTGGGCGGTTTCTTGAATCCGCCCTGAGGGTTCTCCCTCGTGATTGGTGATTTGTGTTTTCATGCGGCGGATTTTATCTGAAAGCACGTACTTGTACAAGAAAGGGGCGGCGGGCTTTTGAACGATCTGCCCAAAAGCCCGCCGCCGTTTCCGGATGTTTGTTCAAGCCGTTACGCTGATTTGATGGCTATCTGCCGGGGTTGAACCTCCGGTCGACGCGGAATGGTGACGGTAAGAACACCGTTTTTGAATTCCGCGGAAACCTTCTCGGTCTCGATGTCTTCGGGAAGGGTGAACTTCCGTGAGAAGCATGCCGTGCGGCGTTCACGGATTATGTATTCTTCCTTGCCTTCCTTCTTTTTATCTTCGCGGTCGGCTTCCTGTACCGAAGCAATGGTAAGCACACGATCCTTGAGATTGATTTCCACATCTTTCTCGGTGATACCGGGAAGATCCATGTCCATGACATAGGCTTTGTCTGTTTCGCGAACATCTACTTTTGGTGCGGCATATCCGGCAGGGCTGATTCCCAGATCCCGGTCGAATACATCAAAAAGATCGTTGGCGAAAGACGGATTGAAAAGACGTAATGCGTTCATGGTATACCTCCATAGGGTTTGGTTGATGGTGTACCCGCAAAAGCGGGGTGCCGGTATCACATACCGGTACATATATAGTTAAGCAAAATCTGTGCCAACTTTTTTCATCGGTATCGTTTTCTTAAATGCTTATATTACAAGGATTTGTTATATTCACGGGCGTGGCATATGGAGCGCTGGGGTAAAATGCCAGACTGTGTCATAAAAGATGCATTAAGTGTGTAAAAAAGACACAGTTGGGTGATTACAGTCCGGGTAACGCGTAGCAAAGTGCTTCGGTGGGTGCTTTATTTTGCTAAAACATGCTATAGTGTGGAACGATGAAGGATCATATTGACCAGCGGCTTATGGAGTTTTTATACGATCGTACCGAGCCGTTTACCATAGATGAATTGTTTGCTTTCCTTGGCGCACCGGGTAATAAACAAAGCAGGGAAAGTCTCTCCGGGTATCTGTTGTATCATCAATTTGCCTATGTCAATGTTTCGGACGACGGGTACTCGGAATACTGGATGACCCGTGCCGGGCTTTTTACCGGAGCCGTAACGCTTATTCGACCTTCGGCGCATGAAATAGCTTCCGGCATTCTTGTTCCCGGTTCACGTCTCGTTCCCTTTATCAATCCCGCACTTTTACCGCATGAGTTGTCGTTTGTTTTTGCATCCAGACCGCTGCCCCGTACTCCGGTGACCATGAATACCGCCAGCCTCTACCCGCTGTACCGGTTTTTTGGAGAGGAATATACCCCCCAGTTTCTTTCGCTTGACAATGATCGCAATGCGGAACTGTTTTCGGGAAACGACTTTGTTGATCCGGAGGAATGCATAATCCAGGCGGTAGATCTGAAAGAGGTCTACTGGAAGGAGAGTTTTACTCCCGGGGATCTTTTGCGTGCCCGTGTTATCAACTGGAGAGAGGGTGTGGTTGAGTTGTCGGTTCTTCCGGCCGGTCAACGGGATGTGGAACGTGAAAAATCCTGGATACGCTTATTTGAAGAAAGTCTTGTCAATGTTTTCGAGCTCGTAGGTCCCGGAGCGAGCATGGATGAACAGCTTTCATTTGCGTTCTATCTGAACCAGTCCCTGCTTTCTGAAAGCAATCCTGCCTGCTTATACAATATTATAGAGAAGAGCGAACGAATTGGTATTGAACCCTATGGGGTTGAGTCCCGGCTGTGGTATCGCAATATGGAAATACCGGCGCAGGGAACCTGGAATATGGCTATTGTTTCAGCTCCGGAAAATACTGCGGAAAGTGCTTTTATGCAGCTGGGCCTTCCTGTATCTGATCAGATTATGCAGGCCTATATTCTGGATGCCCTTTTCTTGAAGGAAGACACAATAGATGCGATGCTTGATCGTCTCGTTCCGGTACACGGTACGACGCCGTCTTTTTGTATTCCTGAAATTCGCCGGGCAGCAGGAGAGCGCTTCGCATACCTGCAAAGCAGGTACAACTGGTTTGCCGATCATGAGCAGGGGACCTTGCGGAACCGTTTTGTTGTACTCCATAATGCCTTGACTGTTTTTATCCTGCATCTCCAGCATGTCGGAATAGTCCCCAATCAGATTCCGGATCAGGGGGCGGTCATTCTTGGACAGATAATGGCGCATGCCATTTCCGCTCTGGAGCTGCTATCTGAAACACAGGCAGTCCCTGATGCAGAAACGGAATCATTGTGGGTCAGTATTGAAGGCATGGAGGACAGCTTTTTTGAAACAAAAACTGCGATACAGGAAGTGCTGCCCGGTTTGCTGAAAAGCCGTTTTTCAGTTATAAAAGAAGGGGAGAATCCAAATGAGTGATACCGGCTCAATTATTGAGATGATACGGTCAGGCGGTGTATACTATCACATCTCCGGCGCTTCTGCCGAAGCCGTTTTTGCCGATGCGGTATCGCGAATTGTGCTTCCTGAAGGACTTGACCGGGATACACTGCTGACCGGTCTTCTGGAACGGGAACGGCTTATGAGCACGTCAATCGGTTACGGAGTTGCTCTTCCGCATCCCCGTGTCCCGCAGGTTAGCAACCCGGCGCATGAGCGGATTTATGTATGCTACCTGGACCGTGGCGTGAATTTTGACGCAATTGACGGCATCCCGGTTCATGTGCTGTTTTTAATTCTTTCTGCGGGTTCAGACAGCCACCTGGGTATCTTGTCGGGTTTGTCGTATCTGCTCCAGCAGCAATCGTTCAGGGATGCACTCCGGGCAAAGCCCGATACAGGGGAATTGACCGCAATAATAGAAACCCACCTCCAAGGAGAGAATAAACAATGAGTAAAGAACTGGATGCTGTAGC
>CAZGQQ010000022.1:0-23362 GCA_964527175.1 uncultured Treponema sp.
CCTGAATAATGGGCAGACCGAATTCTTTGGCGAAATCCCAGTCGCGTTCGTCGTGAGCGGGAACCGCCATGATGGCACCGGTACCATAGGAGATGAGGACGTAATCCGAAATCCAGATGGGGATGCGGGTGTTGTTGACGGGGTTAATGGCGTACGCACCGGTGAACACGCCGGTTTTTTCCTTTGCGAGATCGGTACGCTCAAGATCGCTTTTCTTCGCGGCGGCCTCGCGGTAGGCGAGTACAGCGTCGTTTTGTTCGTGAGAGGCAATTTTTTCCACAAGCGGATGTTCCGGGGAAAGAACCATGTAGGTCGCACCGAAGAGCGTGTCGGGCCGTGTAGTGAAGACGGTCAGCTCTTCGCCGGTTCCGTCCACCGAGAACTGTACTTCGGCGCCTTCACTTTTGCCGATCCAGTTCCGCTGCATGATTTTTACGGGTTCCGGCCAATCGAGATGATCAAGGTCGTCAAGGAGCCGATCGGCGTATTGGGTTATCTTCAGGAGCCACTGACGAATGCTTTTTCTGGTAGTCTGGGTACCGCACCGGTCGCAGCGGCCGTCTTTTACTTCCTCATTAGCGAGGCCGGTCTTGCAGCTTGGGCACCAGTTGATGGGTGCTTCAGACTCGTACGCAAGCCCCTGTTTGAACAGCTGAAGAAATATCCACTGTGTCCAGTGGTAATAGTCTTCATCGCATGTGGAAATTTCCCGGTCCCAGTCGTAACTGAATCCGAACGATTTTATTTGCTGGCGGAATTTGGTGATGTTTTCTTCGGTGGTAATCCGGGGATGGGTGCCGGTTTTTATGGCGTAATTTTCCGCGGGAAGACCGAAGGAGTCGAATCCCATGGGATGGAGGACGGAATAGCCGTTCATGCGGAGATACCGGCACCAGATATCGGTGGCGGTGTATCCTTCCGGGTGACCAACATGGAGTCCGGCCGCGGAGGGATAGGGGAACATGTCGAGAACATAGGCCCGTTTTTCTTTTGGAACTGATGTGTCTTCCACCGCGCGGAAGGTCTTGTGTGTTTCCCAAAATTGCTGCCATTTGGGTTCAATTGTTTCAAAAGGATACTTTGCCATGACTGTTGCTCCTGAACCGTACATACGGGTTTTCTGTTTGATCCATTCTATAGAATTGGCACTTCTTGCGCAAGATTGAACGATTGCTCCGACGGATACGATTCGCTATACTGCAGAACATGAAGAAATTGCGGGAGTACGCGGAACTTTTTACGGTATTTTTCCAGATAGGCGCGGTTACTTTCGGCGGAGGGCTCGCGATGCTTCCCATGCTGGAACGGGAACTGGTCACGCGGCGCCGCTGGCTTACTGCGGAACGCCTTGTTGACTATTTCGCGATCGGACAGTCCACGCCCGGAATCATCGCGGTGAATGTAGCCACCTTTGTGGGGCACTCCCGGCGAGGGATTCCCGGAGCAATCGTTGCCACGCTGGGAATCGTCCTTCCCTCAATAGTGGTCATTTGCGTA
This sequence comes from uncultured Treponema sp., assembly GCA_964527175.1. Taxonomy (GTDB): domain Bacteria; phylum Spirochaetota; class Spirochaetia; order Treponematales; family Treponemataceae; genus Teretinema. The sequence continues at coordinate 1,498 of CAZGQQ010000022.1, forward strand.
ATCGCCGGCCTTCTCGGAACCTTTGCCGACGTTCCCGCGGTGCAAAAGGCTCTGCGGGGCATCAATGTGGTTGTGGCGGTCCTCCTCGTGTTCGCGGTGTCGCGGGTCGGTGTGAAAACCGTTACGGACTGGATAACCGGAGCCATTGCCCTGACGGCATTTCTCTCCATCGTGATTTGGGACGTACCCGCTGTTCTCGTCGTTCTTGTTTCGGCACTGCTTGGAATCATTATACGGCTCCGGCGTGAACAACTAAAGGATTCCGCGGTATGAGCCTTGCAGAGCTCTTTTTCACCTTTCTCTATATTGGCACCTTTACCATCGGCGGAGGACTTGTCGCGCTGACCCTGATGCAACAACAACTGGTAACGCCCGGGTTTATTACTCCCGAGCGCTTCTATTCCATGGTTGCCGTATCAGAGTCAACGCCGGGTCCCATCGGGATCAATATGGCGACGTATCTGGGATTTGAATTTCACGGAATTCCCGGTGCACTCGTGGCGACCGCGGGAACTGTTTTGCCGTCTCTAGTCGTGATAATAATTATCGCGCGGATCTTTCACGTGTGGCGGGAGCTTCCCTGGGTTCGCGCGATGTTCTACGGGCTCAGGGCCGGAACCACCGGTATGATCGCGGTTGCGGCCTGGCAGGTCCTGACGGTTGCCGTATTCCCGGTTTCACGCTTCACGGCAAGCGGGCGGCTTCTGGATCTCTGTGATCTGCGTATTGTGGTGTTCTTTGGCGCGGTTTGCGTTGCCTATAAGCGGTTTCAACTGCATCCGGTTGTATATATTGTGTGCGGAGCAGTTTTTGGTATTGTATTCCTATAGGTATTTTTTAAGTTCTTCCCCGGTTACACCAGCCTGCAGTTCAAGATAGGGTTTTACCGGGCTCATGTTCATCTTGGGAAGGAATACTTCTTCTATCTGGAAAAACCCCACATCCGATGACATTTCCACGGTAATCCGGATCGGTTTGTCTTCTCCTGGCTCAATGCGTACCTGTTCTATGGAATTGGCGGAGTATTTGTGAATGTCTCCCGCTCGAGGTTTGTTGTTCAGCTCCATGGGAATACGCGCCCGTCCTTTTTGCATGTCACAGCCGTCAGCTAGAAGAATGATACCTGCTTCAATTGAATGAATCTGACGGTTGGCCATGTGTCCCAGGATGCCCTCAAGGGCAACTGATCGAATGATGATCCGTTTGTCCGGTCGGCCGGGAAACACTTCTGCCAGAACGGAATCTATGAGTGGCAGCGCAAGAGTCGCACTGTGAAGTTCATGATCCTGACGGCCGATTGCCATTCCGAGATCATGAAAGAAAGAGGCCAGGATGACCGCACAGAGGCTGTCATCCAGTGTCCCTGACTTTTCTTTTTCCAGATTGAGCGCTACTCCCGCATTATGGAGCAATGTTGTCATGGTAACCGCGTTCCGCGTTACTGTTCTCATATGTACCGGCCCGTGGTCATTATAACCGAGCCGTACGATGGAAACGGTGTTTGCATATTCCTGCATGAGTTGATATTCCTCGTTTTCCATGAGGATTTCAGCAAGCTTGTAGGAGGTTGTTCCCGGCACCAGCTGTTCGAGTATTTTCTTTTCAATCGATAATTCTTTCGGTGATTTCATTACCTGGAATATAGTGACAGTTCAAACATCAATCAAGTAATATCCGTATGGAGAAAATTGATAAATGCCTTGAATAATTGCCATGAAGAGCTATAATACATACTGCAGTTTATATAGTGACACTTTAGTGTGTAATAAAAACGTATTGGGGGATAGCATGCGAACTGTGCTTGTTGTGGATGATTCTCGGATCATGCGGAATATTGTAAAAAACACTTTCAGCGCGATGGGAATTCCGTGCGACTTTGTTGAGGCCGGCAATGGCAAGGAAGCACTGGTCCAACTGGAAAGCAGGGACATTCATCTTGTTCTTCTTGACTGGAATATGCCGGAACTGTCGGGACTCGATTTTCTGAAAAAAGTCAGGGCCATGGGGAAATACGCGGACTTGCCCATCATCATGGTTACCAGTGAAGCAGCGCGCTACAACGTGATCGAAGCGCTGAAGAACGGCGCAACCGATTACATCATAAAACCGGTTAACGAAAAAAGCTTCCGCGAAAAAATTTCGAAAATTACGCTCTAGGAGAGTAAAAAATGGAAAAGTATATTCAGCCTTTTGTCGATGTATGTGTTAACGTGTTCAAGGAATTCATTGGAGCAGAGCTGGTAACCGAACGTCCCCATTTTATTGACAAGAATGATATTCATCAGTGGGATGTATCAGCTGTTATCGGCTTGACCGGCGAAGCCCGCGGAGCAGTGGTTATTTCGATGAAGGCAAATCTTGCCTGCAGACTGACCGGCATGTTGACCGGCGCAAACCACACCGCGATGGATGATGAAGTAATTGATGCAATAGGTGAGATAATCAATATTATTGCCGGAAATGCAAAAAGAGGCCTCGAGGAGTCCTTCAAGCTGGTTATTTCCCTTCCAACCATTGTGCGCGGGTCGAATCATGCCATTCAATGGCCTAATGACCAGGCGCGCATTATCTGCATTCCGTTCAGGATTTTTGAAGAAGAGACCTTTTGTCTCTCGGTCGCAATAGAAGCTTCAAGCGGAGCATAATATGAAAAAAAGCGGGAATTTTTTCCTGAATATCATGACGAGCGGCAAGCCGCTGTTCTCACGCGATGAAGCTACCATGGATACCATGGTTCGCTACATTCTTCTCAATTCAATGATCTTTCTCGGCTGTACGCTTTTGATTATCTTCGGGTATGAAAGCATGAAGCGCGGTGCGGTCTACCAGGCAACATTCGACTTCTCCATGGCAGGCATGACCTTGCTGGCGTTTGTCATCCTTCGAACCGCTGCACCCTATATCATTTCCGGATTTTTGACCGTTGTACCGTACATGCTGCTGTGTACCTTTCTCGCAATAAGCGGCGGTCCGCAGGGTTCCGGCGTGCTTTGGGCGTACTCATTTCCCCTGCTGTCAATCTTTCTGCTTGGAATGAAACCGGGAACAATTCTTTCAATACTGCTTTTGTTCGGACTTTCTGCAGCACTCTTTGTTCCGGATCTTTCACCTGTAGTATTCCACCGGTCCTTTGCATTGCGTACGGTTGGGGTATATCTCCTTGTTCTGGTATGTACCATGGTGTATGAACAGACCAAAATAACCAAAGACCGCTGGGTTGCCCGTCTTACCCGAACACTGGAAGCTGAACGTGATGAAATGGCAACCATGAAAGACAACCTTAAAACCGGTTTGTTTCTCATGGATCGCGAGTATATCATTCAGCCGCAGTACTCCCGTGCAATGGAAGACGTTTTCTCGGAAACTGCGTTGAGCGGTAAAAACTTTCTTGATCTTCTTTCAAGTTCAATACAGGAAAAGGAAAAGGAAACGCTCAGGGATTATTTTACCATGGTATTTAACCGCTCGTTCGATTCCCAGATGCTTGAAGATATCAACCCCCTGTATCAACTTGAGTATACGAGCAATTCTACCGGTGACGAAAAGTTTCTCCGCTGCAATTTTGTTCCCATAGACCGCGATGACGGCAAGGTATACATTCTGGGAACTGTAGAGGATCAAACGCGGGAAGTAGAACTCCGCAGACAGCTCGATGAAGAAGAAACCCGCCGCCAGGATCAGATGCGTGCCATGTTCGAAGTTATCCATGTTGAACCTCGAGTTCTCAATGACTTCATTATCGATACCGAATATGAATTCTCGCGTATAAATGATCTGCTCAAGGATAAAACAAATGCAGCATCCCTCGTTGTGAATGAAATTTATCAGGGTGTTCATGCAATTAAATCGAACGCGGTCATTCTTGGTCTCGAAAGTTTTGCGAAGAAGGTACATGCTCTCGAGGATGAAATTCGGGACGTTCGGGATCATATTGATGTCTCTTTCCAGGAAATACTGCATATAACCGTAGAGCTTGAAAAAATCATGAAGCTCAAGGACGGATTCAAGGATGTTATTGCGAAGATTATGGCCTTCAATGCCAGTGAAGGGCGATTGAAGGAGGAGCAGGTCCTCATTCAGACGCTTGAACGGGTTGTTCAGAAAGCCGGTTCTGATTCGGGAAAGAAGGCAAGCCTTGTTGTACGGAAGATCGACTCCCATGCGCTGGAAACCGGGCCTCGCCGTGTCATGAAAGAGGTTCTTATGCAGCTGGTACGCAATGCCATGTACCATGGTATTGAAACACCGGAAGAACGGTTGTCCTGCGGAAAAAAAGAATGCGGTTCAATCATGCTTTCCGTAGAAGTTATCGACAACAAGATAGTCATACAATTGTCTGATGACGGGAAAGGCCTTGATTTTGTTCGCATTCATAAAAAGGCGCTTGAAAAAGCATTGATTCCGGAAACTACTACCGTGAATGACCGGAACACCTTGTTGCAGATGCTGTTTTCTGCCGGATTCAGCACTGCGGAAACGGCGAATATGCACGCCGGTCGGGGAATTGGTTTGAATCTGGTACGCGACCGGGTCAAGGAGTGTCACGGTTCCATAAAACTGCAGTCTGATGACGGGAAAGGAACCACCTTCCGTATATATCTTCCCTGTTTTGAAGAGGCCGGGGCACAAACTGCATGATTCGTTCGTATTATTCTGCATTGCTCAGAAAAACCGCGCTGGCAGTATGTCTGTTGACTGTGTCGGTGTTCGCCCTCCCGGCGCTTGATCTCAGTGCCGGTGGCGGTCTTACACTCAATTCGGTATTTGTTACTTCGCGGTTTGACTCGTTTTCGGACCGTACCTCTGATACGGGATTTGGAATTCGTGCGTTTGCCGATGCCACGTATTTTGAAATTTCTGCCGGCCTGGCTCTCTTCGAGAACCGCTCCTATTTATTGGGGTCTGCCCTGATAAAATTTCCGTTTCGTATTTTTTCCTGGCATATTTTTCCCCTTGCCGGGGCCGAGTACCGGTACGATCTCGATGTATCCGGGGCGAGTCTCTTCGTTCTGAAAGGCGGGCTCGGTGCCGACATCCCGCTTACCGACCGGTTGTTTATCCGTCCGGAGGTGCTTGGCGGGTATGTGTTTCTCAGTGAACAGGAAGAGGAGCGTATTGACGCATACGAACCATACGGTGGCGCAGAGATTACAAAAATAAGTATTGATATTTCGATCTACGCCGGCTACCGTTTGTAGCGGTCGTCATTCTCCGGTCTCGGCTGCTTCCTCTGCAGATGTTGCAACGGCCTTGTACGATCCGAGCATGATGGAAATCGGTTCAAGCCCCGGCGTCTGTTCGCAGATAATCTTCACAATTACCGTCATGGGCACCGCAAGAATGAGGCCCAAAAAGCCCCAGAGCCATCCCCATCCGAGCAAAGATACCAGGATTACAAACGGCGAAAGACCAAGATGGTCGCCCTGTATTTTGGGTTCGAGAATGTTTCCTATGATTACATTGACACCGACCATAAGAATCATTGTTGCAATAATTGGTGTCGGTGCCGGATAGAACTGGACAATTGAAAATATGATGACACCGCTTCCGGCAACAATGGAACCAAGAGTCGGAATAAAATTCATGATGAAAACGATAACAGCCCAAACGAGGGGGAAGTCCATTCCTATGATGTGAAGAACGATCCAGACAATGACTGCTGTTGTCAGGCTGAGAAAAAATTTGATGCTCAGGTACCGGGTAATTTGCAGGACAATGCTGTCAAGCATGTTGGTGATACCGCCGCGGAATGTTTTTTCGAACGCGATTTGTGCCCGTTTGCGGAAATGGCCTATTTCAAGCAGCAGGAACACGATAAAGAGTACCACCATCATGACATCCCGGAGGAAGGTAATGAAGGATTCGGAAAATTTGAATGCATATTGCTGAATCTTGGAACGGATATTCAGTTCATTCCACAAATTATTGAAAAGAGTTTCATGTTCATCGTACGTGAGATCAAAGGTGACCGCAATTGTCCGGTATACTTCGGTAAAGCGGGCTTCATATTTTGGGTACAACGACACAATGGTACGTACGCTGTTAAAAAGGATGAGCCCGAGAATGTAGACCCCGACTCCGATCATGACTACGATGACTATGGCTGCAATTGATCGGGGGATTTTCAGTTTCCCCAGTACGGTGATGAGGGGTTCAAGTACAAAGGTGAGAAGAACTGCAACAATGAACGGCAGTACCACCTGTGATGTAATTTTCAGCGTTGCGCCAACCGCGATGAGCGTCAGAATGCCCAGAAAAAAGAGACTGGCCCTGCGGTAGTTCATGCTTGTTTTCATGTGATTGTTCATGGTTCTCCTGTGTCTCTGGATCGGGGAGGGTGTAGGGCGGGAACCGGCAGGGGGATACGGAATGTCCGGAAACGGATTGTTTCCGGACTGCTCGGTTACCGCTGGTTAACCAGATCCTTAAGAGCTTTCCCCGCTTTGAATTTGGGGTTTTTTGATGCCTTGATTGTTATTGTCTGGCCGGTTTTGGGGTTGCGACCGGAACGGGCAGCCCGTTCTCCAACGTCAAAAGTACCAAATCCGATAAGCTGTACAGAACTTCCTTTCTTCAGTTCGTCTGCAACAGTGGTTGTGAATGCGCTCAGGGCTTCGCCTGCATCCTTTTTGGTCAGCCCGGCCTTTTCGGCAATGGCATCAATTAATTCGGCTTTGTTCATGAAATGCATCTCCTTGAAATAATACGTAATAAATATGTAGGAGTATAGCATGTTCACCCCATTAATCAAAGGTGTCCGGCAGAAATGGAACAAGTTTTTTAATGTATGGTTGAACCAATATCAACGGCGAGGAACGGGGCCGGTTCTTCCTGTGCATGGAGCATGACTCCCCCTTTCAGGGAAATGCCGAATCCTTCATTGATCCGTGTTCCGATTCCCGCGGTTATACAGACAAGTATGGAATCTTCCAGATCCTGGAAGTCCATGAAATCCCGGGAAACAAATCCGGCTGATACGGTACAGAGGGCAAACACCGGAAGTGAAAAGAAGGCAGACGCAACAGCCCACTTGCGCTTTGCTTCGAGTCCTGTAGCCAGTACCGTGTTGCCGAAGCGAAGCGATAACGGAACCGGCCCGGGAAAGAGCTGCCGGCTTGTGAGCGCCGGTGAAAGAAATGGCGGTGCTGTATTGGATATCCGGGCAGAATCCGAGAAGTCGCTTCCCCCATACCAGTGAACGGCAAGTGAATACGGCTCTGGTGAAAAGACGATGGCGGTGCCCGAAATGGTCAACACCTGAAAAAAGGCATCCGATCCCAGCACCGGAGCGGAGAGGATATATGACAGGTCAAGAGCGAATCCTTTCATCGGGAAAATGCATGAATCGAGCTTTGTTGTCCTGAATCCGGCTTCGAACAGGGAAACCGTCATATCGTTATCTGCGGACGACATTCCGGGTGGCGGATCTGTATCGATCCATGCACGATTCCAGCCGATGTACACCTCTGAACCGGAAAAAATATCATATCGTAGTGATGCCCCTGTTTGTATCCATACCGTTTCCAGGTAGGTTCTGCTGTCTGTATCATAGAATGTTGACCCGGATTGCTGTTTCCAGAGGAAAAACGGTTCGATGGAAACACGGTCTGACAGGGGATGTCGATATGATGCTTCGGTAAAAAGAGCTCCGTTGAATCCGCCGGTAAGACTCAGATATGAGGATGGAACCGTAATGTTCCGGAATGTTGCACCGGCAGAAATTGAGGTGTGGGTAGCCATGTCGGAATAATAGGTACCTTCGTGGAGGAATCCTGCATGAATGGCATGTCCCGGGTTTTTTTTGTCGGTAAGGCGAACAACAAGTTCACGATGACCGTCCCTGACCATGTGCTGCATTCTGATACGGGAATATCTGTTTTTTTGTACCAGGGCATGGTAGAGGGCCTCAAGCGTCTTTTTGTCCGTTCGTATGCCCCGTCCTGATTCCAGCGTATCACGGATCAGGGTATGGTCTGCCGGTGTTCCGCCAATTATTGAGAGGGAATCCATCAGGTTGACCGGATCAGACGGGGTCGCCGGAATTTTCGGCTGTATTGCCAGCGCGGCAAGGCGGTCCTGCATTGAATACGCGGCTGCTTTCCCGCGGGCAATGAATTCATCTGCCTTGAGAAAATCGTTGACCGACAGAGCGGTAATGTCGACCGGAATAACAATATCCGCGTTGGGAAGCTGGCGAAGTACATTTTGCTCGGTAAATATTTCCAGAGTTCTTTCGAGAATCTCGACGGGATTCTTCTCAAGGCGTTCAGGGGTAACCGGTTCATGGTCTTCAAGGTATACAGCTATGATGATGTCTGCTCCGAGAGAGCGGGCAACATCAATGGGAAGGTTGTCGAGGATGAGCCCGTCAACAAGATAGCGTCCGTCAATTACATGCGGCTTAAAAACACCGGGAATACTCATGCTTGCCCGAATCGCATCGGCAAGAGATCCTGAGTCGAGAACAACCGCCTCTCCGGTAATAATGTCGGAAGCAACTGCACGAAAGCGTCTGGGCAGGTTGTCGAAATGAATTGGCGAGGGGGCGCGAATGGTCAGCCGGTCAAGATGCGCAAGTGCATGATTTCCGTCAAGCACCCCTGAACCAAGGGCAAGCCCGTCCCGGGAAAAGGGAATTCGTACCGCATAACGGGCCCGGTTACATCGTTCTGTATATGATGATTCCTGCAGTGAAGCCGGCTCAGTAAAAAGACTGGGCCAATCCATGGTGAGAATGAGCTCATTGATATCTTCGCTGGTATATCCGATGGCATAGAAACCGCCAATGATCGCTCCCATTGAATTGCCGACGACAATGTCAACGGGAACACCGAGTTCTTCCAGAACCTGAATCACTCCCGCATGGGCGAGCCCCCGGGCACCACCTCCCTGAAGGGCCAGAGCGATAACCGGGCGATCTTTATCCTGTGTTGTGGCGTGTGTCGCGCAAAACAGACAGATAACCAGTGCTGTCAGAATTGTTTTTTTGTGCATACATTGATCCTTCTGGTTATTCAATGTAGCTCAGTGATACCGGTTATACAATACGATTTCTACCGGACCGTTTCGCTTCGTAGAGATTTTCGTCGGCAGCTTCTATGAATTCGGTAATATTCTCTCCCCGGTATTCACAAACACCGCCGCTTATGGTGATGGTGATTCCGCCGTCAAAAACAGCGGCTTCAACGCTTGCGCGGATTCTCTCGCAGATCTCCCGTGCGGTGGAAATCGGGGCATTTTCGAATACCAGGATAAACTCTTCACCGCCATATCGTCCGGCAAGATCGGACTCCCGTACAATATTCCTGATAATGGCAGCGATAGCAACAAGCACAGCGTCTCCGGCGAGATGTCCGTGATTGTCATTTATGTTCTTGAAGTAATCCAGATCAAGCATGGCAATGGACAGGGGTTTGCCGGTATACCTGCTGATTTGTACGGCACTGCGCAAGTGCTCAATACTCGTCCGGTGATTTTTCAGCCCGGTGAGGCTGTCTGTTGCCGATTGTTCCGCGAGCAGTCTGTTTTCTTTTTTCAGAGTCTCCTCATTGTGCTTCTTTTCGGTTATGTCAAATACAATCCCGGCAAGAAAAAGGGGATTCCCCTCACGGTCGTACTCGGTAATTTTTCCACGATCATAAAACCAGTGATAGCTCCCGTCCTTCGCCTGAATACGGTATTCAACTTCATATACATGATTTTTCCCCTGCAAATGATTCTTCATTGCGGTCATCGTCGCTTCGTAATCGTCCGGATGGAGTTTGTCGGTAAAGAACTGATAGGGTACCGGAGTTGAATCATCCGGCGTGTCGTATCCCAGTGTGGTCAGTTTGAGGGGATTAAAGGTTACAGAATTGGTTTTAATATTCCAGTACCAGTGGCCGAGGTTACCGGTCCAGTCATAATCGAGACGGGTTTCCTGCTGTCTCTCCCTGAGCAATTGTGCGGAAAGAAGGGTCAGTTCATCAATTTTCCCTATGAGGGCATCGCGGGTCCACTGTGTATAATCCATACATCAAATTGTCCGATGTGCATGCGGAATTGTCAAATATCGAAAGGAACCGAAGCTTCTCCAGTCAATCCGGGTATGCTATACTTTTTGTATGGAAAAGAACGTACTCATACGCAAGGCAACCGGAGAACTTGAGCCCTTTGATCCCGGAAAACTGGCCGATTCGCTCCGAAGGTCCGGTGCGGATGAGGCGAGTGTAGAAGCGATAACTGAATCAATACAATCCTGGCTGCAGGACGGAGTAACGACCCGGAAAATATATGCCCGGGCGCACAGTTTGCTGGGAAAACACAGAAAATCGGCCTCCGCGCGGTACAAGGTAAAACAGGCGCTCATGGAGCTTGGTTCATCGGGATATCCGTTTGAACACTTTGTCGGAGAACTGTTCCGGAAACAGGGCTTTGATGTAGAAGTCGGACAGATTCTGGAAGGTTGCAGCATCACCCATGAGATGGATGTAATTGCAACGGCCAACGGTGTTCAGCATCTTATGGAATGCAAACACAGCCAGATGCAGGGAAAATATGTCAGCATACAGACTCCCCTGTATGTGCATTCCCGGGTCAATGATATTGTGAACAAGCGAAAGGAAGACGATGCTTTCAGAGGCCTTGCTTTTCAGGGCTGGGTAGTTACCAATACACGGTTTTCCGATGATTCCATGCAGTATGCCGCTTATTACGGTCTCAACTTGCTCGGTTGGGACTATCCGGCCGGTAACGGTATCAAGGATCTCGTGGAACGGGAGAAAATGTATCCGGTCACCGTGCTCACCAATCTTACCGCACGGAACAAGCAGTATCTTGTCGAAAACGGTGTTGTAACCTGTAATGAATTATACCGGCGTTACGACCTCATGGATGCGCTTGATATCCCGCAAAAACGGCGTGCTGCCCTGAAAAAAGAGCTGGAGTCGCTGATTTAGCAATAGTGTCCGTAACAGCGCATCTCGTCGGGACTTTTCCTCTTCTTTTCATGCACCGCATTTTCTTCGCCATTCTCAGCCGGATATCCTGTTGCAATGAGGAGGTACAACCGCTTCCGGCGGGGTATACCGAGCAATTTTTTCACCTTCCTTTCATTGAACCAGCCGAGCATACAGGTGCCCAGTCCTTCTTCCGCAGCCTGCAGGCAAAAATGCTCGGCCGCCATACCGATATCAAGAAGAAAGAGTTTTTTCCGTTTGATGAACGATCCGAGAAAAGACGTTACATTCGGGGATTCGCCGGTAACGGCAACGATAACCGGAGCCTCGCGGACAAAACGGTTCATTGAGGATCCGGGGAGGAGACTGGCCTCCGCGATTCGGGCAATGACCGGGGCATCCTCCATGACCGTAAATTTCCAGGGTTGTGCGTTGCAGGCGGACGGGGCGAGCCGGGCTGCCTCGAGGCAGCGCTCAATGGTGTTACGGTCAACGGCACGGGAATCGTATGCCCGTACGCTGTGGCGACTCTGTACCAGTTCAAGAAAGTGTGTCATGAAACCTTCCGTTTCCGCTCCAGCCAATTGCCAACAATTTTGGTAGCAGTGCAAAAAAAAAACCGCCTTGCGGCGATTTTTTCTGTATTTTCCCCGGAAGAAGACTTGCCCTCCGCACCGTGGCTTCCTGCCACGGCGCTCCGGGACGCCTGCGAAGCCTGTCGCGGCCATCCCTGGCCGCTATTCCTCGCCTTCGCTCGGCGGCTTCTCCGGATCAAGTCTTCTTCCGGGAAGTCATGAAAAAAAACCGCCTTGCGGCGATTTTTTCTGTATTTTCCCCGGAAGAAGACTTGAACTTCCATGCCCTTGCGAGCACTAGTACCTGAAACTAGCGTGTCTACCAATTCCACCATCCGGGGATGCTTCCCTTGCGGGGTTGCAGGAGTCAATGTAGCGGAATCAGCCCGCGCTGTCAAGAGAACGGGGAGGAAGGTCGTTATACGCTGTACGTCCTGCTTGTTGTAGATCCGCCGTGGCCGGTCCAGTCGGTATGAAAAAATTCGCCGCGGGGAGAGTCGGTGCGTTCGTAGGTATGTGCCCCAAAGTAATCCCGCTGGGCCTGGATCATGTTTGCCGGAAGCCGGTCGCTCCGATACCCGTCGAACCAGGAAAGGGCGGCGGAAAGGGCCGGAACCGGAAGGGCGTTTTCTACGGCGAGCGAAACAATGCGGCGCCAGGAGGCATCGGCGGCCATGAGTTCCTTGCTGAATCGGTCGGAGACTACAAGATTTGCAAGTGATTTTTCCACGGAAAATGCCGAGGCAATGCTGTCGAGGAATGCGGAACGGATAATGCAGCCTCCCCGCCAAATCCGGGCAATTTCTGCAAAGTCGAGATCCCATCCCTGTGACTCGGACGCGCTGCGCATGAGTTCAAAGCCCTGGGCGTAGGAGACTATCTTTGCCGCATAGAGCGCATCATGGAGATCGGAAATGGTTGCATCACGGTCTTTGGTGAAGGAACGCCGGGGTGATCCGAATACCGCATGTGCCGCAACACGGTCAGCTTTCTGTGAGGAAAGGGCGCGGGCAAAGACCGACTCGACAATGAGGGTGAGGGGGGTGCCCTCGGTAAGCGCGGCTATTCCCGTCCACTTGCCGGTTCCCTTTTGCCCGGCGGCATCAAGAATGCGGTCGAGGAGCGGTTTTCCGTCCGGATCGCGATATGCGAGAATGTCTGCGGTTATTTCAACAAGGTAGGAGTTCAGCTTGCCGGTATTCCAGCGGGAAAAAATGTCATGCATGTCATCGGCGGAAAGAGCGAGCAGTTCCTTGAGAATCCAGTACACCTCGGAAACGAGCTGCATGTCGCCATACTCGATTCCGTTATGAACCATTTTGACAAAGTGGCCGGCGCCGCCGGGACCCATCCATGAACAGCAGGGTTTCCCGTCCGGGGCTTTTGCCGCGATTGTCCGGAGTATATCCCGTATTTCGGGCCAGGCAGCGGCGGAACCGCCGGGCATTATGGACGGCCCGTTAAGCGCGCCCTCTTCACCGCCGGATACGCCGGTGCCCACAAAATGGATGCCTTTTTGCCCGAGTGTTTCCACCCGGCGGGCGGTGTCTTCCCAGTTTGAATTCCCGCCGTCGATGAGGATGTCGCCTTCGTCAAGATACGGCAGTAAACTGCTCACCAGGGAGTCAACAGCCGGTCCTGCCTTGATCATCATCATGATTTTTCTGGGACGGGCGAGCGCTGCAGCGAGATCGGCAGGGGTTTCTGCACGGATCAGGTTTTTGCCCTTGCCCCGTCCGGCAAGAAAGGCGTCGAGAACCGACGTGGTCCGGTTATGCACCGCGACGGTATATCCGTTTCGTTCCATATTGAGAACGAGATTTTCACCCATTACTGCAAGTCCGATAAATCCGATATCAGCGTTCATGAGCATCCTTAATCATCGACAATAATGTCGTCTGTTTCAGGCGGTAGTGTCGCCGGTTGAATGATAACCGGATCAATCGATGCGCGGTACGCGATCATCGCGGTTAATCCGGCAGCTCCTGCAATCATGAGGATGATTACCGCCGCGGCGATAATGCGTTTGCGCGGCAGCCGCCGGTTCCGGCTTTTTGATCCGCGCAGTTCAATTGCAGTTGGTTGAAGTTCAGTCATGGTGTCAGCTTCCTGTTACGGTATTGAGGGCAATTTCCATCATTGCCCGGAACGAACTTTGGCGTTCTTCTGCCGTTGTCGCCGTTCCGTGCGCAATATGATCCGAAACGGTAAGAATTGCAAGGGCTTCGCGCCTGAAACGTGCCGCAAGGGTATACAATTCGGCGGCTTCCATTTCGATACCGAGTATGCCGTATTGGGCCCAGAGTTTCCATGCCTCATCATCGTCATAAAAAAGGTCCGATGAAACAACCGAGCCAACAAGTGGCGTAATGCCCAGACTGACCGCCTGGTCATGGGCACCCTTGAGCAGTGAAAAGCTTGCGGTGGGAGCAAAGTGCCGCCCGCCAAAGCGGTGGGTATTGAGGGAAGAGTCGGTACAGGCACTCATGGCGAGAATGACGTCCCTGAGTTTCGTTTCCGGTTGTACTGCTCCGGTTGTTCCGACACGGACGGCTTTTTGTACGCCATAAAACCGGAACAGTTCGTTAACGTATATTGAAAGGGAGGGCTGGCCCATGCCGGTTCCCTGAACTGATACTTTTTTACCTTTGTATGTTCCGGTAAATCCGTACATGCCGCGTATTTCATTGTAGCAAACGGGATTGTCCAGAAAGTTCTCCGCAATGAATTTGGCCCGGAGGGGATCTCCCGGCAGGAGAACTGCTTCGGCAATCTCCCCGGTTTTGGCACCGATATGGGTACTCATTGGCAACTCCTTTCCGCAACAGCAGGGATCTTAAATACTAACAGGGAATTGCTGTTTTTGCAATTATGGGGCTATACTGATGGTCATGAGTACCATTGAACATGTACCGGTTGAGTCTTTCGGCTATGATTTCATTTCTCCGGAGTTCCTTTCCGGGGGTAACGACGAATATTACCTGCGTAATCAGCAAAGCGGAACAGCAGTCTCATGGCGGGCCTTAACCGGCGCTGAAATTGACTCCCTCGTTCAAAACGGCAATACAAGCACCAACTGGGCGCATGTTCTGGTAGAGGATCCCTTCGATGTTTCCCTGATCAGGAACAGTTCTTTAGCCGGTCTTGTGCGGATCCGTTCGACAACACCCCGGTATCTGAAATTTCATGATTTTACCGTGTCTGCGGGAATAACCAACAGCCGGATAATCTCGTGCGATATCGGATCCAACTGCGCGGTGCATGATTGTGCGTATCTTTCCCACTATATTCTCGGTGACAGTGTCATTCTGAGCCGGATCGACGAGATGTCGTGTACCAATCATGCCAAATTCGGTGAGGGAATTCTCAAGGACGGCGAGGATGAATCAGTTCGTATCTGGATAGATCCCGTGAATGAAGCAGGGGGCCGGTCGGTGCTTCCGTTTCGGGACATGATTTGTGCCGATGCGTATATTTGGGCCATGTACCGTGATGACGAGGCGCTCATGAACCGCCTCAGGGACATTACCCAGAGCCAGGCGGATTCCCGTCGGGGATTCTATGGAACTGTCGGGGACTGTTCTGTTCTGAAAAGCTGTCAGGTCATCAAGGATACCTGGTTTGGCCCGTATTCGTATGTGAAGGGAGCGAACAAGCTTAAAAACCTGACCATAAAATCGAGCGAAGATGAGTCAACGCAGATTGGCGAAGGTGTTGAGCTGGTAAACGGAATTATCGGTTTCGGTTGCCGTGTGTTCTACGGTGTCAAGGCTGTGCGCTTTGTGCTCGGAAACAACTCGAGCCTCAAATACGGCGCCCGGCTTATCCACTCCATTCTTGGAGACAATTCGACCATCTCCTGCTGCGAAGTACTGAACAACCTCGTGTTTCCCGGCCATGAACAGCATCACAACAACTCCTTCCTTATCGCGACTCTTGTGATGGGCCAGTCAAACATGGCCGCCGGCGCAACAGTGGGATCAAACCACAATAGCCGCGGCAATGACGGGGAAATTATTGCAGGGCGGGGTTTCTGGCCGGGTCTTTCGAGTACCCTCAAGCATAATTGCCGTTTTGCGAGTTATACCCTGCTCACCAAGGGGAGTTATCCGGCAGAATTACATATCATGTTTCCCTTTTCCATGGTGCTTGAAGACCATAAACATGAAGAATTGCATGTCATGCCGGCATATTACTGGCTGTACAACATGTATGCCCTCGAGAGGAACAGCTGGAAATATCGTACCCGGGACAAACGGAAAACCGTGGTACAGCGTATTGAAACCGATCACCTCGCGCCGGATACGGTTCGTGAAATGATGAATGCGCTGACGCTCCTCGAGCGCTGGACCGGGAAGGCCTGGTATCAGTCCCGTGAAGACTATTCGACTCTTCCGGCCTCTGACATTCTGGAACAGAAGGGACGGGAGCTCATTACGAAATCTCCCGAAACGGTCGCGGGTCTTTTTGTCCGGGGCGAGAACATGGAACGGTCAAAACGTCCGGTCAAGATTCTGAAAGTTGTTGAATCCTGGAAAGCTTACCGGAACATGCTTCTGTATTACGGAGTAAAAACGGTTGCGACATACCTTGACCGCTACGGTATCCACTACGGGTATTTTGCGGCACAGGTGCCGGAACGGGTCGGTTTTTCCTGGGTTAATCTTGGCGGTCAGCTGGTTCCGGAAGATCGGGTGGATGGACTGCGGGCTGCGATTCGCGCCTCTCATTTTAACACCTGGACAGAGATTCATGATCAGTATGACGTGTTCTGGAATGCGTATCCCCGGGACAAAGCCGAGCATGCGTACGCGGTGTTGCGGTATGTGTCGGGTGAACAGAATCTGTCTTCTGAAACATGGAACAGATTACTGGATAATGCCGCCGGGATTCGCGCATATATCGAAGAGCAGGTGTATATAACCAAGGAGAAGGATTATCGGAACCCGTACCGGGAGCTGACCTACCGTTCCGCCGCTGAGCGGGATGCCGTGCTTGGTCGGGTAGAAGACAATTCTTTTGTACAAATAGCAAAGCAGGAAACACAGGAGTTTCTTGCACTCGTGAAAAAGGTACGGATATAACAGTATGGCACTACTTCTCAAGAACGATACGTTGTTGCTGCAGCTTGAACGTCCCGGTGAACGGTATACCGGCAGCCGTTTTGACTGGAATGGCCTGGTTTCCTCGGTACAGTTCAGGGATATTGAACTGCTCGGCCAGGAAAAACCGCGGTTTCAGCGGAATCCCGCGCGCTTTGGGCGCGGCTTGCATAACGAGTTCGGTATAAAGACCGCGGTGGGGTACGATGACTGCGCACCGGGCGACTGGTTTCCCAAAATCGGGACCGGATGGCTCAAGCGCGATGAATCTCCCTATTTCTTCTATACCGACTATCCGCTCGACCCGCTTTCGTTTGAAGACAGCACCGACGGCCCTGATGCCGTCATCTTTTCCTGCGATTCGGGCCGCCGGAACGGTTATGAATACCGGTATACAAAACGGATATCCCTTTCTGAAAACGGGTTTGTCATTGCGTACACCCTGGAAAACCGCGGTGAAAAGCGCATTGAAACCGATGAGTATGTGCACAATTTTCTCAATTTTGGCGGGAATCGCATCTCTCCGGGGTATGCTGTGCGGTTTTCCTGGACTATTGAAGATGTCGCGCTGACAGAACGGGTCGATCCGGATGATATCCTTTCCCTTTCCGGTGATACCGTGCATTTTACCGGACGGGCACGGAACCAGTTTTACCTGGGAGGACTCACCGGCGGAAAAACAGCTGCCGACGGGGTGTCTGCTGCCTGGCGTCTTGAGCGTTCCGGCGTCTACTTGTCGGAGCAGGGAAACTTTTCGCCCGCTGCCGTCCATGTATGGGGCTGGAAACATGTGGTAAGCCCGGAAGTATTTTTTGCGTTTTCTGTGGAGCCGGGGGAAACCGTGTCCTGGGAGCGGATGTATACGGCTGGATTCAGCACGGGGCGGAAATAACCGGAAATCTGGCCAACAATTTTGGTAGCAGTACGGTCAGACGGCTATTCGGGGCACCCGCTTGCCGATCCCGCAGGTAATTTCGTACGGAATGGTTTCAAGGATGGCCGCGAGATCCCCGGCAGATTGCGGGTTTGGTTCAGGGCCGAAGACGGAGACCTCTGTCCCCGCCGGAAACTGCACGTCTGGACCCAGATCCACCATGCAGAGATCCATGCATATTCTGCCGACAACCGGATACGTTTTTCCTTCGATCCAGACCGTAAGGCCGGGTGAAAGTCTTCGAGGCAAGCCGTCGGCATAGCCTGCGGGAATGACGCCGATAACCGTATCCCGGTCTGTTTTCCATGAACGCCCGTACGATACCGAATCTCCGGCTTTCAGGACATGGGTTTCAATGATGCCGGTTTTAAGCTCCATGACCGGTTTGAGCGGAAGCATGCCGGTAAGCCGTTCATCGGGAGCATAGCCGTAGCACAATATGCCCGGACGGATCATGTCATACTCAGCGGCTGGATGAAGCAAAACACCACCAGAATTGGCGGCATGCAGAATGCCGGGGTCAATACCGCAGGCACGGATGGAGGCGATCGCTTCGTCAAAACGCGCAAGCTGTATTCTGGTATAGGCCCGGTCATCGGGGTCGGGGGAGTCTGCAACAGCCAGATGGGTGGCCGTGCCGGCAAGAACCAGATTTCCGCTTGCTGCAACCGCTTTGGCAACCGCTGCGGCGTCATCCGGTGCACAGCCGAGCCGTCCCATGCCGGTATCTATCTTGATATGAACCGATACGGTTTTTCCGGCCTTGCTGGCTGCTTCGGCGAGGCGTTCGGCAAATACGGTTCCGGTAATAAAGGGTTCCAGGTCTTTTGCCGCGATGAGCGCGGTGTCCTGTGCGTCGGGCGGGCTGAGCAACAGGATATGACAGCCGATTCCGGCATCCCGGAGCTCCATGCCTTCCCGCACCGTTGCAACGGCAAGATGTGTAACACCGGAACCGACCGCGGTGTTTGCAATGGAAACAGCCCCGTGTCCATAGGCATCGGCCTTGACCGGGATGCACATTCGGGTGGTTTCGGAGATTTTTGTCCGGATTTGACGGATATTGTGCAAAAAGTTATCGTGGTGAATCAGTGCCTGTGTTGCGCGCATATCGCATTGTATAACTCCAAAGCGGTTCTGACAACTACAGGTTTTTGTGGAACTAATGGAGATATTATGATATCCTGATGTCAGAAATAATGTTGTGTATTAGAGGTATGATCATGATTCGTTTCAGTCTGCTTGTTGTTGGAGTGCTTGTTCTTTGTTCTTCCTGTGCTGTCACTCCCCATGCCCAATCCGCCTCCGCTCCGGACATATCGCGCTGCGCCGGTTCCTCCGATGAGGGAGGGACGGTTCAGAAAGCGGGTTCTCCGGAGGGTATCAGGCGCATGAAAGCGGATGATGCCCGTGTTCTTGTTGCGCAGTATGAAGCGGACATGGATGAATATCTTGCCGCCGGAGACTATGCTGCCGCCCTTGATTCCTTCAACCGTGCGGCGGATATCATTGCATCGCTCAGAAAGGATCCGGACTTTGCCGTATCCATCAGGGAGAAGATGGAACGGGTTATCTCGTCCATCACCCTGTCGCCGGTTTCGGTTCCCGGAGATACCGTTTCCGGCCGCGCATTCTCCCGGGACTTCTCCGTAAAGGTTGTGATTACCGATGCCGGAGGAACAGTACCCCTTGCCGGGTTCCCCTGTCGCGTCTCGTTCCCGGTTTCTGGAGAAGACGGTTCTGTTGTTCACGACACGACGGACATAATGACAAACAGTGCCGGGATTGCCGTGTTCAAGGCGCCGGTTCCGCACCATACGGGAAAAAACACGCTTGCTGTTTCCCTGAATTTCCCCCTGCGGGATGCTGTTGTTGCTGCATACGCAGAAGAACAGATTCGCGCCGGATCCCTGTCGGTTTCTTTTGTGCACAGCGTAGAAACGCCCCGTAAAAACATTCCGACGACCATATCCTTTCTTGATTACGATAAAAACGGCAAGCCGGTTCTCAACAACAACCGAACCGCTACCAGTCTTCTCCGCCCGCTCATTCAAAAGGGTTTTTCCCGGATCGGCATGGCGGATTTTCCCCGCCAGCTTGCCGCGGGAGACGAGGACAAGCTGATCGCTGCTGCCCGCGCACAGTTCGGGGGCGGCGTGCAGCGCTTCATATACGGAACAAACCGGATACTGTCGCTTGAAAACGGGACGGACGGACAGTGGATCTGTACCATGTCCGCAGAGCTTTCCGTGTGGGATTTTGTCCGGAACGAAAAAATCCATTCCACGACAATTACCCATACTGCTACCGGCACAACAGAGGCTGCGGCTCAAGATGCGGCCAGAAATGAGCTTGCGGGGTCTCTGCTGGTGGACGACCTCCGCTATAATCTGTAAAATGATGTCGGCCTCCGGGCCGATCTTTTTTTCTGGAGTGATGCATGAACGAACTGGTTTTACTGGGAGACGAAGCGGTCGCGCTTGGCGCGATTCACGCGGGTGTTTCGGGTTGTTTTGGCTATCCGGGCACCCCCTCTACGGAAATCCTTGAATATATCATAGACAGGGTTGAGCGCTCCGGCGGGCCGGTTGCCCAATGGTGCGCGAATGAGAAAACGGCGTATGAAACGGCCCTCGGTGTATCGTTCGCCGGAAAACGCGCGTTGGTGACCATGAAACACGTCGGGCTTAACGTTGCCGCGGACCCTTTTATGAACTCCTCCCTCTGTCAGATCAAGGGCGGCCTTGTCTGTGTTGTTGCCGACGATCCGTCCATGCACTCGAGTCAGGGTGAACAGGATACCCGGTTCTATGCCGACTTTGCCATGGTGCCGCTCTTTGAGCCGGTGAATCAGCAGGAAGCCTACGAGATGATGGCGGAAGCCTTCGATGTTTCCGAAAAATGGCAGGTTCCGGTAATTCTTCGTATGGTGACCCGGCTTTCCCATTCGCGCGCTCATATACATCCCGTCGCCTCTGCACGGAAGGAAAATACCCTGGGAAAGGGTTCTCCCGCAGACTGGATGCTCCTTCCCGCGCTTGCACGAAAAAACTACGCGAAGATGATCGACAAGCAGGATGATCTTGTCTCCTGGTCAAATGCCTGGGAACGCAATACGCTCAAGCTCAATCCCGCCCGAAAAGACCTTGCCATCATTACAAGCGGTCTCGGACGAAATTACTTCGATGAAAATCTTGATGATTACACCGCAGCCTGCGGCGAGAAAGGACTCCCCTCGATTCTCCATGTGGCCGGTATGCCGCTCCCGCTTGATAAAATTCGCGCGCTTGCGGATACCGCAGAAACAATCCTCGTAATCGAAGAAGGTATGCCCTTTATTGAAAAACAGCTTCGCGGGCTTATTCCCGGGAAAAACCGTGTTATCGGGAAGTATACCGGCGAGCTTCCCCGCGCCGGGGAGCTGAACCCCGACAATGTTCGCGCCGCGCTCGGTCTTCCGGTAAAGAAGACCATACTTGATTCCGTGTCGGTCCCCGAACTTCCCGCGCGGCCGCCCCAGCTTTGCAAGGGCTGTCCGCATCACGATTCCTACACTTCCCTGAACAAGGCAGTTGAAATTCTCAACGCCAAGGAAGGAACGGTTTCCACCGTTGTTACCGCGGATATCGGCTGTTACGCGCTTGGCGCGGTGGCTCCGCTCAAGGCTATTGAAACCATCGTCTGCATGGGCGCGTCCATCGGTATGGCCCGCGGCGCTGCGGAAGCCGGTTACAAGTACGCGTTCGGTGTTATCGGGGATTCAACCTTCCTTCATTCCGGAATAACCGGCCTCGTGGACGCCGTATCCACCAAAACCCCGGTCACCATCATCATTCTGGACAATTCGATAGTCGCCATGACCGGCTGCCAGCCGACCATGCTTCCCTCAACCCAGCTCGAACAGATTGTCCTCGGTGTCGGCGTAGAAAAAGAACATCTCCGGATCGTGGACGCGAAGCCGAATCTGGTGGAGGACAATACGAAGGTGATTCTGGAAGAAGCGGAATACCGGGGTGTTTCCGTTATCATCATGGTTCGTGAATGTCTGGAAGCAGTGCGTCTCCGCAAGAAAAGTGAAGCGATCGCCAATGCCTGATACTGTTTCCGGGGCGGCTGTGCCACCCCGTTGGAATCTCGAAACGGTATTTCCCGGCTTTGAGAGCGCGAAATACCGGGACACAAAAGAAAGTCTCTCCTCGATCGCCGCCGAACTGGACGCGAAACTTTCCCGGCTTGAAGAAACGCCCCCGTTTCAAGCGCCCGCGGAATTTCTGCCCCCATTGCGGGAACTGCTCGGCCTCATGAACCGCGAAAAAG
>CAZGQQ010000023.1:0-23335 GCA_964527175.1 uncultured Treponema sp.
TTGCCCTCATTCTTGATGTATATACTCATGCTGATGTTCCGCAGCCATCTGCCCGTCAGGCCGCGTATCCGCCTCATTCAGTGTTTGAGACATCGCCTACCGGGTCAAAGGACCGCTTCATGGTGGGAGAGCTCCCGGTGCGTATCGAGTACAAGTCGGTTGAACGGATCGGGGAACTGACGGAGATCGCGCTCCGGTCGGGATCCGATCTCTGGAAGATTCGGAATAGTGGAACATACGTCTTCTATCGTCTGGTGCATTGCAAACCGCTGTATGAAAAAAGCGCCTGGCTTGATGTGACCAACTCGACTCTTGAGACCATCAATGATTCTTTCTGGGTACAGATGCGCTCATTTTATCAGGCAACCATGGATCATTTTCTCTCGGACTTTGGAGCTGCGTTGGTGAGAGACGATCCCTTTCATTACATGGTCTCCTCGGCAAGTTTCATTAAATATGCGTGTGCAGCCCTTTTTATGGAAAATGGACAATTTGAGCCGTCTCACCGGTGGTACTTTTCCAAAGTTCAGGAACTCAAAACCCTTCCTGATGATTTTGCCGGCCGTTTTGAAAGCTTCCTGCGCCGTGATACCGAGCTTCCTCCCGCGCGCAAGTATGAAATTGCGAAGTTGTTGGCAACCAGCATCATAAAGTTATGATCAGACAAGGACGGAGCTCTGTCCCCGCGGTTTATCTTGCCTGCACGCTGTTTGCCGGCTGGTTCTTTCTGGCCGGATGCAGTGCAACATCCTCCCTTTCATGCTCTGTCCCCGGAGGAAGGGCTCTTGTTGTAAAAGCTCTGTCCCCGGCGGCAAAAAAAGGTCATATTTCCGACTCCAGCACAACTGCATGGTTCTCGTTTGATGCTGATTCGCTTTCAGACATGCTGGTATCGAATTCTTCGCTTCAGGCAATTGAGGTAACCGTACAAAGCTCTGTCCCCGTTGATGTTATGCTCGCTCCGGTATTTACCGACGATTTGACAGGACGGGGTCGGCTCGTACCGAATCCAGCTCCGCGTAAGAATGCACTGGTTACCGGTGTTTCAGGCACAGTTACCATCAGAATGACGATGATTGCATCGGATAATGATACCAAATATGCCGGATTTGCTGTAGAAGCACGTCGTTCGGTCTCTCAAGTCGATACGGGGACAGAGCTTGGCTCTAATACGCCATATGCGAAGATTACTTCCATCAGCCTTGAACGAAGTGAAACCGGTTGGGAAAGAGACCCGGTCGGGTATTGGTCGGGTTTTGGTCATGATGGAGGCTCGTATGCGTTCCGTGAAGCAGGTCCGGTGTCACTTGACCGGAATGAACAGGCAACCTTTATCTTTTCTGCGTGCGGTGATGATATCGGAACACCGCTCGGGCCCAGGCGTTCGACTTTTTCTGCAGGGGGCATCTCCTTTGGTTGGCGGGCGTCTCCTGTTGCACATGCGCCAACCGTTTATGCGGAACAACTGGATGCAGTACCGGCATTAATAACCCCTGAAACGGGGACAGAGCATTTGGAAGGAATCAGAGTTACACCTGCTTCAGCCCTGCAGCATGCGGCAAACAGTCCAATCCCGCTCGATCCGCATGCCATGATTACCTGGCCGCAGAGTGCCTGGCGGAATCCTGAGCGCGAGATATTCTCCTGGGACCGTTTCCCGACAATACTGATATTCGATACGGCTGATTATGCCGTTCAATCCCGATATTTCAAGCGGTTGGCATTTTTCGTCGAGAAGGCGGATTATGTCGGCCGGTTACTGCATGATCGTGATATTGCGCATCTCCACGGGTATAATGCACACGATTATCAGGCTGCAAGTCTCGCATCATTTTTTGATACGGCGCTACGGGAAAACTTTCCGTTAAACCGGTATGAACGGGAACTCC
Organism: uncultured Treponema sp.; assembly: GCA_964527175.1. GTDB lineage: Bacteria > Spirochaetota > Spirochaetia > Treponematales > Treponemataceae > Teretinema. The sequence goes on from CAZGQQ010000023.1 coordinate 1,890, forward strand.
GGGATATTCTGGTTGACAACGGAATCATTATTGCAGGGGAGGGCGGCTATCTTCCGGGCACAGGAGCCATCCTGTCTTTTTCGCGTGAGTCCCGTTCCTATCTGCGCTACCTTTTTATGGCGCACGAAGGATTTCATGGGCTTTATTTTACTGATGAATCCTTCCGGAAAGAGATGCATCGTCTCTACACCGCCATGGATACCCGTGCAATCGATTTTCTCGAAACGTATTTTTCTGTTGTTGATTCACTGGGTTATGACCGCAGTGACCGGTTTTTGATGGAAAATGAGTGCATGGCCTATACGCTCCAGCAACCTTTAAACCGGGTTTCAGCGTATTTTACCGGGACAATCAGGGAGCGGTTTACCCGCTACGGCGGCCCTGATGATCTTGCCGACTATATTGTTCACAGTGATGCGGAGGATTTTGTCAGTCTTGGAGAAAACCTTGAATCCTATGTTTTTTCACGCTGGGGTCTTGCCGCCGGCCGTGTCGGTTTATGGTATGCAAACCGGGATTAAATATACGGATTGATACCGCTTACGAGAAAATCGCTCCGCATGGTTTCAGGGGAATCGGTTTCGTTCTGCATGAGTTCATAATTGAAAAGTCGCTCTGCACCGATGGTTGACGGCGGTCCATGTCCGGGCATGAGGATGATGTCGTCATTTTGGCTGAGCATCTTGTTCCGGAGATGGGTAACGAGATTTCTTCGTCCATACATGTTGTTGGTTGTTCCGATTCTGCCGGCGGACAGTGTGTCACCACAGAAGATAACGTTTTCAATCTGATACATGAGTGAGTCGGGAGAATGCCCGGGAGTGGCGTAATAACGGATGGGGAAGCCTGCGGCAGCGAAGGTTCCATCTCCCTGGAGTAATACGGTTTTTACCCCTTTGAGTTCAGCATCCGCAGCATATACCTTGGGACTGAATACCCGGAGCATGGTTTCGAGCCCCCGGTGGTGACTTTCATGGTTATGGGTAATGAGTATGGCTGTCAGGTTATACCGGTTTTTTTCGATATGAGAAAGCAGCTTTTCATTCATGGTTCCCGGATCAATCATGACCGCTTCGGATGTTTTCTCGTTGCCCACAAGGTATCCGTTAGAGAAACCGTCTGAAGAATAATGAAAGTAAACTTTCATTCCGGATTCTCTCCCTTGCCGAAAATGGCTTCGCGGGTATTCGATGATTTGAAAGATACTTTGTCTCGTGTTGTCTGGTAAAACATTGTCTTTTTAAGGTTGCAATTCTGAAATGAGGTTTCCTTGAGTGTCGCCATGACAAAGCGTGAATTGTAGAGATCCGAGTCGTTGAATGATGTATTCCCCGATAACAGTCCGTTAAAATTGTTATGCAACAGATCGGAGTTCTCGAACGTTGAATCATTGATATGGACTCCGGAAAAACAACAAAACTGTATGTCGGAATGTTTGAATGAGCACCTGCTGAAGCGGGCAAAATCAAAGAAGCACATCCTGAACCTGCATTCATCCAGAATGGTTCCTGAAAAGATGGAGCGCGAGAACCTGCAGGCAGTAAAGCGCTTTCCGCCAAGATCCATGTTTTTTATATCAATTCCGGAAAAATCGACACTGTTAATGTCCCGGTTATTCATGAGTACATCGCGTAATGCGGCAGGACTTAGCCCCTGATCAACCGTAACCATACAAATACAATAGGTTATTGCGCGTTTTTGGTCAAATGGGTTACTATTGAACCATGTGCTGGAAGTGCGGTACGGCCATAACTGCCGACAATCCCATAGGAAGGACCCTCACCTGTGATTCCTGCGGAGCGGATATCCGCTCGTGCCGGAATTGCCGTTTTTATTCACCGGGAGCCTATCATGACTGCGATGAACGTGTTGATCAGGCAGTAACTGACAAGGAGCGGGCAAATTTCTGTGAGATGTTTCAGCTGAATCCGGCTTTTCGCCGGGATCATCACGCTCCGGACACAACGCCGTCACCGCGTGATGACTCATCTACCCGGTCGGCTTTCGACCGTCTTTTCGAAACCTGATTGGAGTACTGCGTAATCACCATGCACGATCATAACAATGAACAATATCAGTATGCCTTTCTCGATTCGGGTGCGGGAGGCTTGCCGTATCTCGCCCAGTTACGGGAACTGGTTCCGGACGTATCCTGTGTATATCTTGCCGATACCGCGCACTTTCCGTATGGTGAGAAGAAACGGGATGAAGTAATTACATACGCAACCGGCGCAACCGAGAAACTGATCGAAGCGTTTGATCCAGAAATAATTGTTGTTGCCTGTAACACCATATCTGTTGCCGCACTGGCCGCACTTCGTGAACGGTTCCCCATTCCGTTTGTTGGTACCGTTCCCGCCATCAAGGTTGCGGCGGAACAGTCCAAAAATAGGTCTATCGGGCTTCTTGCAACCGACCTGACCGTCAATGATCCCTATACCGACAATCTCATTTCCTCGTTTGCGTCCGATTGCCGGATCGTTCGCAGGGGAGATTCCGTACTCGTCACCGAGATAGAAAATGGTCTGGTCACTGCGCCCCGGGAACAACGCCTGGCAGCCATTCGTCCGGCATTGGAAGAATTCCTGAACGCTGGTGTTGACACCATTGTTCTTGCCTGTACACATTTTCTCAATGTAACCGAAGAAATCCGCGAACTTGCCGGGCCGGATATTGCCGTTATCGACTCCCGTAACGGTGTCGTACAACAAGCCCTCCGCCTTATTCCTGCCAGAGTTAATCAGCACAATCGTTCTGTCTGTTACACGACCGGTGGTCTGTCCGCAGACATAGAGAATCGGTACCGCCGTTATGCTGAATGTTTTGATATCTCCTGGGGAGGGGTACTGTGATAGAAGCTGTCGTACTCGGGGGAACAAACAATGTATTCGACGTGGAAGACCCGGACGGTCATGTGCGTTCCTGTATCATCAAGGGAAAGGTTCTAAAAGGGGTCGAGGGCTATTATAACCCGCTGGCACCAGGAGACCGTGTTGTTATTGATCCTGATGAAATGGATCCTGCACGCGGCAGGATCATCTCGCTTGTACCGCGAAAAAACCATTTTGTACGACTTAATCAAAAGGGTAACGCGCCACAGTTGCTTGCGTCAAATCTTGATCTTCTCGTTATCGTGACCACTCCCGATGAACCGCCCTTCAGGCCACGATTTGTGGATCGTGCGCTCATCCAGTCGGATGCGGAGCACATACCGCCGCTTATCCTTCTGAACAAGGCAGACCTGACCATCGATCCCGATGTGTTTGAGCGTCTTTCGGACTGGGAACGCATTGGCTACCGGATTCTCGAAGTATCCGCCAAAACCGGAAAGGGCATGGACGCTTTGGCTGATATGCTTTACGGTAAACTGACGGCCTTTGTCGGGCAGTCCGGGGTGGGAAAATCCAGCGTCATCAATGCACTGAACGCAGATCTGCACTTGAGAACGGCGGGATTATCTCAGAAATACGGCAAAGGATCACATACCACGACAAAGGGAACCCTCTTTCATGTGGAAAATGACAGCGGACGGGGGCGGATGGATATCATCGATACACCGGGAGTCCGTCGCTTTGTACTTCACGATATTCCTGCAGAGAACCTTGCGCTGTACTTTCCGGAAATGGAAAATATTGTTGGGACCTGTACCTGGGGTGCTTCATGCACCCATTTGCATGAACCTGGATGTAAAATATTGGAAGCAGTGTATGCCGGGGTCATCCATGAGCAGCGTTATGAGAGCTGGATGCGTATCCGTGAAGAGATAGAAACAGGAAGCCCGGCGGATTAGTGCGGTGTCAGGGAAGCTCTGTCCCCCCTAGGGCTGGATTTCTCATCGTCAAGCTCTGTCCCCCAGTGGTAATTAGTCAAGGAAAGAAGCTCTATGAATCAAAGAACACTTGAAATATTGGAATATACCCGAATACAAGAGGAAATTGCGGGGTATTGTATGAGTACCGAGGGTAAAATGTCATTCCTTGAACAGAAGCCCCTCATGGTTGAGACTGATATTGATTCATTGAAAACATATGGTATGCAGTGGATGGATCAATTATTCCGGGAAACACCGCCTCCTTTTACCGGATGGCCTGGTATTGCCCACTTTTTACCCCGTATTCGTGTTGAAGGAATGTCTCTTACCCTAGAGGAATTGTATGCACTCGGTCGATTTTGCGAATCTGTTCAAAAGTTCCGCACCTGGGCTGAGCAGCGGATTCAGGAAGATAACCGCAGATCGGTATCACCGTTACAAGCTCTGTCCCCGGTCAATGATTTCCTTTTAGAACGTGTCGCCGCAATTCCCTGTTTGGCAGAAGAGGAAAGTGAGATATTTCGTATCGTTGATCGTTCATCGGGAGATATCCGTGATTTACCGGAGATACGGGCTATACGGCAGGAGATATCCAGGATCCGGCACGATATTGACCGACTGATAGGTTCTTATCTGTCAGACGATAGTCTACGGCAGGGGCTTCAGGCAAAATTGCCCACGATCAAGGATGGCAGACAGGTTCTGGCAGTTAAAGCCGGATCAAAAAATCGTATCCGGGGCATTGTTCACGAAGTATCACAATCGGGACAAACGGTATATATCGAACCAGACGATGTTGTAGCGCGAAACAACGATCTTGTTGCGGAAGAACATCATCTTGCCCGGGAAATTGCTCGTATTTTGAAAGCTCTTACCGAGAAGCTCTGTCCCTCATACGAGGTTATTGTTGCATCCCATCAGGAAATGCTTTTTTTTGACCGGATTGGAGCTGCGGCAACCTGGGGTAAGGCGTATTCGTGCGTATATGCTCAATCTGTTGATCACCAGAATCCTGAAGAACCGGCAATAATGCTCAAACAAGCCCGTCATCCACTGCTCAGACGGGCAGCTGTTCCCATAGATCTTGTTTTGACTCCGGGTGGACGACAGTTGATAATAACGGGTCCAAATACTGGGGGGAAAACAGTCAGCTTGAAGACTGTTGCACTGTTGTCCCTTATGAATCAAAGCGGTTGGCCAATACCGGCGTCCCCGGGCAGTGCATTACCCATTTTTGACTATATCGGCTGTGATATTGGCGATGAGCAGTCTCTCGATCAGTCTCTGTCCACCTTTTCTGGGCATATGAAAAACATTTCAATGATTTTGTCCTCGGTAACGGAGCAGAGTCTAGTCCTGCTTGATGAACTGGGAAGCGGAACTGATCCTCAGGAGGGAAGTGCCATTGCCATGGCCGTCCTTGACGCGCTTATGGAAAAAAACTCTGTAGTACTTGTTACCACTCATCATGGAATACTGAAAAATTACGGATATACCCATGAAACCTGTATCAATGCATCTGTTGAATTTGATCAGGACACCCTGAGTCCGACCTATCGGATTGTCATGGGAATTCCTGGAGAGAGTCACGCGCTGGATGTTGCCGCGAAAAACGGCCTTGATATAGCCATTGTTGATAAAGCCCGATCATATCTTGATGACGAGCGGGCCGATGTCTCCGCGCTCATACAGGGTTTGACATCAAAACATGAGGCGCTGGATTCGCTGGAACAGCGAAGGAAACAGGAGGAGCGTGTTATTCTCGAGAAAAGGCGGCGGGTTGATTTAAAGGAGTTACAACTTAAAAAAAAGGAGCTCGAACTTCGCGAACAGGGCTTTAAAAAACTTACCCGTTTACTCGATGAAGGGAGAAAAGAACTGGAAAACCTGGTTCGAAAAGTCCGTGAAGGAGAACTCACCCGGGAAAAGACCCTTGAAGTTAAAGCCTGGATGAGTAATCTTGACGAGCAGATAGCCGCTGAGTACGCAAGTATGGGAGAAGAGCGGAAGAAACTGTCAGATATGGCTGAAGAGATAACTTCTGGGGACAGAGCTTCGAGGGAAAACAAGAGTACGTCTATTGGTAAAAAGAAAAAAATGCTTTCACTGGAACTTTCCCCTGGTATTGAGGTCTTTGTAGGTAAAAACAGACAACAAGGAACAATTGTTCGGGAAGAGAAGAATGGAAAGTGGCTTGTCACAGTCGGGCCGATGAGGATAACTGTTGATCGGGACGAATTGGATGTGGTTCCAGGACCTGCAAGTCATGAGAAGAATACGAAAATAGATTTTTCAGCTGAGTTTGGGGACAGAGCTTCTCCTGCTTTCGAAATTCGACTTCTTGGAATGAGAGCTGATGAGGCCGAAAAAGCGCTTCAGCGGCAATTTGATCTGGCTGTTATGAATGGACTCGGCGAGTTTTCGATCATCCATGGAAAGGGTCATGGCATCTTACAAAAGATAGTTCATGATTTTTTGATTGACCATGCCGATACATGCACTTTTTCTTTTGCCAAACCTGAAAACGGTGGTTCGGGAAAAACAATTGTAATCCTGCAGCGTTGATTGCCAGATACTTATTTGCTCCAGGGCTCAGAAATTACAATACCTTTTGATTTATCAAGTCGGAAAACAACTTGCTTTTGAAGCTTGGTTACTGTATAGGGTACGTGACATATTTCAAGCTCTGTCCCCGGATGGATGCTTCCACGGACTTCTATATAGGCGGAGTCGTTGGTGTCGATATTCGGCAAATAGGTGGGAATTTTTGCATTTATTTCTGCCATTTTCCCTTTAATAGCGGCAATGCCCTGCTCAAGTTTGCTCGTTGGTTCATCTTTGTATGCTTGTTCAGCTTGTTGTAATTTAAAAGCGAGAATTTTTAGTTGTTCATTGGCGATATCAAGTTCTTGTTGTACTGTAAAATTTGTTCCACACCGCAGATATGTTTTTGTTCCACGCACAGCTCCAATGTCAAAAGCCTCTATACCACCGATAACAATGCACTCACACCCGACGAGTTTTGCGTTTTCTCCCATACGTATAAACCCCATTGAGTATATTTTTGACTGCATAATGCTACCGGTAACAGTAATATCTCCCCGGACTGCAACCTTACAGTTCTGGATATATTTTGCAGAGAGTTTTCCTCCAACACGTAAGGCACCACGGCCTTTCCCCTCGACACCGGCTTGTACAAGCATGTCTTTTTTACAAACAATTTCCGTAACATCAACTACCTCGCTTGAAACAATGGAACCTCCAGCGTAAATCTTGAAACCGTCAGCGATTTTTCCTTGAAGAATGACATCCCCGGGGAACACGATGTTTCCCGTAGTAAAATCAACGCCCTTTTTTAAAAGGAGGACTTCCTCGATGCTGATGACACCGTCACCAGAAATGGCAAGACGTCCGCTTTTTCCGGCAAACAAACCCTTCTCATGATCAATCACATTGCTTCCCGCAGAGAAACCTGGCATCTTTTTTATATCAAAGGGGGTTTGTTCTCCATAAACATTTTGTCCCTGGATCCCGGGAACTGTTGCAATCCGTCTTGCAATAGGTTCACGTACCTTAACGATAGAAAAAGCACTGATAGAGTGCCAGTCTACTCTCGAAGCATCCGGGTCTATTTCAGGCTTTCGTTCAACCAGATCTTTTCGTATGACAAAGTGTTCCGCTATTTCAGTGACCGGAGCGATTCCCCGGGCGATTACTACATCCTTAATTGTCTCATGTGTAGTATTCACTGTGAAAATTGTTTCCTGTATTACTTCATGAAGAACACCGGTGATTATACCGTTATCGTTCAATTTCTGTGCAACATTGGGATATGTGAGAAAAGAACCACCGGATGAAGGAGGGTAGAAATTACCGATGACAGTCAACTTGTCCGGTGAAACAGATATTTCTGCAAACCCGTCCTTTGGGTCTCCTTGCCGAATATAGAGGATAGTGTTTTCCTGGTCTTCAGGCTGTTCGTCTTTGTTCACCGTATTCCCCCCTTTCAGTATCGGCAATATGTTTACTTGACATAACCGCTATTTTTATACATTATATGTGTATAATTATTCAAACTTGGATGGCATTAACCGGTGAAAGAACGACTCACACGCCTTAAAACAATCCGGAAACTGATTAAAACATACCGGATCGAGTCTCAGGAAGCTCTTCTGGGGTACCTTTCCCGTGAAGGATATGCCGTCACTCAAGCAACTTTATCACGTGATCTGAAACTCCTCAAGGTTGGAAAGATTTCCGATGGAAATAATGGATATGTATATACTCTTCCGGGAGATGAAGAACGGCAGGAATCAGAACAGACCGTTGTACAGGATTTCTTGCGGGGATATATTTCCATAGAATATTCAGGAAATATTGTTGTTATAAAGACATATTCCGGGCATTGTGATGTTGTTGCAACTGCGATTGACAGCATGGGATTCGATGAAGTTCTCGGATCTGTTTCCGGTCGTGATAATTGTGTTTTCTTATGCCTCCGTGAAGGTATTTCAGGCGAAGACTTTCTTGAAACTCTCAAATTGAAAATCCCTGAACTTGATGACTGACACTAAGATACTTATTAATTCATAGAGCCAAGGAGCCTGATGATGATAACCTGGAATAATTTTGATACGCTGAATTCCTACAAGAAACTTCTTTCACTTACTAATACTGTTGAGTTGTCAAAAGTTCTTGGACCTGAACGCATTCAAAAATATGTTGTACCGATGTCAGCGGGACTTGTGTATAATTATGCAGCAAAAAAGGTTAATGACCAGATCCTTTCGGTTCTTCAGGAACTTGCTGATGAACAACAGCTAATTGAGAAATACCAGTCATTATTGGATGGTGAAATAATCAACACTGGAGAAAATCGTAAGGTGTTGCATCATCTTGCACGAGGTCAATTAGGGACAGAGGTTATTCACGAAGGGAAAAATCTGCGTTCTTTCTATGGTGAACAGCTTAATAAAATCAAATCCTTTGTAGAGAAAGTTCATTCAGGAATAATTACCGGAACCACCGGTGAACGTTTTACTTCAATAGTGCAGATTGGTATTGGAGGTTCAGATCTTGGCCCTCGGGCATTATATCTTGCACTTGATAACTGGGCTGTAACAAATAACAGAAAAGTACTGAATGCTTCTTTTATCTCCAATGTTGATCCTGATGATGCGTATTGTGTTATCCGGGGGACAGAGCTTTCTAAAACCCTTTTTATTCTCGTTTCAAAAAGCGGGACAACGCAGGAAACATTGGCAAACGAATCCCTGGTTAAGAAATCACTCATTGATGCGGGGCTTGATCCTGCTAAACATATGGTTGCTGTAACGAGTGAAACCAGTCCACTGGCAAAAAATGACGGGTATTTGGCCTCTTTTTTTATGGATGATTTTATTGGAGGCCGTTATTCTTCGTCTTCGCCGGTTGGCGGAGTAGCTCTGTCCCTAGCTTTTGGATTTAATACCTTTGTAGAATTTCTGGAGGGGGCTCATGATTCAGATGCTCTGTCCCTTGAAAGAAGCATTTATAAGAATCCGGCTTTGCTTGATGCACTTATCGGAATATACGAGAGAAATATCCTTGACTTACCTGTAACCGCAATTTTACCGTATAGTCAGGCATTGTCACGTTTCCCTGCACATTTACAACAAGCCGATATGGAATCAAACGGTAAACGAGTCAATAGAAACGGTGAACCATTATCATATTCTACGGGTCCAGTTATTTTTGGGGAGCCTGGGACGAACGGACAACATTCTTTCTATCAATTATTGCATCAGGGAACAGATGTTGTACCTCTCCAGTTTATTGGTTTCACAAAAAGTCAATCGGGATTTGATATTGAAGTTGACGGATCGACAAGTCAGAAAAAATTATGTGCAAATCTTGTTGCGCAAATTGTTGCTTTTTCATCCGGTAAAACAGACAAGGATAAGAATAAATATTTCCCGGGAGAACGACCTTCTAGCGTTATCAAGGGGACAGAGCTTACTCCTAAATCACTGGGTGCGCTTCTTGCACATTTTGAAAACAAGATTATGTTTCAGGGATTTATCTGGAATATCAATAGTTTTGATCAGGAAGGTGTTCAACTTGGTAAGGTTTTGACTAAAAAGGTCTTATCAGGTGAAATGGAACCGGCGCTCAAGGCTTTTGCTGATTTTTTTGAGATTTAATTTCAAATAGCAGCCACAAAGGTATTTTTCTCATATATAGTATGTATGCGGAAAAGAAGAATTCTTAATAAAGGTGCACGCTATCATGTCTCGGTGCGGGTAAATAATAAGGAGATGCTTCTTAACAATATCGCAGCGAAATCCTTATTCGTTGCTTTATTGAGGAAAGCGAAGCGGCGGTACCGCTTTACCATTGAAAACTATGTAATCATGGGAAATCATGTACATTTGCTCATTGTCCCTGGAATTGAAGAGAACCTTTCACGAATAATGCAATGGGTTTTGAGTGGTTTTGCTATGGCTTATAACAAGCAATTCAATCGTTCAGGACATTTCTGGGGCGAACGATTCTTTTCTAGAATTATTGAGACATTTTATGATTACGTGCATACTTTTGACTATATCGACAAGAATCCGGTAGTCGCAGGGTTGGTTGCAAGTATCTGTGACTGGAAATTCTCTGGCGTCTTTGAGCACCGGTATGGACCAAGTTCGTTAGTCTCATTATTGCCTGACATCCTTTTCCCTTTTTTTCCACTTCATACAAGATTATCTCTAACTATGTCGTTATAAATATCATAGATGCAATTATATTGAGATAGGATCATGCCTTCTTGCCGTTTCCACCAAGAACCGGTGTATTAGTGTAAAAGCTTCTTTTGTAAGTTTATTTTCAATATCTGATCTGGTATGTAATCGAAGCCATGTTTTTGGAATGCCCTCTGGTATATCCGGAGCATTTTGTAAAGAATTGAGCGTTAGTTGCTTTGTAAGCAAATCAATTTTTTTCTCTGAACCCGTTGTAAGTGCAAGTAATAGTACCGTTGCTTCTTCATGGGGTAAAACTGTTATCACTTGAGAGGGAATACCTGCAGCAAGGAATCCAGCATTGTCACTGAATGGTGTTGAAAGGCGTATCCAGTTTTCTGGCGAAACAGATTGAGCTGTTTCGATAGCTCTGTCATGCAACTCTAAAAGCCTCGAATTCAGGGGATTTCCCTTTTTATCATTGATTCCTGTGGTTGAGAGTATCAAGGTATCTCCTGTACCTGTAGCATCAAACACATACAGATCTTCATCGATTTTCCCAAGTTGTTTTAGTCCTTTTCCCAGAAGATAAGATCCCTGTCCATGAATGCCCTTTGTTCCAGCTGCTTCTTCACCATCAGTGAATAGCACCCTGATGTTATGTGTGAAGCTCTGTCCCCCGAAGATGGATTTCTGATGCAATTCTCTCGAAAAAAGCAGCAACTGAAAACATGCCGCACTGTTATCATTAGCACCTGGTGTGTTTGGAGCTCTGTCATGATGTGCAACAAGAATTTTTTGGCGAAATCTGGGGTCATAGTGATCATTTGCAAATTTGACAATAATATGTTGTTTGTCGGAGAAGTTTACAACATGAAATGGAATAGAATTGATTGATAACCAGTTTGATATAAAGGCTACTCTGTCAATTCCCGGTTCGAGAAAGGAAGAAAAAGAGGTGTCCATACACATAAGTGTATCATGAATTCATGCTCTATTTTGGAAAATATATCGAAGCTCTGTCCCCCAGTTTATCAGAAGAAAAAAAAACCGGCTCCCAAAGGAACCGGTTTATCAGTGAACGCTATTACTTAATAACGATCGCCATATCCGCCGCCATTGTTGTTATAGCGGGGGCGGGAGTCGCGAGGCTTATTCTCAGCAACGTTGACACGAAGGCGACGACCTTCAAACTCCTGATTGTTCAGGGTTGCGATTGCAGCTTCTGCAGCTTGCTCATCGGCCATTTCAACGAAGCCGAAACCTTTGGACTGCTGTGTATAGCGATCCTTAATGATGATGGATGAAACAACTTCGCCATACTGGCCGAAGAGGTTCGTCAGGGCGGCCTCAGTGGTCGCGTAGTTCATGTTACCTACATAAATCTTCTGGGACATACGAATCCTTTACCGTTCTCCGGTAATGCTTGATACTACCGCCAAAAAAGCGGTATATCGACGGTTTTGTCGTTTTTACGAATGAATACCGGATGGCACAGTTTGCTGGAATCAAGCACAAGAAAGGCAGGACACAAAAGCATACTCAAGTCAAGTCGGACACATTTATAAAATATAAACAAAGAACCCGTTCGATGCTTTGACTTTATCACGCCTTTTTGTACGCGTCAAGATTTTGATATAAAAAATGGTTTTTTTTAAAGCTCTGTCCCCCCTTCTGTTTCAGGTGTCTAAACAAGGGCTTTTGTCATCCATCGTTTGCTTTTCCATCGTAAAATCATCACAATTCCCCGAAGTGTTTCATCCATGCCGATTGCAAACCAAATACCCATAAGACCGAATCCAAGACGGAATCCCAGGATATATGCTCCAAGAACCATGAAAAACCACATGGAAAATAGGCCATACAGTACCGGGAATCGTATATCGCCGGCACCTTTTAAGGCAGGAATAGTAATGAGATTAAGAGATCTACCGGTTTCAATAAAGATTGAAATCAGTAACAATGATGATGTCAGGGTTGCAATTTCGGGAATCGTCGTGAACAACCTGATTACCGGTTCCTTGACCAGGTTAACAAGCAGTATTAACGATACCGAGATTGCTGTTCCAACAGCCTGGTATCGAAAAACACGATGATATGCTGATTCCGGTCGTTTTGCCCCAACAAAATACCCTGTTTTTATTTGCACGGCATTGCCGATTGATATCGATATGACAAAAACAAACCGTGCGATGGTTTGAGCATAAACCATTGAAGACATTGCCCATGTTCCCAGTGTCGAAACCATTGCCATCAATACTATTTGCGCAACATTGTATGCCATGTTTTCACCGGCAGTGGGTATGCCAATTCGAAGGATCGTCTTGTAGATGGTTCCGGGAACTTTTCTCCATCCTCTGATAGGGAAATGTACATCCGGGCGCCCCTTTATTCGTATTGCCAAAAGAACACAGGCAACAAAATGTGCAAAAACCGAAGAGGCGGCAACACCCCGGACTCCCAGAACGGGAAGACCGAATAATCCATACAGCGAAATGGCATTGCCAATAACGTTGATAATGTTAGTTATAAGTGCAATGAACATCGCATCTCGCGAATAGCCATAGGATCTGAGAATGGTTCCCTGTAGAAGACTGAATGCGGTAAAGAGTGTGCCTATTCCTCCAAATATTGCGAAATATTCCCACGCAAAAGTTCGTACTTCCGGTTCAATTGAATATTGTGCTAATAGCAAACTTCCGCCAGAGAGTACCAGCACACACAGTATAATCGCGACGAAGAAAACCATGACGGCACTGGCCTGGGCAACCTGTTTCGATTCTGCATCGCGTTTCGCGCCAAGGTATTGTGAAAGAACAATACTGGTACCTATACAAATTACATTGAAGAGGATGTGAATGAAGAAGATGTACTGTGCCATCAATCCGACAGCCGCAACGGCTTGCTGTGAATAGGAACTGAGCATTACTGTATCGATAGAAGAAACAAGAATCCTGAAGAATTGTTCCAGAACTATCGGCAGAGTCAACGCTATCATCGGGAGTGCCGCACGATCCCTGATGATTTTAGTGTTTTGAGTGGATATCATGATATGTTGTTACTGTAAACTTTTTCATTACTTGCGTCCAGCGGGTGCTTTCGCTATACTCATTTTCCTATGATAGAGGTCCCAATAACCGATCCCGTACTTCAAGCGAGATTCTCCACAATGCATCCCGATGGTATGTCCGTTTTCCTTCTTGCAGATGGTACATTGCGTGGTGCTTTTTTCCATGGAACCCGGTTCGTTGGCAGACTTCGAGCTCAACACATGCTTGGGCCGCTTGAAACCATGGTGCTCGGACAGGCTTCATTGACTGCGGCGTTACTCATACCAATGATGAAAGGGCATGATCATGCTCTTCTCAGATATGACACCATCGGTCCGGCTGCCGGTTTCCGGGTGGAAGCTTTTAGTGAAGGCTTTGTTCGCGGATATTTATTGCAGAACCCCATACCGGTCACGGCTCCCCCTGAAAACTGGGATCTCGCTTCGTATTTTGGAGATGGGACGGTTTCTCTCACTCGTTTTCCTGAAGGAGGGAGGGAACCGGTTACCGGCTCTGTCCCCATTATGCATAAAAATATCGCGAAAGATGTAGCAGAATACTTTTTACGATCCGAACAGATTGCAACTGCGTTTAATACCGGTATACAGCTCGATGATACTGGTCGGGTGATCGGTGCAGGCGGATTGTATTTGCAAACGATGCCCGGAGCTGATCCTGAAGTTGTTCGCACGGCTGAATTAGCTTTCTCGGCAGCGCCTTCAATTGGTCAGTGGTTCGCCGAAGGCGGGGATAGAGAGGATATAATCTTCGGTCTATTTCGAGCTCTGTCCCCGGTTGTTGTCCTTGAACGTTCCATAACCTTTGATTGCTCGTGTTCTCGTGAGGGTTATCTTTCGCGGTTGTTACAACTCGGTTCTACGGAGCTTGATGAATTGATACACACTGGTCCTCATCCCATCGAAATTTGCTGTCACAATTGCGGTAGTGTATATATCTATGAGCCTGGTGAACTTGAACGCGCACGATCTTCGGGGGACAGAGCTTAATAAAACGATGTATCGAGGATTGGGGACAGAGCTTTGAATTTTCTTTCAAATCCCTGTCCCCGCTGATTGGTTTGGTCAAACGCCATTGTCAGAGGGATCATTATATACCACAACCGTTCCGGATATATTGATGACATCTCCGGGTTCGAGTTTTTTCGATTTTACCGGTTTGTTGTTAACGGTCATGTCCGAGTCAGCTGCGATGGTATAATTTCCCTGTTTCTTGTCAAATACAATGGTTGCTGCATTTTCCTTGATTGACGGATTCCCTGCAATGGTTATATCTGCGGCGTTTGATCCACCTATTACGGTAAGATTGTTATTAAGCGTAAACGCCTTTGTCTGCATCCCTTTCGCTCCGTACAGCAACTGCAGACCGGCTTCGGATGTGGGCTTTTCAAGTTTGAAGAAAAGCAGAAGAAACCAGAACAAGGCCGGAACAAGGAGAAACAGTATATAATGCCAGCTGGGTTGTGCTGTATTTGTACCCAACAGGGTTCCCGAGTAGTAATAGCGTATCGCTTCAGATCCTGTATTGGAATGTCCATCAGATGAAACTTTGACATACCGTTTGTCGCCCGGAATCATCGACGCAATGTAGGAAATAGCGTATTCGTTGAGTATCTGTTCCCGGATCGTGGTATAGATTCCTGAAAGTTCCTTGTCATTTTTTGCATTAAAAACGAGACCACCTGATTCTGCGGCAATTCTGGGAGCCTGACTGTCTTTGGTATTTCCGAAATTAACAACATAGCAGGTTATTCCTTCGGTAATCGCTGCATTAATACCGTCATCGGCTGTGATATTTGAATTGTTTCCCGAGAAGGGGAAGTGCTCTCCATCCGAAAGAACAATGAGAACTTTCCGTCGGCCTGTCTGTCCAAATGTATTCAGGGACGTGTGTATTGCGCCGTACAGTTCGGTGTACCCGTCATCCCGTGCAGGTTTATCCACCTGATCGAGAAGTGCCGGTATGTCTCCCGTATTATCGGTGATAGCCTGAATCGCGGAAAAATTGGTATTAAAGACTGCAAGACCGGCACGATCGAGCGGGGAAAGACTTGCAATGAATTCGCGGATTGCCCGTTTGGCATGGGTCATTCGCATGTTCTGTTCATCGGATGTCGGGTTACCCGAAAGATCATCCCACATACTGCCCGAATTATCCAAAAGCAGCAAAAAGGAAATACCCTCGTTGCGGGTAACCTGACGGGATATCCCCGTAATGCGGGTTTCCTGATAGTTCTCGCCATCCGATGATTCCTGGACGGTAATCAATTCCGGGTTGATCGATTCTTCCGACGGAATGCCAAAATTGACAAACAGCCGGACAGATTGGGTTGATATGAGCCGTGATGTATCAATCTGGGTAATCCGTGCCTTTTCTGAATAAAGCGGGAGTGAAACAATCAAAAGTATCATGACGATACCGATCATCAGGGTGTTTCGTCCGGTGTTCGGACGTGTGTTGTTTTTCATGGGCTTCTCCATTATGAAAAAATTCCATACATGAACTTTGCCGAACCGATCGCGAATACATCTTCGCGTCTCAGTGCTGTTTCGGTAACCGGTGAGTCGTTCACGGTTACCGGGCACGACTTCCCGGCAGGTTGTAAAATGATGCGTCCCTTTTTTACGAGTATCGATGCATGTATCGGCGCAACATGGCGGTACTCGGCAAGAACAATGTCACAGGTGTCCCGGGAACCTATTTTGAGTCGTGATTTTAAAAGGTGATATTCCTTGTTCCGCAACGGTCCGTTTAGAAGCTTGATTGATCCAAATGAGAAACGGTTTTCAAAGAATGAATAGAAGAAGCTTAAAAGGACACCAAAGACAATGAGACCTGCAAGGAGTGCAATGCGGCTGCCGGGGTATTTCATTACAAAGATTTGAAGCAGCATGCCGCCAACGCTTCCGCCAACAATGCCACCAGCAAGTCCCACAAGGAGTTTACGGACTGATTTTGCCCGAAAGCCTTCTATCATCGGAATACACAATCCGATAATCACCCAGCCGGTACTATGAGCGGCAATGAGCGGAATGCCGGTCAGGCTTTGTTCAGTCTGACGCATATAATCAGCGATGGCAAAAAGGACCGCCTGACCGCCAAACACACCGATCGCTCCGGAAAAAACTCCCGCAACCGCGCCAAACAGCAATCCCTTGACCGCCTTGATTCGGGAAGAAACGACGATTCCTTCAAATGAGCCGAAAATGGCCCCGAAGAAAAGACCGAGTGCAATGCCCTGCGCCAGTGAGAAAGACCGGTAGCCGGGAAAGGCAGGCTGATAATATTGAATGGTAAGAAGGCAGGGCCATACCATGCATGCTCCGAGAAAACCCAGAAACAGCATTAGCATACGTTTCATCAACAGGGACATATCCTACTCCTTGTATAATTGCAATGTTCCGTCTGAATCCCGAAGGTTCAGACGGACGGTTTCACCGGGATTGATTTCAATGCGGGTTAGCACAAATTGTTCTCCCGATGTAATTTCAAGATCATATCGTCCAGCGGGCAGTTCCCACTTCCGGGCACCTCCAGTATATCCGTCGAATGATTCCTTCTCCAGCATATCGCCACCGCGAATAAATTCTGCCGATCCATTGAGCAAAATCCGGTATGTTCCTGAAGGAGCCTCGAGAGATAATGTCCCCGGAAGGGGGATGAGGTTGGCGCGGAGGACAAGCTCCCCCTGGTACGGGGCAATCTTCAATGAGAAAATCTCGTCATAATACCCGGGATGTTCAGCCTTGAATTTGAGAATTTGTCCGGTTTGAAGTGTTCCGGAAGGCAGTGTATGCAAGGGGACCCACGCGTTTCCCCTGAGGAGTGAATACTGTGTCGCAGAGGAAATGGTACGATTTGATATGGCGTCAAAAGCTTCTGTTCGAACCGTGAGTGGTTGCGGGGTAACCCGGTCAAAATTGATTTCAATTCGTTGTTCCCCGGCTCCCTGAGTCTTGCGTGTAGCAAATGATTCCAGGGTAAAAGAGTGCCAGTATATCCGTTGTTCTGCGGTAATTTTAGCGCGGTATGCACCGGGTTTGAGATAAACGGTATTTGAGACAAAGCGATATACCTGCGGATCTGGTTCATCTTCCTGTCGGGTAAACTGTATCCCGGGAATGTCAGCCGGCGGGAATTCATCACGATCATGAATGAACACTGCAGCATTAATAAAGATGTCGTCAGGATCCTTCACTGTTACCGGAATACGCAGTTGAAATCTTACAGAACCATAGGTGTTTGAAAAAAGAATCCGGTGAACCACTCCCTGATTCCAGGCATAGGATCCTGCTGCGGCAAAAACGGCGAGAGCCGCCGCGAGGGACAGAGCTACAATGCGTTTCTTTTTTCTCGGCTTCAATACCGGTTCTTCATACTTCTGGCTGGCTATGCATTGTACCAGTGACTCCCGAATTTCCTGTACCGGGAGACGTTTGAGGTAATTTTCAATGATCCGTATCACCGGATTCATATCACGATATCGCCGTTTCGGGTTTGGACGGATCATTTTACGGATCAGTTTGGCAATGACCGGAGGTGTTTCCGGGTTAATTTTCTTGATTCCGGTGTATTTGCCTTTTTGAATTGAAAGCAGTGTTTCCGGCGAGAAATTACCCGGGAACGGCCGTTTCCCGGACACCATTTCATAGAGCATGACTCCCATTGCATAGATGTCAGCGCGTTTATCCACATTTTTCGAATTCTTGAACTGTTCCGGCGGCATGTATGATGCCGTTCCCAGGGTGACTCCTTCCTTCGTCAGTCCTTCATCCTCGGATGCTTCGACTGCGGCGATACCGAAATCGGCAAGCTTCACCGCGCCTTTTCGAGAAATGAGGATGTTCCCGGGTTTGATGTCCCGGTGGATTACTCCGTGGTCATGGGCATATTTAAGAGCCTTGCAGGCATCAAGAAAAATGAAGAGGGACAGAGGTCCGGAAAGATAGCGCCTTTTTTTTAGCAGGACATCGAGGGACATACCATCTACATATTCAAGAACGATGTAATGGGAGGTGCCTTCCTTGAAATAGTCAAAAAGATGAACAATGTGCGGATCATTAAAATCAAGGAGTATTTGTGCTTCCCGTTTGAAACGTTCGGTTATTGATGCATTTCCCCGGATCGTCAACTTTTTTATGATAACATTCCGTTTCAATGTCGGATGAACGGCCTTAAATACAGCCCCCATTCCTCCCTTTGCGACAAGAGACACTATTTTATATTTTCCTATTGATTCAGGATGTGCGGCCACTGTATCCTCCCTTTCCCGGAGCAATGATATCGGTTTCCGGATTGAACGGCTGATCCGGGAGAATCAGAACCGTATTCTTTTTATCCGGGTTATGTATCTGTACGTACTTGTTACCTGCACGAAGCAGAAATCGGCCCGGAACCGGCCGGTGCCCACCAAAGTATACACCGGATTCGGGATCTTCAAGATAGTGGGCCACCATGTCCTGTACGCTGTTATATTCTGCTTCGTTATTATTGGTCCAGGTTAATCCGAGAATTGTTTCATGGTTCAACCGGGCGTTTATCAAGCTTTTCTTATTGTAGAAATGAGCAGGTTCGGCATGGGATGCAAGGAAATTCGCCCCTATCGCGAACAGGGGCAGTCTTTTTTCAAAGATTGAATACGTGAATAAGAACTCTTCGTCATAAAAATGAAGGATATACTCACGTACCATTTCGCCTTCAAATGAAAACTTGCGGAAACGATGGTTTCCGTTTCCCTCTTCATTCTGGATGTTTTCATGATTTCCCTTGAGAAAATGGAAGTTGTCGCTGTATGCACATTTGCACTGCATAACCATTTCCATGAGACTTAAGTTTTCAATCATTTCTTCATCCATGGCCCGATGCTTCTTGAATCCGTGCGTGTATTCGTCAAAGGCATCGTTCCATCTTTTCTTTCCTCGCGCTTCGGAGTGGAATCCGTCGCCCAGGCAAAGTATCTGAACGGTATCTTTTGCCAGCTCTTCAAGTACCGTACTGTTTTTTGAGTAAGGTGCAGTGAGTACTTCCAGAAAGAAGTCCCCCCTCCCGTGCAAATCCGGTAGAATTATTGTCGGGATTGATTTCTTCAAATTGAGGAGCCCGCCCGAGAGGCCGCTTGAATCAGTAGGCCGGAGAAGGGGATCCTCATGTTCGAGAATGGTTATGGTGTTTTCTATCAGAGTCAAATAATCGGCGCGATCCGGGAGTGAATCGCGCCGAGATATTGATTCCAGGGTTTCCCTGATGTCCATTACTGGATTATTGTTTTATTGACTTCAACAAATTCTTCAGTGATATCCTGGGTTACCTGTGTAAGCAATGCTTCTTCTTCTTCATTCCCGAGATCTTCCGTACTGATGGCAATCTTGAAAATGGGCGAACTTTGATGAATCGGCCCTTTCTCGAAGACGACAATGGCATCCTTCTCGATGTCTGACCCGAGGATGGCATTTTCCTCAAGTGCCGATCCGGGAACATCGGTTCGAAGACCAACGGAGGTATACTCCGCCCGACGGGTGCCGTCCACCAGCGGACCAATGGTAATGAGAGATCCGGAGTAGGTCAGTGCCAGGGCACCTTTTTCGCTCTCTTTTGAGAAGAAGTCTACTTCTTCAAGATTGTTTTCCGATACTCCATCTTCAAAACACTGCTTTTTTTCCACCCACGCGTTGGCAAGTGCCTCCAGTGTTTCTTCTCCTTCAGGAAGACCTGAAGTCTTCGCGATCTGTCTGATGTGATTCTGGATTAAATCCGATAACGTGTTAAAAGTTTCCATAAAAAAACTCCTTATGGGTGTATAGTGTAACACAAAGTCCAATTTTGTCATGAGGAGGAAAAAAAAATGAAAGAATCTGTTTTTACACAGTTGCCAGACGAGATTCAGGCACAAATCAATGCGCTGCTTGATCAGGGTGACCAGGAGGAAATGGAAACCAGGAGGGAGCATTACGCAGAAATCTGGCAAAACAAGTATGATTTGTTTGTTTCACAGATTAAAACAATAGGTATGGAGCTGGTGCAGGAACTGGATGCATCAGATACCCGTGGTGCAATATTGCTCACGTATTCCGGCTCCCTGATCAGTCTTGGCCCCAGTCGAAGTAATTCCCGCTGGCTTGAATATGCGTCAATAAAATTCCGAAGTGATGTTCCGGACTATGTACATGGTCAGGGTGTAACCATTAACGGACCGATCACCTGCGATGCGGTCGCAGAATTCAGCGGGAGCCCGCTCAAGAAGAGCAGTTCCGTGTACCGGATCGCCGTTTGCCCCGAAGGGACATCCGAATCGGATCAGGAACAGCGTATCCGTGAAGCCACGATCTACCTTACGAACGGATTTATCAAGATCAACCGGACCCAAATGGGACAAACCAGCGCGGATGTTGACCAGTTTACCGTGAAATCGATCGTATCCTTCCT
Source organism: uncultured Treponema sp. (assembly GCA_964527175.1). GTDB lineage: Bacteria > Spirochaetota > Spirochaetia > Treponematales > Treponemataceae > Teretinema. The sequence goes on from CAZGQQ010000023.1 coordinate 22,901, forward strand.
GGCCAAAAAACACGGACTGACCCAGAATGCCGCACGGGCGGTTCTCGACGATTACCTGTCCGTCGTTGAGGCAGGGGTCCTTCTCGGAGAGCGCGTTACGGTGGGTAAACTCGGTTCGATGACCCTCAAGCTCCAGGCGGCGAAAAAAGCCCGGGTGATGAAGAACATCCAGACCGGTGAGGATATCCTCGTTCCGGCAAAACCGGCAACCCTGGTTCCCAAATTCGTGGTCTCCCGGGCACTCAAGGAAAAAGGCGCGCTCGTTGATCCCGAATTCGTCGGTCTCGCTGCCCCCGATCCCGAGGATGATGACAGCGACGAGTAAGCTCTGTCCCTGTACGTTGAGCGAATGCACTCAAGCGATTGCGAATGCAATCGCCAAGCTCTGTCCCCCGCAGATGAAACCGTGAAAATCTGCTATAGTACCGGCACCTA
>CAZGQQ010000024.1:0-23096 GCA_964527175.1 uncultured Treponema sp.
TCGTTCCGATCAAGAATGGAACTATTCCGCATGAGATTCAGGCTGAATTCAAAAGCTCTGTCGTGCTCCTGAAGCCGGCATGTTCCGGTACCGGTATTATAGCCGGCGGACCGGTTCGCGCAGTACTTGAAGTTGCCGGTGCTACCGATGTGCTCTCAAAGTCACTCGGATCAAGCAGCCAGGTAAACGTGGTGCGTGCGACTTTTGAAGCAATCAAGGGACTGATGAGCGCGCGGAGCATCGCAAAAAACAGGGGTAAGGCCCTGAAGGACTTGTGGGGTTAACGCAATGGCAAAAAAAATCAGTGTAAAACTTGTTCGCAGTACCATCAGCCAGAAGCCGAAAGTAGCTGCAACAGTGCGATCCCTGGGTCTGAAAAAGATTAACTCAACAGTTGAACATGAAGCCACCGATCCGATTCTCGGTATGGTTGCTGCTGTGTCGCACCTTGTTGAAGTCAAGGAGATCAAGTAATGTCCGATTTTGATTTGCATGCTCCAGAAGGAGCAAATAAACAGAAACGTATCGTTGGACGCGGTTCATCTTCCGGACGGGGAACTACGGCCGGCCGGGGTAACAAGGGACAGCAGTCCCGTTCCGGCGGTAAGACATATGTCGGATTCGAGGGCGGTCAGATGCCCCTGTACCGGCGTATCGCAAAACGGGGATTCTCCAACTACCGGTTCCGCAAGGACTACGAAGTAATCAATCTCGCCGAAATTGAGACACGCTATAGCGACGGAGAAACCGTAAACAAGGAATCTCTTATTCTCAAGGGACTTCTCAAGAAGGCTGGTGCGTTGGTAAAGGTTCTCGGAGACGGTGATCTTTCCAGGAAGCTCACGGTTGATGTGGACAAGGTTTCTGCTTCTGCGAAGGAGAAAATCGAGAAAGCCGGCGGAACTGTTGTTCTGAACGCTGAGTAATCGGGAGCGGGTGAAGAGACATGGCAAACAATGCTTTTACAAACATATTCAGAATAAAAGAACTCAGAGAACGCATTCTGTTTACAGTTGCGGTTCTCGCAGTTTTTCGCCTTGGCTCGGTCCTGACCATTCCCGGCATTGATCCGAAAGCCCTTACCGACTTTTTCAAGTCGCAGGTTCGCGGAAATGCCTTTGTGGATTACATGGACTTCTTTGCCGGTGGGGCCTTCTCGAACTTTTCGGTGTTCATGCTTGGTGTCATGCCCTATATCTCCACCCAGATCTTGATGCAGCTTGCGCTCATCATTTTCCCGAGTTTGAAAAAAGTTGCGGAAGAAGACGGCGGACGGAAGAAAATCCAGTCGTGGACACGGATTGCTACCATTGGTGTAGCGCTTATCCAGTCGTATGCGGTAACCATTTATGCAGCGGGAATACCGAACGCCATTATTATTGATCGCGTCGCGTATACCCTTATTGCAATGCTCACGGTGACAACCGGTACCATGATTACCGTCTGGCTCGGTGAGCAGATTACCAACCGGGGAATCGGAAACGGTATCTCCATGCTCATTTTCGCCGGTATTGTTGCCCGGCTTCCGAGCGCAACCTGGGAACTGATTCGTATGGTTCAAACCGGAGACATCAATCCGGTATTCGTTATCGTGGCGTTTGCCATGTTCATCGCGATTATCGGACTTGTTGTGTATGAACAGCAGGGACAGCGTAAAATTCCGGTGCACTATGCTAAACGGGTCGTAGGAAGAAAGATGTATGGCGGACAGAATACCTATATTCCGTTCAAGATCAATCCTTCAGGGGTTATCCCGGTCATTTTTGCTTCCTCCTTTCTGACATTCCCCTTGCAGATTGCAAGCAGTATCGGCCCGAACGTCAAATGGCTCAACTCTGTAGCGACCTTTTTACGGCCGCACGGAATCTGGTACAATGTTTTTTATATTCTTCTTATTGTCTTCTTTGCGTATTTCTATACACAGGTAACCCTGAACCCCACGGAAATCGCGAAACAGATTCGGGAAAACGGCGGCTCGATTCCCGGAATACGTACGGACAAAACAGAGGATTATATGCAGCGGATCCTGAATCGGCTGATTCTTCCCGGTTCGTTGTATCTGGCAGTTATTGCCGTATTGCCAACAATCATCCAGAACCTTTTCGGTTTTCCCCAGTCAATATCAATGTTGATGGGTGGAACCTCGTTGTTGATTCTTGTCGGCGTTGATCTTGACACCATGAGTCAAATTGAAGCGCAGCTCAAGATGCACCATCATGAAGGGCTGGTTAAAAAAGGAAAGCTCAGGTCACGGAACCTGTAGAAAAAGAAATGAAGAGTCACCGTAACAGGTGTTTCTTAAGGGGTTTATTATGAAGGTTAGAACGAGCGTAAAGCCCATATGTGATAAATGTAAGGTAATTCGTCGACGTGGAGTCGTTCGTATTATCTGCATCAATCCCAAGCACAAGCAGCGTCAGGGCTGATGGAGGAATAGAGAATGGCTCGAATTGCGGGAGTCGACCTCCCTAACAAGCATGTCAATATTGCATTGACCTACATCTACGGAATTGGCCGGTCATCGGCGGATGCAATTTGCGAAAAAACAAAGATTGATCCGAACCGGATGATCAACGACCTGAATCAGGATGAATTGAGTGCCATTCGTGCGCTTCTTGATTCCGAGTACAAGGTTGAAGGACGCCTGAGAACCGAAATCGGTCTCAATATCAAGCGCCTCATGGATATTGGCTGTTACCGGGGCCTCCGGCACAGAAAGGGTCTTCCTGTTCGCGGACAGCGGACACGGACCAATTCTCGCACGCGCAAGGGTAAGAAAAAGACCGTTGCCGGCAAGAAGAAGTAAACTTTAGGTTGGAGGAACAATTAACGTGGCAACCGTAAAAAAACGGAAAGAAAAGAAAAGCGTTTACGAAGGTAATGTCTACATCCAGGCTACATTCAACAATACTATCGTAACGATAACCGATCTCAAGGGAAATGCCATTGCATGGGCATCTTCCGGCGGGCTCGGATTTAACGGAGCAAAAAAGTCCACGCCGTTCGCGGCTCAGACTGTTGCTGAAACTGCAGTTCAGAAGGCTCTTACCTATGGCCTTCGCGAAGTGCATGTCTTTGTAAAGGGACCCGGTGTGGGTCGTGAATCTGCTGTGCGTTCTCTTGGAGCCCTGGGCTTGAAAGTTCGGTCAATCAGTGATGTAACCCCGATCCCGCATAACGGCTGCCGTCCCCGCAAGACACGGCGCATCTGACAGAGGAGAGAGAAATGGCTAGATATACAGGACCCCTTTGCCGCCTTTGTCGTGCGGAACAAAAAAAACTGTTTCTCAAGGGAGACCGCTGTAAATCGGACAAGTGCCCGATCAACAGAAAGCGGGCAATGCCCGGAAAGGATCCCAAGGCGAGAACCGGTAAGCGTTCCGACTACGGAGTACAGCTCAGGGAAAAACAGAAACTCAAGAGAATGTATGGTATGCTTGAAAAGCAGTTCCGTATTTTCTTTGACCGCGCGCTGCGCATGACCGGAATTACCGGTGAAAACCTTATCGGCCTGCTCGAACGGCGGCTTGATAATGTTGTATACCGGATGCACTTTGCCGTTAACCGCAACCAGGCCCGACAGCTTGTTCAGCATGGCCACATCCTGGTAAATGGCAAGCACGTCAACATACCCAGCTATCTGGTAAAGGCAGGAGACGTTATCGAAGTAAAGGAAAACAGCAAAAAAATTACCGTAATCAAGGATGCGATGAAGGAACTTACCAAGTCCGGAACCTATCCCTGGTTGACTGTAGATGCTGATGCCCTCAAAGGCACCTTTACCGCTGTGCCGCACCGCGCAGACGTTACCGATAACATCGACATCAAAGAACAGCTCGTGGTCGAGCTCTATTCCAAATAAGAGGAGTTCGAATGGCCCGAAAAAATCTGCTAAAAGGATTCAAGAAGCCGAAGGGACTTACCTTCGAACAGGATGAAGCAAATCCTGGGTATGGAAAGTTCGTGGCTTATCCTTTCGAAACCGGTTTTGGAACAACCGTTGGAAATACCCTGCGGAGAGTACTGCTCTCTTCAATACAGGGATATGCCATTTCTGCCGTAAAGATTAACGCATACGACGCAGATGGTGTACCTCATATTATTTCCAGCGAATTTGAAACAATCCCGAATGTTGTTGAAGATACTCTGGAGGTGTTGAACAATCTCAAGCAGATTCGTTTGCGCCTTCCCGAGGATGTAGAACAGGATACCTTCCTCTTTGAATTCAAGGGTGCGGCAACCATTACGAGCGACATGTTCGCTCGTGATGAGCAGCTGGTTGTAACCAGTGAGCCGGCACATGTCTTCACCATGATGGATGGCGGCCATGTAGAATTCGAAATTCAGGTTGATTACGGACGCGGGTATGTACCCGCCGAGGTAAACGAACGGTATATCGAGGTCGTTGGAACCATACCGATGGATGCAATATATTCACCGGTAATAAAGGTCAAATACGAAATCGAGCCGTGCCGTGTGGGCCAGCGAAATGATTATGACAAGCTTATTCTGGAAATCTGGACCGACGGTACCATTGATCCGGAAAATGCTCTTGCCGAAGCGGCCAAGATCACCAAGGATCACTTCACCATCTTTGTCAATTTCAATGAAAATGAAGTTAGCAAGGAAGATGATTATGACGAAGAGGATGAACGGGTACGTCAGTTGCTGAATACTCCGGTGGAGGAACTCGAGCTGTCCGTCCGGTCATCAAATTGTCTCAAGAACGCAAATATACGGACAATTGGCGAGCTTACCAAAAAAACCGAGGACGATATTGCCAAGACAAGAAACTTTGGCAAGAAAAGTCTCCAGGAAATCAGGGAAAAACTGCTTGAATGGAATCTCGGTCTCGGTATGACTGATTACAGTCACCTTAAAAACTCGATCAAGTTGCCCAAGCAGAAGGAAGAAACAGATGAAGCATAAAAACGGCTTTAATCCGCTTTCGCGAACCGCATCGCATCGCCGTGCCATGCATCGCAATATGGTTACCTCTCTTTTCAAGTATGAGCGAGTTACAACAACAAAGGCAAAAGCACTGGAAGTTCGCAGAACTGCAGAAAAGCTCATTACCCGCAGCAAGGTTGACACCGTTCATAATCGCCGTCAGGCTGCGAAGTTCGTACAGGACAAGGCGATCCTCGCCAAGCTCTTCACCGAGATCGGTCCCCGTATGAAAGACCGGGCCGGCGGGTACACCCGTGTTCTCAAGCTCGGCTTTCGTGAGGGTGACGCTGCGGAAGTAGCCATCCTTGAACTTGTTGACTACAAACTCGAGATCGAAGGGGATAAGAGCGAGAAAAAGGCCAAGAAAGAGCCGGTGAAAACAGAAGAAAAGAAGCCTGCAGCAAAAAAAGCCGCGGCAAAGAAGACTGATTCGGACAAGGAACCCGCTGCAAAGAAGGCTCCTGCTGCGAAGAAGACTACCGCTGCGAAGAAGCCGGCTGCAAAAAAGCTTGACGGAGATGTTGCTGAAGAGAAAGCTGCAGACGCTCCGGACGAGAAAGCAACCGACAAAACTGAGGAGTAAACTATGTCTAAAGCACATCGTGGAAAAGGTATTCGCGGCAATCCGAATCACGGACGCGGCGTTTGTCCGGTATGCAAGCGTGACAGTGTAAAGGTTCTGTACGAACAGGAAATTGATGGTGCCAAGGCAACCATTTGCAAAACCTGCAAGGCAAAATTGAAAAACGCCAAGAGCGCATGATTGCAAACACGCTTACAATGCTGTAAAACCGTCCCTCGCGGACGGTTTTTTTATGCGGGAACTGGACAATCGGGTTTGTATACCATATTATACTTACGATTTGTAGAAATACAGAAGGAGTTGCTATGAAAAGAATGACACTGAGTATCGTTGCTGTTGTTGCAGCAGTGTGTGTGGCCCTCGCTTTCGGCGCTTGTTCCGGAGCAGAATCGAATACGATCAAGGTTGGTGGTATTTATCCGCTTTCAGGAGCGGTCGCTGTATACGGTGTCGAAGCAAAAAACGGCGTTGAACTTGCTATAGAAGAAATCAATGCCGCAGGCGGTATCGATGGAAAAATGATTGAACTCATTGCCGAAGATGATGAGGGAAATCCCGAGAAAACCGTCAATGCATACAAGAAACTTACCGCAAAAGATAACGTAAAGATGATCATCGGCTCACTTACGTCCGGTTGCACCCAAGCGATAACGTCACTTGCACAGGCTCAGAAGGTATTGGTTGTTGCTCCTGCCGCAACCATGGAAAGCATTACCGACGCCGGAGACTACATTTTCCGTGTCTGTTTTATTGATCCCTTCCAGGGAACGGTTGGTGCGAAGTTCTCTGCAGAAAACCTCGGCAAGAAGCGTGCAGCTGTGCTCTACGATGTAGGTAACGATTATTCCGTGGGTTTGTATGAAAACTTCAAGATAGCATTTGAAGCTGCCGGTGGAACTCTGGTTGCAGAAGAATCTTACAATACCGGCGACAAGGATTTTAATGCCCAGCTTACCAAGATAAAGAATGCTAATCCCGATGTAGTATATCTTCCCGACTATTACAGCACGGTTGCCCTTATTGCACGCCAGCTTCGCGCTCAGGGTATTACGGTGCCGATTGTTGGTGCCGACGGATGGGGTGGAATTACCGAGAATGCCGGTGATGAGGTTCTTAACGGATTTTATTCTGATCACTACGCTGCAGACTCTACCGACGCGAAGGTTATCGAATTTGTTTCAAAATACCGGGCAAAATACGATGCCACACCGACTGCATTTGCTGCTCTCGGTTATGACGCCATGTACGTTATCAGCGATGCTATCAAGGCTGCCGGTTCTACCAATGGAGCAAAGGTACGCGATGCGCTGAACAATACTTCAGGCAGTTATGTAACCGGAAATCTTACATTTGACGAAAAACGTAATCCGACCAAGTCGGCGGTTATGCTTGAAATTGTTCAGAAAGACGGTGTGTTAACGCCGGTCTATAAAGCGACGGTTAATCCCTGATTTACGACGCGGATTAATCAAATTCAGTATGGGGGAGGTTGTGTCCTTTGACTATTTTTATACAACAGCTTGTTAACGGGGTTTCGCTCGGAAGTATCTACGCGTTGATTGCGCTTGGATATACGATGGTGTATGGAATTGTCAAATTGATCAACTTCGCCCATGGTGAAATACTGATGGTCGGCGCGTACACATCCTTTTATGTATTAACTGCGGTGGGCGCGTCGCCCCTTGGTCTTGCACTTGCTTTTGTTGCGGCAATGATCGTGTGTGGAATAACAGGCATCACCATAGAACGGTTTGCCTATCGCCCCCTGCGATCATCTCCGCGGCTCAACTCCCTCATTACGGCCATTGCCATGTCTCTCATTTTGCAGAATGGTGTGCGGGTACTTCCTTTTGCCGGACCTAATCCCCGGCAGTACCCAACCATGGATACCATAATGGTTCCCTTTGGTTCCCTCGCCATTTCCAATATTCAAATTATTGTAATTGCAGTTTCACTTCTTCTCATGCTTATTCTGAATTATATCATTACCTGGACTAAAACCGGCAAAGCGATGCGTGCCGTGTCTTATGACATGCACGCTGCAAGTTTGATGGGGATATCAGTAAACCGGATTATTGCGTTCACATTTGCACTGGGCTCTGTCCTCGCGGCAGCAGGTGGCATACTGTATGCAACCGCCTATCCGCAAATTGAGCCTACCATGGGAGCCATGCCCGGATTAAAGGCATTCGTTGCAGCTGTTCTCGGGGGAATAGGCTCTGTCCCCGGTGCAATGCTTGGAGGGTACATCCTCGGTATTGCAGAGACATTGACCAAAGGATTTCTTTCATCCCAATTTGCCGATGCAATATCATTTTCAATTCTTATAATCATTCTTCTGGTCAAACCTACCGGTATTATGGGCCAGAAAACACGGGTTAAAGTATGATGCCGGAAAGAAATATTTCGAATACAATTTTGTTGACTTTGGTAGCACTGTTCATTGTGTTTGTACCTGCGGTGCTCATAGCCCTGAATGTTATTGACGCCTATACTGCGCAAATCCTGACCATTGCAGGAATAAACGCGATGATGGCCATCAGTGTCAATGTTATTTGCGGACTGACCGGCCAGCTTTCGCTGGGACAAGCCGGATTCATGGCTATCGGTGCCTATGTATGCATATGGCTTACACAAACTGCCGGGGTGCCGCTGCCAGTTTCAATTGTGCTTTCCGGCGGGACTGCCGCGTTTTTTGGTTTTCTGATCGGTTTTCCGACCCTCAAGCTCTCTGGTGATTATCTCGCAATTGTTACACTCGGGTTTGGTGAAATCCTGCGTGTCATTTTTGTCAACTTTCGTTCCTTTACCGGCGGAGCAAACGGAAAACGTTTTACAACCATTCTGGCGGCACGTGCGGATTATGCCTGGCTCATCATCATTGGTGCTCTGGTTCTGGTAGTTGCACTGCTTCAGAACTTTTTCCGCTCAACATACGGCCGGGCCATACTCTCGGTCCGGGAAGATGAAATAGCAGCGCGATCAAACGGTATTAATGCATTCAAGTATAAAATGACCGGTTTCGTAATTGCTGCGTTCATTGCCGGTATAGCCGGAGGTTTGTATGCACCGTTCATCGGGTTTATCAAACCGGATCTTTCTTCATTCAACCGGAGTATTGAATACCTTATATATTCAGTGCTTGGCGGTCTGGGAAGTGTCACCGGTTCCATTCTGGCAGCGTATATCCTCACCTATCTCCAGGAATTTTTGCGGTTCCTCAAGGACTACCGCCTTCTTATATATCCGGTTATTCTCATACTGGTCATGCTGTTCCGTCCACAGGGGATGCTTGGTACCCGCGAGATCTCGTTTGTGGGGGCATGGAACCGTCTAAAAAAATTGAGGAGGCATGCTGATGAGCAAAAAATCTGATGCTGCAAGAAAAGCGTGCCGTCTTTCTGACGTGCTGATTTCCGTTGACGACATTTCGATTGTTTTTGGCGGTTTGCGTGCAGTGAGCAATTTTTCGTGTTCACTCAAGCACGGAGAACTGGTAGGGCTCATTGGCCCGAATGGAGCGGGAAAGACAACCGTTTTTAACATGCTTTCCGGAATCTATACGCCAAGTGAGGGCAGCATTTGTTTTACTGATGCGCGAAACCGGGTTCATCCGGTACATCAGAAAAAACCACATCAGCTTTCGAAACTTGGAATTGCCCGAACATTCCAGAACATCCGGTTGTTTGGAAATCTTACTGTTGAAGACAATGTGCTTATTGCAATGCATGCCCAGCGGGCAATAAATCCTCTTTCTGCCGTATTTCGTACATCGGCGTTTTACCGCGATGAACAGGAGAAACGTTCACGGGTTCGCGATCTTCTTGCCCTTTTCAAGATTGACTCGAAAGTACATGAACTGGCACGAAATCTCCCCTATGGAGAACAGCGCAAACTGGAAATTGTGCGGGCTCTTTCAACAAATCCCCTTCTTCTTCTCCTTGATGAACCTGCTGCCGGTATGAATCCACAGGAAACGCAGGAACTCATGGACCTTATCCGGTTTATACGGAAGGAATTCAAGCTCACCATACTGCTCATAGAACACGACATGAGCCTGGTTATGGGTATTTGTGAACGCCTGATGGTTCTGGATTATGGAAGAACCATTGCGGAAGGGCTCCCTGCGGATATTCAAAAGGATCCTGCAGTAATAAAGGCCTATCTCGGTGAGGAGGCGGTATCTGATGCTTGATGTACAAAACCTGGAAGTTCATTATGGTGCCATCCGGGCAATACGGGGAATTTCCTTTACCGTGAACAGGGGTGAGGTCATTACGCTCATCGGGTCAAATGGTGCAGGGAAAACAACAACACTTCATGCCATATCCAATATTCTGAGAAAGACGGCAGGTTCCGTTATTTTCAATGATACCGATATAACGAATCTCTCCCCAAACGACATTGTCCGCTCCGGGCTCGTTCAGTCACCTGAGGGCCGCCGGGTATTTGCCGATCTCAGTGTGCGGGAGAACCTTGAAATGGGTGCATATACCCGGAAAGATCGACAGGGGATTGCCCGTGATATGGACAAGGTGTTTTCCCTGTTTCCGCGGCTCAAGGAACGATTCCGCCAGCATGCCGGAACCCTTTCCGGCGGAGAACAGCAAATGCTTGCAATAGGGCGTTCGCTCATGGCCAATCCGGTGCTTCTGCTTCTTGACGAACCGTCCATGGGGCTCGCACCGATTCTGGTTGATGAAATCTTCAGTATAATTGAAACTATAAACCGGGAAGGAACAACAATCCTTCTTGTTGAACAGAATGCTTTCAAGGCACTTCGTATTGCAGACCGTGCCTATATTCTGGAAACTGGCACCATTGTCCAGTCCGGTACGGGTGCGGAGCTTCTCAGTGATGACGCGGTAAAAAAAGCATATCTTGGCGGTTAACGGTTAAGGAGGTATCGAATGAACGTATCGTATGTCATGACAAAGGATCCCCTGTACATTCACCCGGAAATGTCTGTTCAGGAAGCGCGGGCCCTCATGAAAAAAGAGAAAGTTGGTCGATTCCCTGTTCTGGATAATGATAACCGCCTTGTTGGCATTGTTACCGAGAGGGATCTTGTCAATGCGAGTCCGTCGGTAGCAACAACGCTGGATATGTACGAAATGAGCTACCTCTTGTCAAAGTTGCGTGTTGAAAAGGTTATGCAAAAAAAAGTGATAACCATAGATGAGAACGTTGTTATCGAAGAAGCTGCACGAATCATGGTTGATAATAATATCAGCGCGTTGCCGGTTATGCACGGCGATGCCATGGTCGGCATTGTTTCCGACGGAGACCTGTACCGTCTTTTTATCAATCTTTTTGGAGCCCGAAGGGATGGGGTCCGTCTGACTATGAATCTTCCGGACAAGCCCGGCGAGTTATTTCATATTTCACGTGAAATAGCTGAACGGAACGGGAATATAATAACCATGGTCGTTATAGACGGTCCGGACGATGACACAAAGATGTGCATTGTTAAAGTTGCCGGTATTGAACCCGATGAGCTGGTAGCGGCTGTTACCCCGTATGTTACGGAAATACTGGAAATTCGCTAGCTTTTATCGGGCCCGGGTTTTTTCTGCTTCGTTTTGACCGCATCTTTTGGAGTTTCCCATTCCACGGTAATTGTCCGGTTTGAGATGTCCGGAATTCTGGTAACGTTGGAACAATCTTTTCGGTGAATGATTATTCCCCTTCCGCGCGACACATATCCGGTGATGGGAACCGGTGGAACCGGATTGCAGCAGAGCGCGAACTTGATCATGAAGTTGGTGGTGTCTCCGACCCGTATCCGTAATACGGCAGAATCAAACTCCCGTTCATGAGTTGCTTCGCTGCCAAGCGCTCCCTTGTGGTGGGCATGTTTCTCGGCTGTTTTGTGTTCGCCTTTATTCTCGCTTTTTTCAGTGTCTCCCGACTCGCTGTTTGTCTGAAGCCAGGCTCTGATCTTCTGACGCGCTTTTGCAGTTCTGACGGTGTTGAGCTGATTCCATGTGGGGTGAGCCTGGGGATGAGTAATTATTTCTACAACCTGGGTGTTCTTGAGTGTATGGGAAAGCGGCACAATTGCCCCGTCAGCTTTTGCTCCAACAATTTTCTCGCCAATAGCCGAATGAATGTGGTAGGCAAAATCTATGGGTGTAGAGCCTGCAGGGAGTTCCTTGATGTCGCCCTTTGGTGTAAACACATAAATGGAATCTCCGAGAATATCAGATTTGATTCTGGCCAGAAAATCCTCGTCGGAGAAACGATTCTTTGACAACTCGCGCAGCTGGTTGATTACGGACAAGTCTTTTGTGTGTACCGTGTCTTTTGAATTGCCTTTCTTGTAAAGCCAGTGGCTGGCAACCCCATTCTCTGCAATACTGTGCATTTCGTGTGTACGAATCTGAATTTCAAGATGCTTTCCCTCATAACACAAAACGGAGGTATGAAGACTCCGGTAGCCGTTTGGTTTGGGCATTGCAATGTAGTCCTTGAATCGGCCATCGAGGGGTTTCCAGATTGTATGTACCAGTCCGAGCAGTGTGTAGCATTCGGTTACGGTATCGCAAAGAATACGCAGGGCCAGCAGGTCATACAGTTCATCCACCGCTTTGTTCCGGCGTTTCATCTTTTGATAAATGGACCAGAAATGTTTTGCCCGTGACTGAACCGAAACGGTAATGCCGGCAGATTGGGCCACGCGGTGTATTTCCTCTTCTGCTTTGGCGAGAAATGTTGCGCGTTCAGCCTTTTTCCCCGCCACGAGTTCTTTAATCTGATGAAAAACATCGGGATTGAGAAACTTGAGGCTGAGGTCCTCAAGTTCATCCTTGATTGAGTACATGCCGAGGCGGTTGGCAAGCGGTGCCCAAATATCGATTGTTTCCTGCGCAATGGCCTTTTGTTGATCCTGCGGAAAATTCTTGAGGCTTCGCATTTTGTCGAGGCGATCCGCAAGGCGTACCAGAATTATTCGTATGTCGTCTACCATGGCGAAAAACATTTTTCTGATGCTTTCTGCCTGGGCATTTGTCTTGTTTTTCAGATTGAGGCCGGAGATACGGGAGGTGCCCTCAACAAGGCGGTATACACTTTCTCCGAACTGATTCCTGACTTCATCAGGGGTCAGTTCGAGTTCTTCAAGTGATCCATGGAGAAACGCACAGACAATGCTGTCCGCATCAAGCTGAAGTGATGCAAGTGTACCCGCAACCCGAAGCGGGTGCTCCATGAACGATTCACCGCAGGTTCGGCAAATTTCCTTTTTCTTTTCGGTCATGAAGTTCCATGCGTTTCTGATGACCGTTTGGTCAGCGGTGGAGTAGTGGGTATATTCCGTAAAAAATGCTTCCAGCAAGTCCTTCATGGTCTCTTTCCTTCAACAACGCGGTTTTGTCCGGCAAGATCGGGATGAATTACTATATCAGTAAATCCGCATTCTATTAAATACTCTGCGGCATCTTTTGCGTTGTACTCGCCTGTTTCAACAAGTATTCTCCCGTTCTGTACAAGCGCGTACCGGGAATATTCTGCAAGGCTTCGTACCAGGTCGAGACCGTCGTTCCCGCCGTCCAGGGCAAGAAGAGGCTCTCCCCTGCCGTCAGCAAGCAGTTCCCGTGCCGTATCTGCAGGAACATAGGGTGGATTTGATACAATCAGTGAATACTTGCCGTCGGTTGACGAGCCGCATCGGGGCAGTCCCTTGCGGAGATCGTGCTCGATAAATCTGATGAGATGTATGTCTGCAAGGAGATCACGTGCATTCTGTCGTGCGACAGCAAGCGCGTCGGGAGATATGTCAAATGCGGTCAAATCAGCGGCGCCGCTTCCGGCCGACGAAGCAAGTGCAATGCTGATACAGCCGGACCCGGTACAGGCATCCAGTATATGTACCGGACGTTTGTCGGACTGCCTGATTATGGCGAGAGCCCGTTCAACAAGAATTTCGGTGTCCGGCCGGGGAATGAGGACAGCCGGCGAGACGGTAAAATCCATCCCCCAGAATTCCTTTTTTCCGGTAATGTAGGCTACCGGTTCACCGGTACACCGTCGTTCCAGAAAGGAAAAGAACAGGGACTGTTGTTCGCCAATTGATAGTTCCGGATGAGCCATAAGACGTGTCCGTGGTATACCGGTCGCATGGGTGAGGAGAATGAGCGCATCGAGGGCCGGTGTTGTTGAAACCGGCCGGTTTGCCCGGGTGGCGTGCTCAAGTTGTATACGTGCGTTTGCAAGTGCATCCTGGACTGTCATGAGATAACTGTAACAGGTTTCAGGCAAAAAAATCTATTCTTCGTGGACCGTGCTCAACTGTTCTTCGCGGGCTGCAATGTAGAGCGCTTCGATCAATTCGCCGATTTCCCCCTGCATGACCAGGTCAAGTTTGTACAGCGTGAGATTAATCCGGTGATCGGTAACGCGGTTTTGGGGAAAATTGTACGTTCTGATTCGTTCGGAGCGGTCTCCGGTTCCAACCTGGCTTTTTCGGTTGGCTGCCCGCTCGGAGGCTTTCTTTTCCTCTTCCAGATCAAAGAGACGGGAGCGCAACACACGCATTGCCTTTGCCTTGTTCTTGATCTGGCTTTTTTCATCCTGACAGATAACCACAAGACCGGTGGGAAGGTGCGTAATGCGGACCGCAGAGTCTGTCGTATTAACGCACTGACCTCCCGGACCACCGGCACGCATGACGTCTATTCGAAGATCGTCATGTTTGATGTCAATTTCGGTTTCTTCCGCTTCGGGGAGAACGGCAACGGTAACGGCGCTGGTATGAATGCGTCCGGAACCCTCCGTCTCCGGAACCCGTTGTACCCGGTGCACCCCCGACTCATACCGGAGACTTCCATATACGTATTTTCCGGAAATGGAAAAGGTAATTTCCTTGTATCCGCCGAGGCCCGTTTCGTTTACCGAAAGGACTTCATATTTCCAGTTTTTTTTCTCGGCATACCGGACATACATACGGTACAAATCTGCAGCGAACAGCGCCGCTTCCTCACCCCCGGTTCCTCCGCGAATTTCCATGATGATGTTCTTTTCTTCCAGAGGATCCGGCGGAATCAGCAAAACCTTTATCTGTTTTTCTGATACCTCAAACTGCAGTTCAAGGTCATGAAGTTCTTCTTTTGCCATGGATTTCATGTCGGGATCATCAGTTTCGTGAATAAGTTCCTGTGTTTCCCCGATTGCCTTCTCGGTTTCGCAATACCGCGCGTATTCTTCCATGAGTGCAGAAAGATGTGCATGTTCGCGCATGATGTCACGATATTTTTTTTGATCCCGTATAATGTCAGGATCCTGAACGGCGGTTTCAAGTTCTGAAAAACGCGATTGAAGGCGTTGTAATTTGTCATGCATGGTTATTGATTCCTGTGATATAAATAGTACCGAAACGGGGAGTGCAGTGCAACCGTTCTAGCGTGGACCTGCGCTGAAGTGTTTCCGGTCCGGCTTGAAGAATCCAAAGAGACTGCCGCACAAGCCGCCAACAAGATGGGCAAACTGTGAAATGTCATCACCCTTGAATGCCTGCTGAATTTCCTGTCCGAGATACAGAATGACAATAAGTATGAAGGTGAGCGGGACATCGCTTTTACCATGGTTGGTAAAGGAGGCCAGCAGTATCATCATGAAAACAACACCGGATGCTCCCATGAGCGGATGCGGAAAAAAGCAGATGTTAAGCACACCGGTAACAAAACCGGTCACGATTATCATGAGAAACATGGTTACCGAGCCATAGGTTTCCTCAAGCATGGGGCCAAGCAGGAGAATGTACGCCAGATTTGACATGAGGTGCGGCCAGTCTGCATGACCGGCAATATGGGTAAAGAGGCGAAGATAGGTGAGCGGATTGGTCAATTCAAACGCCGCTGCGTTCGGAGCCGTAAAAAAGGCTCTGGTGATTCCGGGCAACAGCCACTGGTCGAGCATGACTACCAGTGCACAAAAAAAGGAGAATGTCAGTGTTGTCGGTGCGTTGTACTTAATCTTCATAGGTTATTTTTATCGGGCAGTGATCTGATCCGGGAACATCCTTCAAAATTGACGATGAAAGCACCCGTGGAAGGAAAGACGGATTTACGCAGGTATAATCAATCCGCCAGCCAATATTTTTCTCTCGTGCATGAAACCGGTAACTCCACCAGGTGTATTGCTCCGGTTCATTGCAAAAATGACGGAAGGTATCCACATAGCCGGCTCCCGTAAAGGTATCCATCCAGGCGCGTTCCTCCGGCAGGTATCCGGGGTTGTTTTCATTTGCCCGGGGATTGGCAAGGTCTATGGGTTTGTGGGCTATATTGTAATCTCCGCAGAGGATGATGTTTTTTCCGTCCTGAACAAGCTGGTTGCAGGTTTCAAGCATGGCATCGCAAAAAGCAAGTTTATAGGGAAGCCGTGCTCCTTCGGCCTGCGAGTTGGGGAAATAGGCGGAAACAACCACAACAGAATCGAATTCTGCCATTATGACCCGGCCCTCATCGTCAAACTCGCTGTACCCGAGGGTACGGATATTCTGCGGTTCTTTTTTGCTGTATAACGCGGTTCCGGAATATCCTGCTTTTTTGGCCGAACTCCACCACGATTTCCAGTTTCCTGAACCGAGAACCGGCTCTGCCAGCTGTTCGGAAACTTGTCCCCGGTGTGCTTTGGTTTCCTGCAAACACAGAATATCCGGCGACTCCTTGTCGAGCCAGTCGAGCAATCCTTTTTTTTCCGCTGCGCGGATGCCGTTTACATTCCAGGAAACCACAGAAATCATGGTGGTATAATGCCATGGCATACGGATTGATTTCAAGTCATTTATATGTTGTTTCCCGGCGTGTTTTGCAGTATTTTATGTACTATGGCAGAGCAAACCGGAGCAGAAGGAAAAACAGCAGTATTTGATGAAATCAGTGAACCAGAATTGTTCCGTGTGGTGCTGCTCAATGATGATTTTACCACAAAAGATTTTGTTGTGGCGGTCTTGATCGCAATTTTTCACAAGAAGCAGGAAGATGCTGTTGTGATTATGGAGGATGTTCACCGGAAAGGACGCGGTGTTGTGGGAACCTATACCCATGACATAGCTGCTACACGCTGTTTGCAAGTACATGAAGCGGCGCGATCCAGCGGATTTCCTCTCAGATGTGTAATGGAGCCAGTGTGAAAATACGAATTAGTACCGTGGTTCAAAAAGTTCTCGACCAGGCATGGGCTGATGCGAGGACTCGTGGCCATGAGTATGTAACTCCCGAGCATATACTGCTTGCCGTGCTGGATCATCCTCCGGCGCTCAGGTTGCTTTCCCTTTGTGGCGCGGATATCGCCTATATTCATGACAGTGTTGATGAATACCTGCGAAAAAACATGCCCATTCTGACCGGAAAGGAACCGCTTCAAACGGTCGGATTTCAGAATGTTTTCCAGCGGGCCCTGTTTCACTGCGAAAGCGCGGAAAAGCAGGTGCTTGAAATTGGCGATGTACTTGTCAGTCTCATTGATGAACACAAAAACTATTGTTCGTACTATATGCGCCGCGGCGGATTGGACCGTCTTGTTCTGCTTGAGGTAATAAGCCATGGCGGAATGGACGACGGAGAGCGATTGGCAGGGGAAGATTCAACAGACCTTTTTGACGAGGGGATTACTGAAGATCCCGGTTTTGCCGGAGAAAAACCGTTTGTATCCGGACTGGATGCACTTTCACGCCAAATTGAAAAGGATCGCCGGAATCGGGATAACGGACAGGGCGATGCGGAGGAACCGGAAGATGATGCGTCTGCAGACGCATCTGCCGCCCGCCAAAAACCTGCGAGAAAAAGCATGCTCGAACGGTATACTGTTGAACTCACCGCAATGGCGCGTGAGGGAAAACTGGAACCGTTGATCGGGCGTGAAGAGGAACTTGAACGGACAATTCAGGTACTGTGCCGACGAATGAAAAACAATCCGGTTCATGTGGGTGACGCCGGCGTTGGTAAAACGGCAATTACTGAAGGGCTTGCACAGCGTATTGCAAACAGGGAAGTTCCCCAGCTTCTCTGGGATTATGAAGTATACAGTCTCGATATGGGCGCTCTTGTCGCCGGTACCAAATTTCGTGGAGATTTTGAGGACCGTATCAAGAAGGTTCTGGACGAACTCCTTAAAAAGGACAAGAGTATTCTCTTTATTGACGAGATTCACACAATCATTGGAGCCGGTTCAACCGGGGGCGGAACGCTTGACGCGTCAAATCTCATGAAGCCTGTTTTGGCTTCTGGAAAGATCCGTTGTATCGGTTCCACAACGTATGAAGAGTACTCGAAATATTTCGAGAAGGATCATGCGTTGTCCCGGCGATTCCAGAAAATTGATATTACCGAGCCGTCCGAGAAAGATACCGTTGCCATACTTGACGGCCTCAAGAAGCGCTATGAGGCGTTTCACGGGGTTGTTTATACCAGTGAAGCAATTGAACAGGCGGTGCACCTTTCTGCACAATTTATCAATGACCGTCGTCTCCCGGACAAAGCCATAGATGTAATTGACGAGGCTGGTGCCCGTGTGCGTATTAATGCCGGTACTCCTGTCCCTGAAACCATGGACGGGCCTGCTGATCGAGATTTACTTCCTGTTGTTGACAGGGCCTTTGTAGAAACTGTTGTGGCCAGGATTGCGCGGATTCCGGAGCGAAACGTGTCTTCCGGTGAAACTGACCGGCTTCGTGAACTTGAACCGGTGCTCATAAAGAGCATTTACGGTCAGGATGATGCGGTGAGACAGGTTGTTACTGCGGTAAAGAGGTCTCGTGCAGGGTTCCGCTCTCCCGGGAAGCCGGTTGCGAACTTTCTGTTTGTTGGTCCTACTGGTGTCGGAAAAACCGAGCTTGCACGGACTCTGTCGCAGGTTCTCGGGATAGCACTTCACCGGTTCGACATGAGCGAATATCAGGAGAAACACGCGGTGAGCCGGCTTATCGGTTCTCCTCCCGGGTATGTCGGGTTCGATGAAGGGGGGCTGCTTACCGATGCCATCAGAAAGAAGCCGCATGCAGTACTGCTTCTTGATGAAATTGAAAAGGCGCACCAGGATATCTTTAACATACTCCTCCAGATAATGGACTATGCGACACTGACCGATAATCAGGGACGTCAGGCAGATTTTCGCAATGTTATTTTGATCATGACCAGCAATGCCGGCGCTCGTGACATGAACCGTCCTGCTATCGGTTTTGGCGGCGGGGATTATACCGATTCAGCGGTTTCCGATGCGGTTGAACGAACATTTTCTCCCGAATTTCGCAATCGGCTTGATGCGGTCGTTCCGTTTGGACCGCTTTCCCGCAATGTCATGGAAATGATCGTAACCAAAGAACTCGACTCTGTTGCGTCCCGCCTCAGGGAGAAGTCCGTTATTCTAGATGTACGTCCCGATGCGGTCACCTATCTGGCAGAACAGGGCTATTCTGTTGAGTATGGAGCACGCAATGCCTCCCGGCTTATCGAGGATCGTATCACCAATCCGCTGGTAGACATGGTTCTTTTTGGCGAGTTGGCCGGTGGCGGAACTGCACGGTGTACCCATGATTCAGGGGTTCCCGGAGAAATACGAATTACGGTTGTTCCCCGGGAAACGGAGGAAATTGCCGCGATGGCGGATGAAGCCTGATGTCCGGAAAGCTTCCCCGCATTTTTGATGCGGAAACACGTAGTGATCCCGATTTTCCCTGGCTTGCCCTTGACGAACACTTTTGTTTTCCCGATCCGGAAGATACGTGCGGTTCTGTAGTGGCGGTGGGAGGAAATCTTTCTCCCGGAATGATGGTATCTGCGTATAGCCAGGGGATCTTTCCCTGGTTTAATGAAGATGATCCGTTGTATTGGCAGTCTCCGGATCCCCGCTTTGTCATTACTCCCGAAAGCTTCCACGTACCGTCACGTCTTGCACGAACGATACGAAAGGGTACGTTTACCATCACGGCGGATACTGAATTCGAACGGGTAGTGACCTGGTGTTCAGCGATAGTACGTAATGGCCAGGACGGCTCCTGGATTACCGATGACATGGCGGAGGCTTACATGCTGCTGCATCGCCTTGGTATTGCCCATTCTGTTGAGGCATGGAAGGACGGCCAGTTGGCGGGTGGTTTGTATGGGGTTTCAATTGGAGACGTTTTCTTTGGCGAGTCAATGTTTACCCGTGTTGCCGATGCGGCAAAAAGTGCATTTGCCGTTTTTGCCGGAACATTTTTTAACCGTATGGGCGGCAAACTTATTGATTCCCAGGTCTATACCGATAACATTGCCCGTTTTGGCGGTATGAATATTTCCCGTTCTGCATACTTGCGTAAAATTCGCGAATTGCTTGGCGAGCAGGATGAGCCGCTTCCCCTGAGGCCGGGTAGTTGGCCTCGGGACCTATTTTCCTTTTGACATTTCTTTCAACGCCTGTTGATGCCACTGTCCGAGAAGCCATAATACATTCTGATCAATAAGTTTCAACGGAACTCCGCATTGTTTGCACCGGAAGCGTCCATCTTCCCCGAGGTGTTCTTTTGCACAGCCAATGCATACCGTATCGCGGCAGTCCGGGCAGGTTCCCGCCGGAAGGTCATCAGGAGGCATTGCATGAACAGTGAGCGACCCCTGTGGTGGAATGTCGCGGGGAACCCGCCACTCGCGTCCGCATGATGAGCAGACGATCTTGTTGGTTCCGGCTTCGTGGATTTCTTTTCTGAGTGCTTCGGCTTTTTGCCGGTGTCCTGCCTTTTCAAGCCGATCTGCAATCGTGTGGGCCTTGTCCAGTTTTCCGGTCATGATATACACACCGCTGAGTTCATGCAGAAGAAGGGGATTATCAGGGAACTCTTCAAGACCCTGGATAAGCGCAATTTCTGCGCGAGCATATTCACCTTTTTTCCCGGCAAGTACTGCGATCAGTTGATACATGCGGTCATTGGTTGTTGACTCAAAGGCCCGGGAAAGGAGGTCATCGGCCTCGCTGATAAGATCCCGCTCAAGGCAATTCGCGGCACAGTCTGTCAGCAACTCCGGATCATACGGGCTCCGGTGCAGTGCCTGCCGGTACCAGGTATCAGCTTCATCATAGCGACCGTCTTCCACAAGCAGGTTTGCAGCAGCATGGAGGGCCTCGGGATCTTCACCGGAAAGAAGCGGCAAAATGGAATCAAGGTTTCCTCTGCGCCGTTCTATCTCGGCATAATTGATCAGAATCGGCATTTCCCGGGGGAGCAGACTGCGTGCCCGTGTTATGTATTGAAGCGCGTCATCAAGCCGATTGTTTTTCAGTGCAGAAAGAGACGCAAGGTTGTAGACCCATCCATTGTCGGGATCCTTTTCCAGTGCATCATGCAGTTCTTCTTCACAGGCTTCATCCATATTGAATTTGAGTTCTGCCAGACGGAAGCGGTACAGACCATACTCAGGTTCCAGCGATATCGCCTTCTCAAAAGATTTTCGTGCTTTTTGCATGTCACCGTCATGCTGTTGAATCATGCCCTGGAGATACCAGACTGCCGAATCCTTTGTCCGCTTTTTTACCGCCATGGCGAGCTGTTCCCGTGCCCCGTCAATGTCTCCGGTGGCGTAACAATATTTTCCGCTCAGTGTTGGCAGTTCCTGATCATCGGGATTGATGCTTCGCAAGAGATCGATACAGTGTGAAAGATCCTCATACTCGTCATTCTTGAGAAAAAGACGGGCCGCTTCCCGGAGGGCGTGTGCTGCTTCATCGCGTTTCTCGGCAAGATGCCATTCAGTACCGGCATTGAGAAAAAACAAGCCCTGTTGATTGTTGAGTTGTCCTGCCCGGGTATACGCTTGTGCAGCTTGTGCATGATCTCCTTTCCATGAAAGGAGATGTCCTTCAAGATTTGAAAGAAATGCCGAGTTGTTCCGTGTTTCCGCAGAGAGCGCTTCCAGGTGTTCTTCAAGGTCTTCCCAAAGGTTTTGCAGGTAGAACAAGCCGGCCAGCTCTGCGTTTGCCTCGGTGGACTCGGGGTTCAGCTCCAGCGCTTTATGGAAAAAATCTGCAGCCTCCGGATAAAGCCGTTGTGCGAGATATACTTGTCCAGCGAGCAGCAGTTCATCGTATTGCGGCTCCCTTCGTTTCCATATTTTACGCAGTTCAAAAAGAGCGGGAAGGTAACGCCCCATGGCATACCAGGTTTCCGCAAGTGTACGGTGTGCCTGATCGGGAATTGGTATGTATTGATTCCATCGGGTGTACAATGTTTCGACATCAATTTGACGTGATTCAATGGATATGGCACGTAGCACCGGTTCCGCGTTGGAGCAGGAATCCCAGGTTTGGCCGGAAAAAGCAATGTTGCCGGCAGACTGAATGGTTTCATCTGTACATTCCGCAATCCATGAATCATTGACAATCAGCGTTATGGTTGTATCCCGGACGATGAGGCGGAGACCGTATACCGACTCGTTTTCCAGATAAGGAGCTTTTTCTGCGGAAATATCCTCCGCTACTGTATCAGTATTCCGGTCTATTTCTGTCCATCCGAGTACCGGAAGCGGGGTGTTGTTCATGACTGCATCAAGGCGTATATATCCCCGGTCCGAGATTTGAACACTGTAAAACGTTGTATCAGATATATGGCGGAACAGAATTCCTGCAGAAGAATTTCCTGCAGTGTTCGAGGATTCGTTTGCCGGGTCCCGCTTTGCAGGAATTTCCAGAAGTGCTTCGAGCACGAAATTTCTGTATCGAAACTGCCGGTTTATTGTCCAGGCAAACAGATTTTTGCGGGTGAGTCTGAGTGCAAGACCGTGTCCGGTAAACACTGAGGCATAGGAATCTCCGCTTTCCTCGGTAAAGCGTGCTGCTTTTATGCGGGAGAAGTCGGTCATCCAGAATTCTTCCACAATTTCTTCAGGATCTGCCGGCAATAGTGATTTTGTACCGAATAAACGTTTCAGAAATCCAAACATAGGGAGATAAATTTACCTGAAAAAATGGTGTCTGTCTATGGATTGCGGGTGGAGAAATGCGTATCGCAGTGTGTACGGCTATCCTGACCGGAAAAGTACAAAAAACGCTTAATTTGTTGCAAAAAGAAACAAAAAGACTTCCCTTTTCCTCATCCCTTGATTATGATAGAAGCAACACCAACTACCAGGAGTTTTTATGGCATTTCCCTCCAAATTTATCTGGGGCGCGGCTACCGCGTCATATCAAATAGAAGGCGCATGGAATGAGGACGGCAGAAGTCCTTCCGTTTGGGATGTGTTTTCCCAGACACCCGGAAAAACCTATAACGGAGATACCGGAAACACTGCGTGCGACCATTATCACCGGTACAAGGAAGACGTCGCGATCATGAAGGATCTGTCCCTCCCGGCGTACCGGTTTTCCGTGGCCTGGCCGCGGGTTATCCCCACCGGACGGGGAGCGGTAAATCAGAAGGGACTGGATTTCTATTCACGTCTTGTTGACGAGCTTCTTGCCGCCGGTGTTGACCCCTGGGTAACGCTCTATCACTGGGACCTGCCACAGATTCTTCAACAGCAGGGCGGCTGGATGAATCCGTCCATTTCGGATGCCTTTGCCGAATATACCCGGGCCGTTGCCGATACGCTCG
>CAZGQQ010000025.1:0-21681 GCA_964527175.1 uncultured Treponema sp.
AAGCATGATTGGAAAATACATAGGAAAGCACGTCTCCTGACGGTTCGTGTACCACAATGTTATTGAGGGTAGTGTCCCCCGAAAGTTCTATTTTGTCAATAATTGACCGTATGGTATCGTCTTTGGGGCGAAGTACGATATGCCAGGACGGCAGGTTGTCCGTATCGGCAGTTACCTGGAACCGGTCGTACAGCATGTCCCGGTTGCCGGAGAATACCGCCTGAATTGCCTGCGAAAAATGGGCGAATACCGGATTCTCTTCCGCGCCGAAGAAGGTCCGGTCTCCCTGAGCAGTAATCTGGGTCATGCCCGCAGGACCTACGACCATCACGAGGGGAAAGGGTTTTGCGGTGTTCCAGATGATGCCGTCGTCGCGCGAGATGGTAAAGGTCCCGGTCGAGCGGAGTGTGCGGGAGATTCGCTGTATCGTTTTGGTCTGCACAAAGTCTCCCCGGACAATGCCTTCTCCGGTTATGCGCGCCAGAATATCGTCGAGTACCGGGTCAGTTTCCTGTGTCACCAGGGAAACGGCCCCGCCCATGAAAAGCATGAGGACAAGGGCTCTCCGCAGGACGTGTTTCATCAGGACTCCTTTAGTGATGCGAGAGCGGCTTCAACCCGGTCGGTCAGGCAGGGCGGGGATACAAAACAGCTGGTCATGGTTTCCATGTTGACCGCCATTTGCGTGCTTTCGCCCTTGGTGAGAACCTTGCCGGTTTCCTTGTCGGTTATCCGGTAGCTGATCCTGAGGCGGTTTTCCCATTCAACAAGGGTTGCTTCAATTACTGCCGTCTGTTTGAACTGCAGCGGATGGATATATTTTGCCCGTACATCGACAACCGGCCAGGCGTAACCGCTTGCCGCCATTTCGGTATAACCGAATTTGATGGTGTCCAGAAGTACGCAGCGGGCCACTTCAAAATACTTGATGTAGTTGCCGTGCCACACAATGTTCATGGAGTCTACATCGTAGAATTCAACCCGGAATTCGGTTGATGCGGACAGTACGGGGTCGTTCATGTCATACCTCCCAGGTACGGGATCTGATCAGGGCTAGGTGCTCGCGCAGTTCGCTTTCAAGCGGGCGGTCGGCTTCGAGCAGGGGGAAAGAACGGTCAACCGCTGCAATGAAACCGGCAAGAGCCGCCGGAATTGCCGCCTTCAGGTCGCCCGCTTTTTCGCGGAGGCGGACTGCCTGCACGGCGGCGAGAAGACAGGCGGTTGTTACCTGCTCGGTCAACTCGATGACCCTGATGCAGTCGCGCGCGGCAATGGTTCCCATGCTGACCTTGTCCTGATTGTGGCATTCGGTTGAACGGGAGAACACGCTTGCCGGCATGGTTCCCTTGAGTGCTTCTGCGGTCCAGGAAGAAACGGCAATCTGTACGGCCTTGAATCCATGGTTGAATGAATACCCTTCGCAACTTCCCGAAAGGTTTGGCGGGAGCCCGCGGTTGAACTTTTCGTCAACCAGAACCGCGAGCTGGCGGTCCAGAAGATCCGCTGTGTTGGCTACCACATTCTTGAGCGAGTCCATCGCGAAGGCAATGTGTCCGCCGTAAAAATGTCCGCCGTGATATATCGAATTGGTTTCGGGATCGATAATGGGATTGTCGTTTGCACTGTTCATTTCTGTTTCTATGAGTGTCCGAAACAGGGGTGCGGTGTCGTAGAACATGCCGATGACATGGGGCGCGCACCGGATGGAATAGATATCCTGGATACGTTCCGGCACAACGTCTGTGTCATCCGCTCCGCCGAGGTCATTGCGGATCTTTTCTGCACAGAGACCCATGCCCGGATGTGGCTTAATGTCGAAGAGTCGCTTGCTGAAATGATACGCGTTCCCCTTGAGCGCGATGGACGCGAGCGCGGTGATGCGGCAGGACAGATCGGAAAGGTATTCCGCCCGTGAATAGGCCAGTGCGGCAACTGCGTTCATGACGCCGGTGCCATTCATCATGGCAAGCCCTTCCTTGGGGCGCAGCGTAATGAGGGGAATGGACAGTTTCTTGAACAAATCTGCGGAATTGTATACTTCATTCTTGTAGAGGACATTCCGCTCGCCAACGAGTGCGCCGGCAATATAGGAAAGCGGGGTGAGATCGCCGCTCGCGCCCACGGAACCTTCTTCCGGAATGAGTGGAAGGATGTCGAGTTCCAGGAGGCGATGGGTTGCTTCGAGCAGTTTCCAGCTTACTCCGGAATAGCCCCGGCACAGGGTGTTGAGCCGTACGGCGATAATGGCGCGGGTTGTTTCCTTGTCAAAGTATTTTCCCATACCGCATCCGTGGAACCGGGTAAGACGGAGGGGAAGTTCATAGTATTTCTCCGGCGGAACCGTTTTCCCGCAGGAGTCGCCGTATCCGGTGGTAACGCCGTATATTCCGTCCAGCTGCTTGAGTTTGTCATCGAGAAAATCTGCGCCAGCGTCAATTTTGTCCCGGAAAGCCCGGTTGTCGCTCAGCTGTGTTTTCTTCCGCTGTTCTGCTATGTCGCGGACATCTTCAATGGTAAGACTCTGTTCTCCAAAAATAAAAACGCTCATTTTTTATCTCCCTTTATATAGTACTGATTCCAGAAATTGTAAAAATTGAACCATTGCAGCGGATGCGGCTCAAGGTGTTTTTCAAGCAATTGCACATATTCCTGTATGGCTCCGGTTATCTTTTCTTTACGTTCCTTTTTTGATCCGGAAAAACTGATACCCGATTGAACCACATGGAAGTCAAACGATTCGGCCGGCCGCATGTCCTCTTTACGCAGCCCGAACATGTAGAAAAAGGGTGCTTCCATAACGCTGGCGAGAACAAAGGCTCCCTGGGGGAACTGTGCGGGATGACCCAGAAAGCTGACCGATTCCGTCTTGTGCTTTGTTGTTGAAGAGACGCGGTCGGCAGCGATAACGAGGAGCTCGCCGGAGGCAAGCCGGGTTTGCAAATCCAGTACGGTGTCAATGCCGATGTCGCGTGCATTGACGAGGCGCATCATGGACTGCGGATTCACCTTCCTGATCATCTTGTTGAACTTTTCCGTTCCTGAAAAATCCACTATGGAGGTAACCCGAAACTGACGGTTTGTGCGCGTGTTGCCGTATGTCGCCAGTGCGCGAAGAATTTCCATGTTGCCCAGGTGTGAACAGAGAATGACCGCGCCCTTCCCCGAGTCAAGCAGGTCAATAAGGTCCTGTACCGAGTCATCATGAAAGGTGACCGAATCAAGCGGAATGTTTCCGGACCAGGCAGCTATTTTTTCGATCATGGAGAAGGCAAACGAGCAGATATGCCGGTAACTGTCCCACAGGCGCGGCTTTTTTCGTGAGTAAAATGCAGCCGCCTTCAGGAGATAGTTTCGGGATGTCCGTATTACTCCCGGTGCGAAAAGACAAAAGACAAAAACGATAGGGTAGATCAGGAATTTGAGAGTCCGGACCCCCAGCAAACGGTATGCGCCAAGCATGAAGTCCATCTGCCAGCTGCCGAGTGTTTTCTCTTTTTCATCCCGCCAGTGTTTGTCTTCTTTCATTTCCGGGCCTTCCGCATGAGCAGCACGGGCAGCCTCAGCAGCATGCCGAAGAACAGGCGGGTATGCATTGCACTGATGGCGATATTGTCTTTTATCATGTTGAAGTTTGATATGCCGCCTTCCGGGTAAATGATACCCACGGGAAGAAACACAAAGTGGAGACCCCGCCAGTGCAGGCGAACCAGTGATTCTATATCAAAGGTCATTCGCTTTCCGATATGCCGGGTTTTGAAGATCTTTGCTGTCTGTGCGACTGGATAGATTCTGAATCCGCACATGGCATCACGAATGTCGCGGGAGAGGGTTTCTATGGAAACCCATACGGTAGTAATTATCCTGCCGTTTTTCCGGGCAGGGGGAACGGACTCGTCATATTCGGGATATCCGCAGATGACTGCGTCCGGGTTCTTTTCCGCTTCGGCAATGAAAACGTCAAGCACGGAAAGATTGTGCTGGCCGTCGGCATCAACCTGAATCGCATGGGTAAAGCCCTGTTCCTCGGCCAGAAGCATACCGCGGATTACGGCCGCTCCCTTGCCGCTGTTTTTCTCCAGGGAGGAGACCTGTACCGACGGCAGAGCCGCAGCCACGGCGGCAATGTCGTTTCGCGTTTCTTCGTCGTTGCCGTCATCAACAACGATACAGGGAATATGTATATCCGTCAGCGCTTTGCATACGGCAAGCAGCGTTTTTCCATGGCGGTATACCGGAATTATGGCACAGAGGTTTAATCCAGAATTCATGTGTTCTCCAGAATGATGGTTCCTTCCGAACACAGAACTCCGTCGGGATATGTCCGGTACGAAAAGGTCAGTTTGTTTTTTTCTTCGGTGTATGCAAGTTCCAGCCGCATTTTCTGTTCGGGCAGAATGGGACGTTTGAACTTGATTCGGGTTATGGATTGCATGGCGAGTGTGGTTCCGAGCAGTTCATGCGAGCGGCGCATGGCAAGGTCGACCTGGGTGACGCCCGGCAGAATGAGAAACTCGGGAAAGTGACCGTCAAAATAGATGCTTTTGCATCCGAAGGAAAGCGTCATGGATGCATGCGACGCGGATACTTCCTGTTCGTGTATGGTCAACTCTTCCGTTTTATTAAAGAGCCGTTCAACTGCTTCGCGGGAAATCTTGTCCTGGGTATTCCGGGGCAGTGCACTGACAAACCGCCACTTTTTGGGGATTACCGTGTTCTCCAGATACTGCGAGAGATGCTCCATGAAAAAGCGGTTTATGTCCTTCTTTTCCCGTGCTTCAAAGTACTGCTTCCCGTCATCTGACAAGACGACGACAGCACCGAGATACTGTCGTTTTCCTTTCAGGGCAATAACAGCCGTTTCCCGTACATAGGGCGACTCAAGAAGCCGGTTCTCGACTTCGGTCAGCGATATCCGTTTTTCCTCAATTTTGACGATGGAATCCGCGCGCCCTTCGAGCATGAAGGTGCCGTCATCCAGAAAGTGTCCGATATCGCCGCTGGTGAATCCTGCGGGATCGTGAATATAGGGGGAGCGGACACAGATTCTACCTTCATTGTTCACCGTCACCGTATTACGCGGGAAGGGTTTCCATGCCGTTTCTTCTACCGACTTTCTCCAGGCAATGCCGCCGGTTTCGGTGCTTCCATAGATTTCAAGCGGCGTAGTGCCGAGTATGTCTCCGGCTGCGCGGGCGGTTTCCCGGGGCAATACGCCGCCCGAAGAAAAGACCGTCAGGCCGTCCGAGAACCGGCCGCTTTCAAGCGGTGTTTCGGCAAGACGCTTGAAAAAAGCCGGGCTGCATACCAGAACCGGGTCCGGATCGGGTATGGATTCAAGGCTCTCCGGGTATTTTATCTGGTCTTCACAAAAGGGCAGTGAAGCGGAGACGGGCAGGAGAATGGAAAAAAGGAGCCCGTAAATGTGCTGGTGATTAACCGTTGAATATACCCGTTTCCCGGCCAAACGGTCGCCCCAGAGGCGCCAGAGTTCTGCCGTTTCGGTTTCAAGTTCGGTGAGCCGTTTTGAGAATGCTTTCGGTTTGCCGGTGCTCCCGGAGGTATATAAAACAATCTCGCATGTGCTGCTTTGTATGGGGGGGAACTCCCGGCATTCGAAGCAATGTCCCGACAGGATCCCGGGCAGTACTGCCGCACCCGGCAACTCACGATCGGAGAACAAACCGGTTGTATCACCGGATATTTCCGAAAGAAAAGCGGATGATGTGTTGGCACAGAGGAGCGCTGTCTTCCCGGATTGTATGACAGCGAAGAGGGCGCAGGAAAAATAGTAGCTGTTTTCGGTTGTGATAATCCAGCGGTCATATGGTTTCGACTGTATGTACGCGCGTAATGCAGCGCAGTCATTCAAAAACGTATTCCAGGTTCGGCACGTGTTTCCCGTAAAAGAAAACGGGGAGTCGGGAGAACGTGATTGTGTCGTCAGTTCAGAAATGGTTGTACAATTCATTGATTAATGCCGAACTATGCGCCGTACGACAAACTCGCCGGCAAACAGCACTCCCATCAAAATATACGAGATAAATCCGTTGTATAGCGACCAGACAAACGGGGAAGCATACACGGTTGTGTACAGGGCTATAGCCGTGTTCACAATAAAAAACAGGCACCAGACAATGGTTACCTTGATACAGTATCGTTCAGCGTCGGCATACGTTTCGGCGTCTGCGGACGCAAGAGTTTTGTCCTGCATGAGGGCAAAACGCAGAATCATTGACGGCGGACGAGCAAGAGTGACAGAAAAGGCGGTCAAAAGTGTTACACCCATGATAACCGGATAAAAACGGAGGACTGTATCACTGTTGGTGATAAAAGCGGCTACCGCAAGCGTGCCAAGCAGCAGGGAGAGCACAATGGTTCGCAGAATCTGTACGCCGCCGGACTTCTTCCCCGTAAAGGCAAAAAAGTGACCAAGAGCCACCAAAAAGACCGGAAGGGAAAGAATCCGCGGAGAGAGGTCAAGATACACAATCGAGTAGAAGATGAGGAAGGGGTAGAGTACCGATGCGCCAACAAGGAGGAGCTTGGCCGGACGAATGGTCACTGATTCTCACCGGACTGGACAAGATCATATATGGCGTCAACAACGTCCTGAATGGTCCGCACCTTCTTGAATGAATCCGGATCAATCTTCTTGCCGGTCAGCTTCTGCAGCCGTACGATAAGGTCTACGGCATCGATACTGTCCAGATCGAGATCGTCAAGGAGCAGTGCGTCTCTGGTGATTGCATCGGGATCCAGCTCGAATGTTTCGGCCAGAATTATTTTCATTTGTTCAAAAATGGCATCTTTTGTCATGCATTATCTCCACTGGCTGCAAGTGATTGTGAAATAAAACCGGCCAGGGCAGACACAGAGGCGAAATGTTTCCGGTTGTCTTCGTCCTCTGCCGAAAGCTTGATGTTGAACTTCTTCTTCAGCGCGACTCCCAGCTCGAGGGCATCAATGGAGTCGAGGCCAAGGCCTTCGCCAAACAGGGGAGCTTCATCGTCGATGTCGTCAACGGTGATATCCTCAAGTTCAACAGAGGAAATAATGATTTTTTTGATTTCTTCTTTAAGTGCGTCCATGATAGTTTCCTTCTATAAAGGTAAATACTATCAAAAACGAAGCTCTTGTGCAAGATTCTTAAGAGTTTGGAGATTTAATTATCGTGTTGATATGGTACAATTTAAAGGAGAGATAAGACCATGACCAACCCAATCCTTGTATTGACTGCTTTTGATCGGTCTTCCGGAACCGGCAGGGAGCAGTCACGCGCTATTATTGCCGGATATTTGTCAGTTCCGGCAGACCACATCCACCTTGCCCGGACCGATACCGGAAAACCGGTGGTTCGTGATTTTTCCGGTATTCACATCGGTATTTCCCATTCCCGGGACATTCTCGCCGTGTATATCGGTTCTGAAGAAGCGGGGGTAGATGTGGAATACATCAGGGCGCGAACCTATATGGATGATATGGCCCGGATTATTTGTACCGATACAGAATTCCGTTTGTTTGAAGCGGCTGGACCCGATACCATGCGTGTGTTCTACGGATTTTGGACACAAAAGGAAGCAGAATTGAAGAAATCCGGAGGGACTCTTTCCGATCTGTTTGCGAAACATGCCGCAACACGCAGTTCGTACCGGTTTTGGCAGATTTCCGGAGATTACATGGTTTGTATGGCTTCTTCGCAAAGCACGCTTGACTCACTTTCAATAGAGTCAAGACTTTCGGCATCCGTATCCGTGTCTTCGACGGATCCTTTTGCTGCCGTTTCCGGGAAAATTTGACGATAAATGGCTTCGGTCATGCGCCGCGCCGCGATTGGTGTGCTTTCATGGGTAAACGTTTCCGGATATATGAGTTCTCCAAGCGTGATCTTGTAAAAATAATACCCGCTTTTGTTTATCCGGTAAAAGGGATCACCTTTTTGCAGTCCGCGCATATCGTTTGTCCTGATATGAAGGGGAAGAACCGGGTATCCGGTATCAAGAGAAATTCGTGCGCTCCCCTTTTTTATGGTGCGGGGAATGCTTTGCCGGGTTCTCGTTCCTTCAGGGAAAATGACCAGGCAGTTGCCGTCATCAAGAGATTCGCGGCAGGATTCGAGCATGCGCGAGAAATCGATCGAGTTTGGAATAAAAAGTCGTTTCACCACATGTTTGATAACCGGCCGGGTGAACAGTTTCGCATTCACAATACAGTCCGGACGTGACAGATACGACATGAGAATGGTGACATCCAGCAGGGAAGGATGATTTGATACAACAATGGTCGAGGCAAGATCCCGAAGCTTCTGTTGATCTTCCTTGCTGATGATGACATGCACATGGTCAAGGATCGCCATGAACACGCGCATGGCCCTGAATATGAGTGACGTGGCCCCACGCATGACCCTGCTGGAGCGTTTCAGCGGATGAACAAACTGGATAACAAACGGGAATACGGCAAGGACAAGAAAAAGGGCACCCAGTACAAAAAGCAGGTACACGAGGCTTTTACTGAACGTTTTCCAGATAAACCATAGTGGCCTAGGCATGGGTTTGCTGCACTTTCCGGTTTTTGCCGGTACAAAGAATATCCTGTGCGAAGCGCAGGGCGGGTGGCAAATTCTCCGGATTCGGTGCTGTTGAACGGTATGCTTCGAGACGGTCAAGAGAAATAGACGGCATTACCTCCCCGCCGGTACGCGACAGAACAATGGCAAGCGCATGGGGAACGTACGGGGGTCCTGAAATTGGCAGGTATGTATCAGGCATGTGCTCGTCTGCGCAGATGAACAGACGCCGATCTTCCAGCCCTGAAAGAATTCCTGCCGCGGCATCGGTAAAACCCGCAGCAAAGGCATCGGGGCCGGGATAGCATGCGGTATATCCTTCAACATTTTTTTCGGTTATTGAAAGGGCCGCAACCGGCGTATTGAATACTGAGAGACTGAAATGGGCCGGAGATACTTCTCCGTCGTCAAGCAGGCGTTCCGTTATTTTGTACTGTTGGCGAATTTCGCCATAAACTGACGAAAACGTGATCTTCATGGGCGGTTGTCCTGCCATCGCCTGGTGGCCGGCATGGATGGTCATTCTGGTCAACTGGCTCAACCGCCGTTTGAACATGGCATCGACATGAGCAAGCGGCGGTGTTGCGCCCGGATTGTCTGCCGGCTGGCCAAAATCAGATCCGGGGAACCGGTCTTCACCGGTTTCAAGCCCCGAGATCCACAAACTCCATGCCGCAATATATACCGTCATTGTCTGTTATTTCTTCCGGAAACAAAGCAGGGAATAGGCATTTGAACCAAGATTATGGTGCGATTCCGTCAATTCGAACCCTTCGTTACAGATAGTTTCGGTAAGCTCTTCGCTCCGGTACATTTTACTGTTCCCGTTTGCAATACAGGTAAAATACAGGGATGTTGCCTGCAGTGAATA
Source organism: uncultured Treponema sp. (assembly GCA_964527175.1). Classification (GTDB taxonomy): domain Bacteria; phylum Spirochaetota; class Spirochaetia; order Treponematales; family Treponemataceae; genus Teretinema. The sequence goes on from CAZGQQ010000025.1 coordinate 9,435, forward strand.
TGAAGCGGCTTCAAAGCGTTGCTTGTCCCAGAAGGGTTCAAGAACAAAGACATTGCATGATTCATCAACCGCTTGTGCTACCTTGGCAAGAATGGCGCCAACCTGTTCCAGGGAAAAACAGTCAAGGAACTGGCTCATCCAGACAGCATCGGCCCCCGGGGGAATGACCGAGTCTGCGGAAAGCATATCAACCGGTACCGCATCAATGCGGTCGGAGAGGCCTTCCCTTGCAATGTTTTCCCGTGCCATGCCTACTTGTCCGGGGAGATCAAGAATGGTGACATGGACGTCCGGATCATAGGTACAGGATGCAATGGCCCATTTGGCGGTATTGCCGCCGATATCAAAGAGTTTCTTCGGTTTTTTCCCGTATACAATGGGAAGCGCCTGGGGGAATGCGATATCCGAGTAGAAATGATCAAAATCAAACCAGCTTTTCTGGACAGCTGGATCCAGGCGGGAAAGCCCTTCATATACTGTTTTCCATTCGCCCAGAGCTTTCAGGCCTTCCGGTTTGCCGTTTACTATTGATTCCTTGAGTGAAAAAGCGCCCAGATAACAGACATCATGGCAAAAATCCATGTTGACCCGGGTCATGGTATCTTCAAGAATGAAAAATCCCGTTTTTGCGAGAATGAATGTTGGCTCCTGCTGATCGGGCAGCAATTTGACCAGATCCATTCCGAGCCCCATTTCGAGGAGAACGGAAACGCCGTATACGGTTATCGACAGTCTGGAAGAAATTTCGGAGATTGTTGCTCCTTCGTCTCCCTTTGACGAAATGTATTCGAGAATTCCGGTGTCCCGCAGTGTTCTCGCCGCTTCGAAGGACAGCGGGGCAAAGGCAATCTTTTGCGCATTGAATTTGGCATCGACCGCGCGAATAGAGTCGGTAAAATACGATGGGTGCATTCTGAATTAGTTCCTGTTATAGTGCATATAAATGTATTTGTCGAGATTGCGAATCCATCGCATATAATTACGGTGAATTATTTTCTCTTCGAGATCTGCGTCAAGATTCTTGCTGTCAACATATTCAATGTGGTACGAGTTCTTGTCAAAGACTACCTTTATGACCGCATAGATGCTTCCGTTGGATTTTTCAAACCGGGCGGTAATGGATCCTTCCGCCTCTTCAATGACTACCCAATTGTAATGAGCCAATCCCAGACGGATGGCCGAGGCCAGTTTTTGTGTATTGATGGGAGCCTCAAGGGTGTATCCGGTGTATACCGGTTCAAAGGGTGCTGTTTGTGCGTACAATCCGGAGGCACACACAACCATGGTCGCAAGGAAAAGAATAGCGATTTTTTTGTTCATACTCATTACCTCATGTATTTTGCAGATGTGGCAAAATGCCGAAAGATAAAAATCTCTACTCCAATCTAAATCACAACAGCCCGGCCGTCAAGCATGACCGGTGTTCTGGATACCATGGATTTGTTCAATTTTGCCGGCAAGCGAGCTTGTCCGGTCCAGATCATGGAGTATCGATGCGATTGTTTCTATTGTTTCTATCACGGTGAGATTGGTCCGCACATTGCCGGCGGGGAATTGTTCGAGGCGGATGAGAGCACCCCGTTTGAACTGGGCAGATTCCTGTTGTATCTGGTGTTCCATTTCTGAAAGTACCGAGGGATCAATGGTATATACACGGCTGGACAAGTAGTCGGAGACATACCCGGTCAGGTCATTGACCATGGCCAAAAGTTCTGTAACCGCCATGCTTTGTTCGTCGGAAAAGAATGCATCCTTTTTTCGAAGGCGGTCAAAGTATTCAGAAATATTGACTATCTTGCCCGAGATTCTGATGGTATACCGGGAAATTTGCAACAACGTATCCTGCATCCGGTCAATGGTGTGATCCGGATGGTGGTTCATGAGTATGTGGGCTGTTTTGCTGATACGTTCGCCTGTCGCGGTGATTGCCTGATCATCCCGGGAAATACGTGTTCGAATGCTTCGTGTTTCGCTGACAAGCGTTCCGGCGTTTTGAATATCCTGCATCATGACCCGCAGTCTGGAGAAGTTGTCTGCCGTGCAAATGAATACATAACGGATCAGGGCAACCGTGTATTCGCTTTTTCTGCATACCCGGTAATCCCGTCCTTCCATGTATGAAAGCGGATCAGCAAGAACTGTCCGGGGGATGGTCTCGTTCGGGTTGGTCCGTTGCCGGAGTAACAGGTCTGCACTACCTGTAATAACCAGTATGAGTGCGGCGGTGAGATACCCCCCGGCGGGATACAGAATTCTCGCCAGAACAGTACAGGCGACAAGATACACCGTGTCGAGAACGAGTATCCGGGATATTCCGTTTGCGAAAGACACGGGTTTCGCCGTCCATGCATGGAGCGCCGCATTGCTGCCTGCAAAGATTGCCATGGTGAAGACCGGTATGGTCTCCGGAGGAATTCTTCCGGTATGCTCAAGAAGAAGAATTACGGCAAGGAGGGGGGTGGTGCCGAGTCTCATTCTTGCCGCAGCAAAAAGAAGCACTCCCGGGACAATGAGCAGCAGAACGTGTGTTCCTCCGGCATCAGGAGACGGTTGTATTCCGGCAGACAGTTCCAGAACCTGCGGGTGGAGCAGTGGGAGCAGAAACAGGGCAAGTCCGAAAAAGAATGAACTCGCCAATTGGCGATGATCATGGCGAACAACACGGAGGATAAAGCTGACAGCCAGAAAAAGGTATACCGGATGGGCCGGTATTGTTCGAACCATCAGGGCGATGATCAGGATTTCTGCAGCGGACAACCAGGTTCTGAAGACTACAGAACGGTATACGAGTGGTACGGGCAGGTCGCGCATAATCCCGGCCGAGAACAGTGAGTGCCAGAAGGATTCCCGCGAGAGGCTTTCAGCCGTGGCCCGAACCCATGCCATGATGGAATGGGTTGCAAACCCCGCAGAGATGCTGCGAAACCGCACTTCCTGAACAGTTTGAACAAACAGGGAATATCCATAGGAAAACAATGCGGTAATCGAGATGATTCTGAGTACATCGTATACCTGAATCATCAGGGATGTTTTCACAGGCTTCCCTTTTTACCGGAAAGAAATCGTTCGTTTCCCATTTCCTTGAGAAATGCGCGGAACCGTTTTGCATGTGCCGGCATCATGAAAGCCGTTTCAATACTGCTCGAGTTATTTGTGAACTTGATGTTGCCCGACAGGTCAAGATATGTCTTTGCCGTTTGGGGTTCGATGATGTATGGGGCGGCTCCCTTGCTGACCAGAAGGTAGTTGAGGATGATGTTACCGGTGCGGTGGTTCCCTTCCAGAAAAAGCTGCGGGCGGCTCAGCATTCGTGTGTAGAACCCGGTGGCGAGGCGGTATGGCTTTTCACCGTTTCTGTTCGCTAGCACCCAGGACGAAATAGGTTTGATGCGTCGCTGGAAACTTTTTCTGGTTTCGGCGAGATGCTGGTAATAATCCTGCCGGTTTTCCGGTTCATAGCCGCACAGTACAATATGGTTCATTTCGAGCAAACCGGACAATCCTGCCGGAGTAAACAGATCGCTGCCGCGGTCGAGCAGGGTATTGAGGTAGGTGTATGCCTCAAGAATCCTGTTCCGCATGATGGGGGAGAAATCCTCGCGGCGCATTTCGAGGGTCTCGTTTATTTGTGGAAAGTGCTCCTGGAACTCGGTCAGGGCTATCCCGATTGCGTCAGTATTAAAACGCATCTTATCCGAATCGTCCCGTTATATAGTCGCTTGTTTCCTTGCGTTTGGGGTTGGAAAACAATTCCTTCGTATCCCCGTGTTCGAGAATTTCACCCAACAGAAAGAATGCTGTCTTGTCGCTGATGCGGGCCGCCTGGTTCATGGAGTGAGTTACAATAACAATAGTATAATCCGTTTTGAGGGTTTCAACGAGTTCTTCAATTTTTTTTGTGGCTATGGGATCAAGAGCGCTCGTCGGTTCATCCATGAGAATTACTTCCGGCTTCATTGCAATGGCCCGGGCAATGCAGAGCCGCTGCTGCTGTCCTCCGGAGAGACTCAATGCCGACTTCTTCATACGGTCTTTTACTTCGTCCCAGAGTGCAGCTTTAACGAGGGAGCTTTCCACCAGCTCGGCAAGTGCTTTTTTGTCGTGCAGACCCTGCATCTTCGGTCCGTATGCCACATTTTCCCAGATGCTCATGGGAAAGGGATTCGGTTTCTGGAATACCATACCCACACGCGTTCGGAGAGTTGTTGCGTCATTGTCGGCATAGATGTCTTCATCGTCGAGAAGGACCGTACCGGTTATATGGCATTCCTCAATGAGATCGTTCATGCGGTTGAGAACCCGGATAAAGGTAGACTTTCCGCAACCGGATGGTCCGATAAGGGAGAGTACTTCATTCTCTCCGATATCGAGGGAAATGTTTTTGAGTGCGGGATAATCGCCGTAGGCAAGGTTGAGATTCTGTACGGACATCTTGTCCTTTTTTCTGTTGTCTGTGGTTCTCATGATTATTGCTCCAGTTTAGCGGTAAAACGTGATGCGATCAGCCGGGTGGTCGCATTTACCAGAATGACGAATACTACCAGGATAGTCGCGGTCGCAAAGGCAATCTGAAAGTCATCCTGGTGTATGGCTTCCTTGGTGAGATAATACAGGTGTATGGTCAGTGTTCGTCCGGACTGAAAAATTGACGAGGGAAGATTTTTCGCAATTCCTACGGTCAGAAGAACGGGTGCCGCTTCTCCCACGACCCGCCCGACCGCGAGAATAGACGCGGTAAGAATTCCGGGGAGGGCAGACGGGATGATGACATGGTATATGGTTTGCCACTTGGTGGCACCGAGTGCGAGTGATCCTTCCCGAAATGCGAGCGGAATCGCCTTGAGAGATTCTTCCGTTGTCCGGATGATAATGGGAAGAATCATGATGCTCAGGGTAAGCGCTCCGGCGAGGATGGATTGTCCGAGCCCCATGATGCGTGAAAAGAAGAGGAGTCCGAACAGTCCGTAAAGGATGGAGGGAATACCGGCGAGTGTTTCAATTGCGAGGCGGAGAAGCCGCACCGGGCGGGTATTCTTGCTGTACTCGTTCAAATAGAGCGCGGTTATTATGCCGATGGGAAGGGCAATGATCAGGGAGACCGCCACGAGCCATGCCGTGGTTACGATCATGGCGAAAATGCCTTTTTCGTTTCCGGGAGAAAAGATAAAGGCGAAGTTGATGCTGCCGATACCGTTCGAAACAATGTATACCAGAATCCAGGTGAGGGTAAGCAGAATGATGGCGGTTGCAGCCGTCATGATTCCAAAAAGCACACGGTCCTTGTTTCTCTGTTTCATGTTATGCCGCCTCCGTTACCTGTTTTTTCAGGCGCAGTATGATTGCGTTCAGGGTAAGTATCATCACGAACAGGACAATGCCGATTGAGAAAAGGATCTGGCTGTGCCGGCCCTGAGCGTATCCCATTTCGAGCGCGATGGTTGCGGTGAGTGTTCGCACGCTGTCGCTGAGGGCCCGGGGGATCTGGGGCGAGTTTCCTGCGACCAGAATAACCGCCATGGTTTCGCCGATCGCGCGGGATATGCCGAGAATGATTCCGGCGAGTATGCCCGATTTTGCAGCCGGGAAAACAACCCGCCATGCCGTCTGCATCTTGCTGGCACCGACCGCGAGCGACGCTTCCCGGTACATGGAGGGTACCGCCTGGAGAGAGGTCATGGTAATGGCACTAATGGTTGGGAGCACCATGATGGACAGAATGAATACTGCTGCGATAAGGGAGCTGCCCGATGCGGAATTGAACAGGCGCTGAACGAGCGGAACTACCATCATGAGACCGAAGAATCCGTATACAACCGACGGGATGCCGGCGAGCAGGTCAATGGCACTCCGTATGATTGTTGCCAGGTTCTTCGGCAGGAATTCCGCTATGAGTACGGCGGATAGAAGAGCCAAAGGAACCCCGATAACAACCGCACCTATTGTGGTGAGTATGGTTGCGACAATCATGGTAAGGATACCGTACAGTTTCAGGTGGGTTGGCCGCCATTCGAATCCGCCGAGAAATGCGGCGGGAGAATAGGGCGGTTCGCTCTGAAGTACGGTAATGGTCTGTTCAAGACCGGTAACCATGCCGGGGAATGTTATGGTGTGTGTATAGGCTTCCGGGTAGGAAACCGCCGAGGCGTATTCTGCCGGAAAGCTGATTGCTGTTTTGGGGTTATCATTTTCCGGATCAAACCCAATGGTAAAAGAGACCGCTTCGCCCTGGTTCTGGAAGGAAACGGATATAGTACGGGCGTCTGTATCAACGGGAATAAACCGTGTCTGGTTTTCCCAGAGTGTGCCGTTTATTTCTATGGAATCGATGTTCTGAACGACCAGACGGAGTCCGTTCGCGGTGGGCCGAATAAACGGTTCAATGCCCTGAATAAAGAGAAAAAAGAGCATGGCAACGAGTGCCAGAACCGAAAAAAAAGATACCGAACGAATGAGCAGGGAAACGGTTCGGTCAATCATTTGTCGTGTATTCACTTGCTTTGCCTTGTTCAACACGCTGGTAAAAATCACCGCCGCGCAAGCAGCGGTGATCCAGAAAACGTGAGGGTGTTATTTTACCGCGATCCAGCTGGATCCGGCAATTTTCTGACCCTCGGCACTCATTACCCAGGCAAGGAACTTTTTCCCTTCGGGAGAAAGTGCATCCTGATGGTAGAGTACAAGGAAGGGGCGGGCAATCTTGAAGGTGCCATTTACGACGTTCTTTTTCGTAGCTTCAACACCATCGATGCTGATTGCCTTAACCTGGGGATCCATTGATCCGAGAGAAATATAGCCAATGGCATTCTCGTTTCCGGCAACCGCGGCACGGACCCCGCCGGTTCCGTCAAACTCCGCGGCGCCCAGTACGAGCTGATCCGTAAAGCCGATGATTTCCTCGAATGCGCCGCGGGTACCCGATCCCGGTTCGCGGGAAACAACCGCTATGGGGCTGTTCCGTCCTCCCACGTCTTTCCAGTTCTTGATCTTTCCGGTATAGATGGCCTTGACCTGTTCAATGGAAAGATTCTGAACCGGATTTGAGGGATGTACGATTGCGGCGATTGCGTCAACGGCTATTACGAGCTCGGTGAGACCGTAGCCCTTTTCTGCAGCCTTGAGATTGCGGCTGGACATGCCCAGTTCGCTTGTTTTCTGGTTGGCAGCTTTGATCCCGTCGGAGGAACCGGTGCCATTCACATTGATGGTTACAGCCGGATTGCCTCCGTGATATGCTGCACCGAGTTTTTCCATCAGCGGTGCTACCGATGTGGAACCGGCAACTTCAATGGTATAACTCTTGGCTTCGCTTCCCTTCTGGTCGGCGTTTCCGGCCGCTGCGAGCGGTAGTGCTGCACAACCAAATACGAATGCGGCAATTGCCGCCTGCATGGACTTCTTCATGATCATCTCCTTAAAAAAGAACTGACCAAAACGTATGTCCGCACCGTTAAGACACCATTATGCAATTGTTACAATTGTGTTAAAAGAATTTCTGCATTCTAATCAACAATTAATACTGCTCTTACCAATGAATAACGGTACCGGTTCATGGTGATTCTCATGAAGACACAGACACTATTCGGAAAAACCATGACATTCATGGTCCAGTTTGAAAAGAACACCATGGGGCAGCTTCCGGCAAACAGCCGGCAGTTTGCTGAAGCTGTTTATGATTCAATGCGGAAATGGCATAAGAATGATTCCTTTGCGGTTCTGTATACGGTACCGGAAATGTCTGCAACAGTCATGGCCGTACAACCGCAGAATGCGGAAGAGGTTATATGCTGTCCTGAATACGATCAGTGGGAAACATTCCTGACCGAGCAGGTGGTATTGTGCAAGAAGAATTCCGGCAGACTCGTTCATTCACGGTACTCCTCATGGCTCCTGATTCCGGTACTGGCAAAGAAAAAGTGTGTGGCAGCGCTGCTTGTTGCCCGTCGGGGGAAAAAACTGGGAGAAGAGGAGCTGGAGGCCGGCAGGCTGGTCAGTCAGTATTTGACCACGGTGCTGAAACGCATCCGTAAAACCAACAAGCGATTCAGAACCTATGGAGAAGAATTACGCCACCGTACACTGCTTGATGCCCAATCTTCGGTGAATGGCCACTGTGCAGGCATTCCCGGTTCTGCGAGAATTTTTGATTATCAGGCAGGAACAGGTAGCGACTTTTCCCTCAGCACCCTGCAGGATGAGGGACGCTGGCTCTGTTGTACCGGTGATATCACCGCATCGGAGTCCGAGCGGCAGCAGGCGTTTGTTTATATTGATACAATTTTTCATTTCCTTGCCAAAACGCCGCTTGATGCGCTTCAGATTCTCATGAGAATCAATGAAACACTGGTTAACCGATCTTCTGAATGTTATGTATCAACGGTTGTTGCACGATACCTGCCCGGGGAAAGATGTGTGGAGATTGCCGGGAGCGGGAATTCCGGTGTGCTTTATTTCTCTCATGAGGATATGAGCGCAAAGGAATACTCATTTGGCGCTGCTGTGGGTGTTGACGGTAATGCCGAGTTTTCATTGAGCAGAATACCGGTTCAAACCGGAGACATTGTGTGCATCTATACGGATGGGGTTCGCGACACAAAAAAGCGTAATGGAGATCTTTTTGGCAAGACCGATCTGGCAGAGACTGTTCGGCGAAATTATTTCCTCGGAGCCGATGAACTGTCCCGGAAAATCATGGACGTACTCAGGGAAAAGGAAGATCCCCTTGTCAACAAGGATGATCGTACCATTCAGATCCTGAAAATTGAACAGGAGGGTGTATGGAAGTCGTCATGACCACAGAACAGGATTGTCTGATTATTGATGTATGCGGCGAAGTTGATATGTATGCTGCTCCGGATTTTTATGAATCATACTGCACCTGCGTCCAGCGGTATGCGGTTCTTCCGGTTATTGTAAATATCGAGAAAGCAACGTACATGGATTCAAGCGGAATCGGTGTATTGTTCAAGATGTTTGCAGACGCCAAATCCCGCAATGTGCGATTTCTGGTATGCGGTGCCCGGGGAATGGTCGCGTCTCTCTTTGAACTGAGCAAAATGAATTCGATACTGCCCCGGGCCGAGAGCGTGCGTTCCGCCCGGATGATCATCGGGAGTGTACAATGAACCGAAAACTGGTAATAGATGATACTCATGCACTGTTTTCACAGGACGGGATGAATTACCTCGAACTGGCAAGTGATTATCGCCAAATACGGTATTACACCCTTTTGCTCATAAAGCACTCCCGGCCAAGATCAGACGAGCGACTTCTTTTGGAACAACAGGTAAGCGAGATTATAAAGAATGCCATAAAGCACGGCAATCATTGTGATCCGGCGAAAATGATACGGGTGTGGTACCGCTTTACCGACACTGAAGCCCGCATGATAGTATCCGATGAAGGGACGGGTTTTTCCGATATTGAGAAGTGGAATACGTTCAACGACAAGCGCGAGTCCTATATCAGCAAGGGAGACTATGAATCCCTGATGCACTACGCTTCCTGGCGTACCAGCAAAAGCGACAAATATGATGGCGGAAACGCAATGTTTGCAGCGGTTGAATACTGGAACCTCGGAGTCGTGTATACCGGAAAGCGCAATACGGTTGCGGTCGGCAAATGTTTTCACGAAGACCTCATGCATACGGAGGATGACCTGTGATATTGCGGGAAACAAAACCATTGCCGGTTACCGGAGAACGTGTGGGAAAAATCGCAAGTTCCTATCAGTATGTGCATACCGGTACCAGTGTGTGCGATTTGCTTGAGGAAATCCGTGAGCCGTATAAACACGCAATTGCGGTTGTCGACCGCAATGGAACAATTTGCGGAAGCATTTTCCCCCAGGACTTGGTAAAACTTCTGGGCAAGCCGTTCGGACGGGACCTGTTGCTGCGGCAGTACGTGGAAGACATCATGCGTACAACCGTGACGTTCCGGTACGATGCGTATATTCAGGAGGTACGTGACCGGATTGCAGGTGATCTTGAGAAAGGCGAGGAGAGCCACTACATCCTCGTTGACAAGTCCGGGCATTTTTGTGCGCACGTGTGCTCCCAGGACATATTGCTGCAGGCGTTTAATGACCATAGGCGGGAAATAGAAAATGCCATGGTCATACAAAACCGCCTGGTGCCGCCCTGCCGAACCATACAAAAAGATAATCTTTCCATTATTTGTTCTGCCGTTATGGCGCAGGGAATAGGAGGAGACTACTATCATGTAACCGAATTCGTTCCGGGTACCTGGTTTTTTTGTCTCTGTGATATTTCCGGGAAAGGGATATCCGCCGCGATCATAACCGCGGTTCTTGCCGGATTCATGCACAATGCCGATTTTTCCCTTCCCTTTGCAACACTGATCGGGGAATTGAACAGGATTATTCTTGATACCTTCAAGCTGGAAAAATACCTGACCGGATTTTTTGCACGGTTTACTGAATCAACGGGAGAACTCGAATACTGTGATATGGGACATGCCCTTTTCTATGCGCTTGAAGGGAGCCGCCTCTATCAGGTGTCCCGTTCTGCGGACAATGTTCCGGTGGGTCTGGTGGATAATCCTGCTCCCGAGTCACGCACGCTCCGGCTTGCACCGGGTACGCTCCTTATCATCATGAGCGACGGGTTTCCGGAACAGGAAAACCGGAAAAAAGTACCGTTTCCCATTCAGGATCTTGGCTCGCTCGTACATTCCTGCCTTGAAAGCGGTAAAGACCTGGTTAGTGCCAAAGTACGGATTTTTGAAGAATTCTACCGGTTCAAACGCGACATGCCCCAGCATGATGATATCAGTTTGCTCCTTTTTCATTATGGTACATTTAACCCGTGATAATAGTTGTCCGGCGAGAATAGCTTTGCTATACTCTTTCCCATGAACTTCTCGTTGTTTGGACGAAAACTGGCCGGTGAGTCCGGTATACTGACCTTGATGGATGATCTGGCGCGGCCGCTTCCGGAAGGAGTACCGCACCGGCCCCTGGGCGGGGGCAACCCTGCACGGATCCCCGCGGTTGAGCAGGCCTACCGCCGGGAAATGGAGCGGCTCATGGCTGCCGGAGACGCATTTGAACAGACCATCGGACGCTATGACACTCCACAGGGGCGTCTGTCCTTTCTGGAAGCTATCGCAGAGTTTCTCCGCAATGAATTTGGCTGGGATGTGGGTCCGGAAAATGTTGCAATTACCAACGGAAGCCAGTCGGCTTTCTTCTATTTATTGAATCTGTTCTCCGGTGATGACGAGCTGGGCTGTAAGACCATTCTGTTCCCGCTTGTTCCCGAATATATCGGGTATGCCGATCAGGGAATCGCCCATGACACCTTTGTAACGCTGCCCGCCCGGGTGGAACTCATCGGCGACCACGAGTTCAAGTATCATATTGACCGTGACCTTGTCGCGTCCTACCTTAACGACCATCCTGAAGTGGGGGCCATCTGTGTGTCCCGGCCCACCAATCCTACCGGGAATGTACTGACAGACGACGAGATTACCGCCCTTTCCCGTCTGGCGGGAAAACACGATATCCCGCTCATTATTGACAATGCGTATGGGCTCCCGTTTCCGAACATTATCTTTCCCGAGATGATGACCGGCAGCGCCAAACCACACTGGAACGAAGATATTGTACTGACCATGAGTCTCTCGAAAATAGGGCTCCCTTCGTTCCGTACCGGTATTGTTATCGCAAAACCGGAAATTATAACCGCTATCGGTGCGCTCAACTCGATTGTCGCTCTTGCCTCCGGTTCCATGGGACAGGTCCTCGGCGAGAGTATGCTCCGGTCGGGCGAACTGAAAACACTGGCCGATACCGCCGTGCAACCGTTTTATCGCGACCGTCTGAACCGGGCGAAAGATGTTGTATTCGATGCGTTTGGAAGCCGACCCTGGCGGATGCACCGGAGCGAAGGTGCGCTCTTTCTTTGGCTCTATCTTGAACGGCTTACCGTTCCCGCGACCGAACTCTATCGCCGGCTCAAGGATCGCGGCGTTATCGTGGTGCCGGGAGAATACTTTTTCTTTGGCCGCGAAGAGGGTACTGATGAAGAAGTCGCCTGGAAAACACACCCGCACCGCGAGAAATGCCTGCGTATTAATTACTCCGGTGACCCGGAACTTGTGCATGAGGGCTTGCGGATTCTCGCCGAAGTGAGCGCTGAACTGGAGCAGTAGGGTACTGCTATCAAAATTGTTGAAAGCTGATATCTCATTTTCCCATTGCTTTCCGGCAGCTGAACGAAAGCAG
>CAZGQQ010000026.1:0-20275 GCA_964527175.1 uncultured Treponema sp.
CATCGGGGATAACAGATGACATATTCAGAACCAACACAACTGGCCATTGTTGCCTGTCCGGGTGGTGAACGGTTTGCCAACGAGACTATCAAACACCTGAACCATATTTACAGCCGGCGATTCAGACAAAAAAGCGATGTCCTGGCAAAACGATACGAGGTGGACCGCCTCAGTCTTGTCAAGGACGTCAATTTTTACAATGACCTCCAGACCTCGGACATCTGTATCCGCGGAGACGTTACCAAATTTCGCGCCCCGGTGTTCAAGGTAAATGCCCGCTACACCTGGTTCATGAACGGTGAGTTCAAAACCGAACTTCATGACTGCATCCGCGGCAAGGATGTTTTTATTTTCCAGGATGTTGAAAACCATCAGGTGCTGGATTTGAATGAAGGCAAGAACAAGCAATCCCTTTCAGTGAATGATCACCTGATGAGTCTCCTCGTAACGATAGACGCCGTACGCCACGCTGGTGCTTCCCGTATCACGCTGGTACTTCCGGTATATCCGTACAGCCGCCAACACAAGAAGAAGGGCCGCGAAGGGCTTACCGCAAGCCTTTTGGGTCACCTCTATGAAAGCCTGGGTGTCAGCCAGATTATTACCCTTGACATCCACTCCCGTGAAATTGAAAACGCATTCTATTCTGCCCGGGTTGAAAATCTTCATGCGAGTTACCAGATAATTCGGGAACTCGCCAAAATTGTGGATCTCTCAAGCGAAAAGGATGACTTTGTCGTTGTTTCCCCGGACACGGGAGCTGTTGACCGGAACAAGTTTTATGCAACCGGGCTCAAGAAACCGCTTGCCATGCTCTACAAGGAACGGGACTATTCGGTAGTTTCCCAGAACGCCGAGAAAAGCAACATCATGAGCATCAAATTGCTCGGGGATGTATCGGGCAAGGTTGCGTTCCTTGCCGATGATATGCTGGGCACCGGGGGAACACTGTTGAAAGCAATGGAGTTTCTCAAAGAACAGGGCGCGCAGAAAATTATCGCGGCAATCAGCCTTCCGTTCTTTACAGGAAACGCAATTGAATTGTTTGATGAAGCGTACAAGAAAGGACATTTTTACCGCATCATCGGCACCAATGCCGTATATCACGAAGAACTGCTTACCAAGGAGTGGTATATCAAAACAAATGTATCCGGTCTGTTCGCACAGGTTATCTCCCGGATACATCACAACCAGTCCCTGAGTGATCTTCTTGACAACCGCAACATCATTGAAAAACTGGTCATGCAGGGAAAATCGTCAACCCAACCGTAATGGAACAGACGGTTTTCTGTATTGACATCGGTACATCATCCATAAAAACCGCACTCATTTCACCGACGGGAGACATCGTTTCAGCGGCGCGCTTCCGTTTCCCGCGAGTGCCCCGCAGGGTTTCCCACTGGATAGATGCCTACACTCTTGCACTGCGCGCCCTCAAACCAGAAAAATCTGCAGTTGCCGTTGTCGTCTCCGGTAATGGCCCAACCCTGATCAGCACAGACAAGGACCATCGCGCGACAGCGCTCCTTCTGTGGAACGATCCGGCAGAAGCATCGATACAGAGCCGGTATTCCGGCCCGTCCCTGTTTATTCCGCGTCTGCTTGAGTTCTCCCGCCGGTTCCCCCGTGAATATGCAAACGCACACCGGATTCTTTCCGGTCCGGAGTATCTCATACTTACACTCACCGGAAACGCGGTAACCATCCTGCCGGAAAAACGCTTTGAGCCGGTATACTGGAGTACACCGGCACTGGCAGAAGCAAATCTCGACACCACAATAATGCCGTCTTTTATTCCTGCAGGAGCTGTTGCGGGAGAAACCACACTTGGCAGCCGGAAAAACATTCCGGTTATTGCCGGAGGCCCTGACTTTTTTGTAGCACTCGCCGGAACCGGTGCGTTTGAACCCGGGCGCGCCTGCGACCGCGCGGGAACCAGCGAGGGGCTCAATGTCTGTATCGAACACCCGCTGCAATATCCCGGAATACGGGTACTACCCTCACTCCTTCCTGCATACTGGAATGCTTCCTGGCTGTTGCCTGATAGCGGTGCGACATTCCATGAGTACCGTAAAACGAGCGGAGAAACCGGCAAGCCGTATCCTGAGCTCATGCGTGACATACTCGAAAGCCCAAGCGCACCTGTGGGACACGCGAACACACACCCGGGGCGGCGTATTGTCGAACACATCGGATTTTCCGTTCGCGAGGGAATCGAAGCCCTTGAGGCGGCAACAGGCCATACCCCGGATTTTTATCTTTCCGGCGGACAGGCACGGAACGAATTATGGAACCAGATGAAAGCCGACATAACCGGGCGAACCTTCATCCTCACCGCAACAGCAGACGGCGAGCTCATGGGAGACGCCGTGATGGCATCACCCGTACTCGGCTGGTATCCATCCATACAGGACGCTTCCCGCGCACTGGTTCGCGAATGCCGCCGGTTTGAACCCGACCCCGAACGCCACCACCGCTATAGTGAAAAATACGACTACTGGAAAACCACTCCCGATGCAGTGCTTTAATATCCCTTCGCACATACGCGCTCTTCTGTTCGATATTGATTTGACCCTGTATACCAACGATGAATGGGCACGGGAACAAATAGATATACAGATCCGCCATTTCGCAAACCTGCGAAACATGACTGCGGCTGAAGCGCGAACACTCATAGACCAGGAACGGCTCCGCAACGAAAAAGAAACCGGGAAGAAGACGAGCCTCGGAAACGCGCTTACGGCATTCGGCATCCCCATTAGTGAAAGCATCCGCTGGAGGGAGGAATTGCTTGAGCCGGAAAAGTTCCTTGCCCCGGATCCCGTACTCAGGGATACGCTCAAAAAACTTTCTGCCAAATTCGCACTCGCCGCGGTAACCAACAATCCGTCGCGACCCGCTGGCAGTACCCTTGAAGCGCTCGGTGTCCGGGATCTTTTCCCGGTTCTCGTAGGACTCGACACCACCGGAGTCAGCAAGCCCCACAAGAAACCGTACACCACCGCGGCCGACGCACTCGGTGTTCCCTGGAACACCTGTGTTTCCATCGGCGACCGTTATGATATTGATATTGCCGTGCCACTTGAACTGGGCATGGGAGGCATTCTCGTAACCGGGGTGGAAGATGTATACACACTGCCCGGCAAGCTCTTGCACAACTGACACTTTCCCGGCAATTCCGGCAGCAGTTAAAAATCAATCATGGATATGTACACATTCTCAAATCCCGGATGTCCGGCAAGCACCACTGTCTCCGACAGACTGATAATCTCATTACAACGGTCAAGAAACTTCTCATCCAGAAGATAACCGGTTGCTGCAGCAAGTGACGTATTTCCGGGCGCAAAAGTCCTGCCTGCAAAAGAAGCCGGCAACAGACCGGTCTCCAGTGCGCTTTCTTCCCGGAGAAACAAACCGAAACCACCGGCCAGTATTATTGAAGAAACTGACTCTTCACCTGTTCCGGCGGTCTCCAGGAGCACCGAAATTCCTGCCCGTACCGCAGCCTTGGCAAGCTGTATCTCACGGATATCCTGCTGGGTAAGAACAATGTGTCCCGATCCGTTGAGCCGTATTCCCGATTCGGCACATACCGGAGCAAGCGAGCCGTCCCGACGGATAAGACCGCTCTGCAGGGCAGCCGCGGTAAAATCCAGAATTCCCGATCCGCATATTCCGGAAGGACGTTCGGAATTACCGCCGGGGATTGTATCAAAATTGAAACGATTTCCCTCCAGACGTACGGACGATACCGCGCCCGGGATACAGCCGGTACCGCACGATATCTTGCCCCCCTCGAAAGCGGGCCCTGCTGCCGCGGACGCACAGTAATGCCGGCCGCCGCAGGATAGAACCATTTCCGCATTGGTTCCCAGATCAATGAAGAGCCGCGGCCCCTCATCCTCTGCCATTGCTCCGCACGCAGCAACTCCGCCAATCACGTCACCACCGATAAACGCGCTCAGAGCCGGAAGACAAAGAACCCGGCAATGCGCCGCCGGCAAATAGACAGACAATGCAGTATCAAAAAGATCATAAAATGGTATCTCCGGAAAGTCGGTTTGTTCCGGAGTAAAGGGGTGCTGTGCCAGAGCGACACAGGAAAGGCCCAACAGCAGATGAGTCATGGTAGTATTGGCCGCTATTGCAACGAGGCCTACACGGCTTCCATCTACCGAAGCCGACTGTACCAGTTGTGTAATGCCGTTGAGCACATCGCGATGCACTGCCTGTTTCAGCGATTCCTGCAAACCGGTATTCGCTGCCCGAATCCGGGATATCACGTCGCTTCCCCAACGGCGCTGGCTGTTTAGCAGCGAAATTCCCGACAACACCAATCCGGTCATGCGGTCAACAAGCTCCATGGCTATGGTGGTTGTACCAATATCGACAGCGATGCCAAGCGGTGATTCAGCCAATCCGGCATACTCAGCCTTTTCCAGGGGAACCCGATATCCCTGCACTATCCGGTATCCTCCGGAAGCGGTATGTATATCCCGGTCACACGAGGTGCCGTATCGATCCTGTTCATTGTTTATCGAATGCGCCATGCGCAACACCCCCGCATTGTTTCCACAAATATACTGCACGCGCAACAGCGATGACCGCAACCAGCAAAGAAAGAGCCGGGATCGCCGGACTGAGTACAAAGGCCCAGGCATACACTGCATGCATCATGATGGCCCCGGACAACAAAAATCGCGGCCGGTTCGGATTCGTGCCCGGGTCCGGGTCAACCCGTCGCCGGATCATCCGGCTCAGCCACAGTGCAGAGAATAACGCGGTCGCACCATGGAAGGGAACCGCCGTAACCGAACGAAGCAGCAGCGCCGCAGGATACCGTGAAGCAAACAGAAGGTTCTCAAGCGAAGCAAAAGCAAGCGCTACACAGACAGCACGGGCACACAGCGTCCGTTCCGGTACGGGAGTCCGATCCGGACCGGTATGCGCGAACGGGAGCACGAGCATCATTTTTGACAGTTCCTCGGGTACCGCCGTAGCGACCAGGGCAGTGAATATCGGCACCAATGACACGGGCACATACAAGGCAACCGGTTCCACAAGAAAACGTACCGATACAGACAGGATAACGGCAATGACCGCAGCAAGCGTAAAAAAGAAGATATGCATAACCGTTGCATGCCTTCCGGCAAGACAGTACAGAAACCAGATAAAACAGGGAACAAACGAGAGGAAGACGAGGGAAACAACGGTCATGAGAAAAGAATACCGGCGCTTTCCCTTTAATACAAGCAAAAAAAAGACTATAGTCATGGTATGAATTACTCCGCCACCATTATACTTTTAGGGATGAAGCACAGCGGGAAAACAACCACCGGCAAGATTCTTGCCGACACCCTCAACTACCCGTTTCTGGACACAGATGATGTGATAACGACGCTCTCCGGCAAGTCGCCGCGCGAATTGTGGGATGCCGGCGGAGCGCCCCTCATGATGCACTGGGAGACAAAAGCCTGTGAACAGATTCGTTCCAGGTATGGATCCTCTTCATCCACGCTGCACTGTGTTCTGGCAACCGGCGGCGGTATTGCAGACAATGCAGACGCCTGTGCCATTCTCTCCGAAACCGGAACGACGGTTTATCTTGATACTGCCGCAGAACTCCTTTTTTCACGGATAGAGGAGAGCGCCAGCCGGGATGGCCGGCTTCCCCCATTTTTGCAGGGACCGGATCCCCGGGGAAAGTTTCTCGAACTTTTCTCCCGAAGAACCGCCAGGTATGCTACAATTGCTGATGTTACGATTGAAATCGGACGGCTTTCGCCCGAAGAGATTACCACCAGAATAATGGATTTGCTGGCCCATGAGTAATGAGCGTGTGTACATCGTTGAGGATGAGCGTGTCGTCGCTATAGACCTGAAAAAGCGCCTTGAACGGCTTGGGTATATCGTATGCGGTACCACTGCAGACGGAGAAACTGCACTCTCGGACATTTCCCGCCTCAGACCGGACATCATTCTCATGGATGTCCTGCTCCGCGGAGATATTGACGGTATCGATGTGGCGATTCGGGTTAAAAAAGACCTTGATATACCGGTTGTGTTTCTTTCGGCGTATACAGATCATGCCACGCTTGATCGCGCAAAGGAGGCAACTCCGGTCGGTTTCATTCTCAAACCCTTCAAGGAACGGGAACTGGCCACATTGCTCGAGATGGCGCTTTTTAAAAGTGTTGCCGATCTGAGAATACGGGAAAAAGAGCAGCTTTTTTCCGCGATATTGAATTCCACCACCGACGCCATTCTTGTTGTAGGCAAATCCGGCAATATTGTCTTTTTAAACCCTGTAGCGGAAAAGCTGCTCGAGATTTCAGACACTGAATCGCACCAGATCCAGGTGTGCGACCTTTTCACCCTGTCGAACAAGGAAACCGGCGAACCATACCGCATCCCCGAATTGAACGATCAGACCAGGGTATTGCGCGCGCAAAATCTCCGGCTTACGAACCGGAGCAACAAGTCATTTGTAGTCGACATGATCGTAAACCTTGAAATTTCCGGAAACACCAGTGCGGGAGACCGAATCATCTCATTCAAGGATATTTCACGCCTTGATGAAATAACCGACACGCTCAATTATCAGGCAAGCCACGATACACTCACCGGCCTCCTGAACCGCACCGAACTGGCAGCACGGCTCAATGCAATCCTTTTAAAAAATGGTGGACAACAATCCAGTGTTCATGCGGTGTTTATTGATATCGATCATTTCAAGGTTTTCAACGATTCCTGCGGTACCCGTGCAGGTGATGTCATGATCGGTACTGTTGCAGCGTCCATAAAGGAACATCTCAAGGACCGGAATTTTGCAGCGCGAATCGGTGCTGACGACTTTGTTCTCATACACTACAGCATGGATGAAACCGGAGAAACAAGCGATATTTCCGCGATAGCCCAGCAATTGCTCGATTCATGCCGGGAGAATCCCTTTATATGGGAAGGAAAACCCTACCCCTATACACTGAGCATCGCCATCATCCCGGTTGACGGTACTTTCCAGAATGAACATGAGATAATGATTGCCGGAACCCAGACCGTACAAAAGATTCACAGCAGCGGTGGAAACCGCTTTTCCTTCTTTGAACAGCGTACCAGCGGAAGATATTATTCCCTGCCCATCAGCGAATGGATTGCCCGCATTCATTCATCCCTGCAGGAAGACGGTTTTATCCTCTACTACCAGCCGATTGAGCCGCTTATGGGCGGCAAACAACCCTCGAAGATTGAAGTGCTGCTTCGCATGAAGGATGGGGATAACCCGGTAATCCAGCCGGGGGAATTCATTCCCATAGCAGAGCGATATAACGTTATCTCTGCAATAGACCGATGGGTTATCGACAAAACGTTTGAGACGTATGCCCGGCTCTTACAAAAGAATCATCCACTCGCAGACTCGATTTTTTCGGTGAATCTTTCCGGCGGCTCTTTGCTCGACGAGAACATGGTCGCATACATCATGGCACAAGCAACCAAACACGGGGTCCCACCCCGTCAGTTTTGTATCGAAATTACCGAATCAAGCGCAATTCTCAATCTTGCATCGGCTTCCCACCTTATCACCGAACTCAAGGAGAAAGGATTTTCCTTTGCACTGGATGATTTTGGATCCGGTTTTTCCTCGTTCAGTTACCTGAAGAACCTTCCGGTAGATTTTGTTAAGATAGATGGAAGTTTCATACGGAATATGGATCGAGATCCCGTTGACTATACCATGGTTCAGGCAATCAGCAGCATGTGCAGGATACTTGGTCTCAAAACGGTAGGAGAATTCGCGGAAAACGACACCATAATCAGGATGCTTGGTGAAATTGGTGTGGATTACGCTCAAGGGTACGGCATCGCCCGCCCGAGAGCATTCCCGGATTAATCGCCCAGACAGGTTCCAACATCACGGGCGGACTTGAGCATGTCATGATCCAGCGGCACCGTTTTAATCCGGCTTGCTACTTTCTCCAGAGGAACGCCGGTCAACCTGCCGTCGCGCAATGCAACCATTTTTCCATAATCACCGAGAGCCAGCATGTTCGCAGCGGCAGTACCAAACTGGGTGGCAAGAATTCGGTCGTAGGCAACCGGAGTACCGCCACGCTGAAGATATCCCAATACCGTTACCCGGGAATCCAGACCGGTCTCTTTCTGTATTTCCTGGGCAACCCTGTACCCGATTGAACCGGACATACGCTCCCGGCTTTTCTTGAATTTTTTCTTGTCCATTCCCGCTTCATCAACAGAACGGGCACCTTCTGCCACAACGACGATAGAAAACGTTTTCCCTTCACGACAGCGGTTTTCAATATGCCGTGAAATACTGCGAATATCGTAGGGTATTTCGGGCAGCAGGATAACATCGCCGCCCCCGGCAACACCGGAATACAACGCAAGCCAGCCGGCCTTGTGCCCCATCACTTCAATAACCATCACCCTGTTATGACTCGACGCTGTTGAATGCAGGCGGTCTATTGCTTCGGTAGCCACGGAGAGCGCGGTATGAAAGCCAAACGTCATATCAGTTTCAACAATATCATTGTCTATTGTTTTGGGAAGACTGATAACGTTGAGTCCTTCATTCACAAGAAGGGACGCCGTAGTATTGCTTCCGTTACCGCCGAGGATGACCAGACTGTCCAAAGCGAGTGTATTGTAGGTTTCCTTTATACTGCGCACTGCACAGGGAGCGTCTGTTTCATCACACCAATTCTTGTCCTTAAACGGCTTTTCGCGGGAAGTGCCCAGAATTGTTCCGCCACGTGCAAGGATGCCGGAAAATTCGACCGGTTCAAGAACCCTGCTCCGGTTCTCGATGAGACCGCGGTATCCATGTTCAAATCCGATAATGGTCATGCCGTACACATCCATTGCCGTACGGGCTACTCCGCGTATTGCCGCGTTAAGACCGGGAGCATCACCGCCGGATGTAAGAATGCCGCATTTTTTAGAAACTGATTTCATCATGGATCCTCCGCTATTCACGATTATAACGGGTTTCCGGTCTTTTTCAATACTGACATTTCTGCTATCCTTTGAACCCTATGAAACGATTCCTGCTTACACTTACGATCTGTGCGCTGTTGTCTTCGGTTATTGCAGCAGAAGACGCGTTCCTGGCCGGAACCGATAACGGTTTGTACCGCATTACCGGTACATCATCCCGTCTCCTGTGGCATGCCCGCGAAGTTCGCAAAATTCTTCATGACGGAACGCGGTGGATCATTCTCAGCCTTGACGGAATTCATGTCAGTACGAACCTGCAATCGTTTACCCCCATTACCAATGGTATCCCGGTAAAGGTAGTCAAACTGCCCGAAGAAGGCACAAAAAAATTCGTACGCGAAGTACAGGAACTCAAGGATCTTGAAATACATCCCTCAAAACCGGAAATACTCGTAACCGCTACCAAAGATGCGGTATATCTGTCCCGTAATGGCGGAGAATCCTGGGAAAGTCTGGGCCGAAGCGCCCAAACGGCGGGAGTAAAAGCCGTATCAGTTCTTGACCTTCCGGATAGCACCGGCGAAATGCGGCTCACGGTGTTCATGTCACATCCCATTTACGGTATTTCATGGAAGTACGCGGATCAACCAAAATCGGCATGGAATGATTTGAATGACGGACTCTACTGTGTCCCGTCAATACGCTGGCCTGATGAAGTTGCCGATATTGTAACATCATACAACGGCAGCACAACGGAGGTGTTTGTGTCAAACACCTTCAAACCGGTGCTCTACCGTCTTGACTGGAACAACAAGAAGTTTGAATCCCTGTGGCAGGGATCCGCACCCCTTGATACCGTGGAGGGTCTCGCACCGGGAAAACATTCGGTGGTCTTTGCGAGTCCGTCAAAAATCAGGGAACTGCCGCTTGCCGTACCCGCAGCGGAATCCGCTGCGAATTCCGCCCAGCCGGTTGAAATCCGGGACTGGTATCCGCTCCTCGGAAAATTGCCCGGTATTGTCCTTTCAGCATGGATACCCGAACAGCTCAGCGGCAACCGCGGAGCACTGTCCCTTTCGGAATTGTGGCTCCTTTCCCCCAGCCGTACCCAGGCGCCCCATACGGCAGAAGCCCGCGGGAAAGCCGGTAATTATATTCCCGTTCATCAGATTACTACGCCGGAAGGCCTGAAAAAGCATCTTGAAATACTGAAAAAGAACAACCTGAACATGCTCGTGGTAGACATGAAAGATGATTATGGATTTATCCGGTACGACTCAAAGGATCCGCTTGTACGCTCACTCGGAACCTTCAGCTGGGGAGTAAATCTTGATGAACTTGTTACCGCGGCAAAAGCACAGGGAGTATACCTGATTGCGCGTATCGTCGTGTTCAAGGATCGCGGTCTTGCCCGGCAGGCAAACGGAAAGTTCGCCGTATGGGATAAAACAGAAAACAAGCCCTGGCAGGGATATCGTTTGGTACGCGAGCAAAAAGAGGTAACCAATACCACTGACCAGGCAGATCAGGCCGAATCCACCTTTGTACGCCAATACTATGATGAGCACTGGGTGGATCCATACAGCGAAGAAGTCTGGAAATATAACGTCGCCATATCCCGGGAACTCATTGAACGGGGTTTTGATGAAATTCAGTTTGACTACATCCGTTTCCCCACTGACGGTAAAAACCTGTCCGACGCACAATTCCGCTGGCAGGATACGGGAATGGATCGGGAAAGCGCATTAATGTCTTTTCTTTCCTATGCACGCAAGAATATCAACGCACCCATTTCCATCGACATTTATGGCGCGAACGGCTGGTACCGGACCGGAGCGAGAACCGGACAGGATGTGGAGCTCCTTGCACGGTATGTGGATGTTATCTGTCCCATGTTCTATCCGAGCCATTTTGAACAGCAGTTTCTCGCACACGAACCGGCTGTCGACCGGCCATACCGCATATTCCTGCATGGTTCGTACCGTAATGCCATTATCGCCCGTAATCACATCGCCATCAGGCCCTGGGTGCAGGCGTTTTATCTGAACGTGTCTTATGACCGAAAATTTTACAATCAGGACTATGTACAGCGGCAGGTATTCGGTGCACGGGATGCATTGAATCAGGGATACACGTACTGGAACAATTCGGGGCGATACGAGGATCTCCGGCCGGATGTTGACCTCACGGCACCCTATCCCTGGCAACCGCCCGCAGAAACACCGGCAGGAAGACTCCCCTTCTTCGGCGAAGACAGCGGAGCACTCCGTTGAACACCCTTGAGGCAGCGCCGCTGGTTTATGAACAAGGTACTGCGGTTCTTGACTGGGGCATACGGGTAATAGAATCCGTTCAGGAGATACTGCCCGCAGTCGCCACGCCACTTTTCCGAAGCATAACCATTCTCGGCGATCCGGTATCATACATGATCATGATCGCCTTTTTATACTGGTGCATCGACGAGAGACATGCAGCCCGGACCGGTATCATTCTGTTGCTTTCCGCGGGGATCAACACCATCCTCAAAAACCTGCTGGCGGTACCCCGGCCCTTTGTCCGCAAACCGGGTCTCAACCTGATACATGAAACCGGTTATGCAACACCCTCCGGCCATGCACAGAACTCGGCCGCATTCTGGCCGGCAGCACTGGTTCGCGTGCCGGGCAAGGCGGCAAAAGCGGCGATGATTGTACTTCCACTGCTGATTGGAATAAGCCGGGTATATCTCGGAGTACATTACCCCACCGACATTCTCTCCGGCTGGGTAATCGGTGCGCTCATTTCGCTCATTGCGCTCATCGCCCTTCCCCGAATCCGGGATCGGCTTGCACCAAGGATTCACGCCCGATTCCCGGACATGAAGAAGCCGCGCACCAGCGTCCGCATTGCCGGAATAGCCCTGACCGTATTTCTGCTGAACCGCTGGAGCGGCGGAGAAACCCGTATTGGCGGTCTTCTGTTCGGCTTTGCGGCTGGTGCCGTGCTCATGCACAACTCCGGCGAAGACGCCCCTTTTTCTGCCGCATCCGGCAGCTACTTAAAAAAAATCCTCCGGTGCATTACCGGAGGAGCGGGGCTGGCGATTGTGTATGGTGCGGGCAACGCTGTTTGCGCCTCAATACCCGCCGATCAATGGTTACTGTGCCGGTTTCTCCAGTTTGCGCTTGCCGGTTTTTGGACAAGCCGGATTGCACCGACTCTATTTGTCAGGATCGCCTTGCAATAAAATTATCGATAACCGGACGAAGTTCGCTACAGGTATCAGCATACCGGAGAATGGCGTCCAGATATCCTGCCGGTTCTCCGGTATCAAGACGAACACCCTCCACCGGGGCGTGCACTACCTTGCCGGAAGCCATGAGCCGGTTGAGCGCATATATGTGAAAGTACTCTCCGGGCGATCTCCCCGCTTTCTCTGCTTCGGCGCAATGTATGTTCCAGCCTTCTTCAAGAAGATTAAAAAACTCGGGTGGCACCAGGTACCGGCCAATGGAAACATCATGTCCGGGTTCTGTTCCGGGCGCAGGTTTTTCTATAATGGAACGGACATGGAGATTGTCTTCCGCCAGATCAAAAACACCATATCGCGAAACATCGCCGTCTACACAGATGCTCGCCATGACCGCGGCTCCCGTCTTTTGATACACCCCGGCAAGCTGCGCAGCCAGAGGAACTGTTCCAAAATGCAAATCGTCCGGATACGCTACAACACAGGGCTCGCCGCACACCCAATTCTTGACCTGAAGCAGGGCATGACCGGTTCCCATCATGGCTTGTTGCCGTACAAAGATGATGGAGGCGGGAGACGGTGCGATCTGTTCAAGTGAACTGTCACGACCTTCACGGGTAAAAACCGATTCAAGTTCAATCTCCCGGTCAAAATAGTCTTCCAGCGCCTTTTTCCGTCGGGAGGTTATGATAACGATATCCCGAATTCCGGCCTGTATAAATTCATCCACAATAAACTGTATGGACGGAACCGTAACAAGCGGAAGCATTTCTTTGGCAATTGTTTTGGTGACCGGTAAAAAGCGGGTGCCGTATCCCGCGGCGACAATAATTCCTTTCATGAGCGTTAGTGTATCATTACGCCGAATAGCGGGACAAGCCCCGCGTTTTTGTTGACGTATCACCATTCTCCATACATACTGTCTGTACATTTTTCCGGAGGGGTTTTTACCATGAACACAGTCATTGACCTTCTGCATGAAGGTGCAGCACAATTCGGCAACGCTCCCTATCTTGGAGACAAATCCGGCGAGCACTATGATACAGTCAGTTTTTCCCGGGCGGAACATCTTTCCCGGGCTTTTGCCGCGGCATTGCTCCTGAGGGGATTCATGAAGGATGACCGCATTTCAATACTTTCGGAAGGAAGAACCGCCTGGGTTATCAGTGAATTCGGTCTGCTTCGTGCCGGATGCATCTCTGTCCCGCTTTCCACGAAGCTTTCCCCGGACGAACTGGTTTTCCGCCTTGATCATTCAGAATCACGCGCCATTTTCATCTCTGAAAACAATTTCCAGAAACTGGCGGACATACTCGCGGCAGTAAAGAAACAACCTCTTGTTGTTTGTCTGTCCGGAAAAACGGAATCCATGGACAAGCTCGTTTCCCGGACACCGCTTTCTGCGGGAACCACTTTTTTGTATTACGAAGATCTTGTCTCCGAAGGTGAACAGGCGCTTGCATCTCCCGCAGACCCCAGTCGCTTCGGTGGAGAACCACTTTCCCGGGTACTCGAGAACCGTGAAAAAGAAGTCGGGATCGATGATACCGTAACCATCTGCTACACCTCGGGCACAACCGGGAATCCCAAAGGGATCATGCTTACGCACCGGAACTATCTGCATAATGCTGAAAACGCGTCGAAGGTCGTCGAGGTTCAGGAGGGATGGAAGAGCCTCATCATGCTTCCGCTGGATCATTCCTTTGCACACACTGTCGGTATATACATCTTTCTGCTCAAGGGACTCGCCATGTACTTTGTGGATTCCCGCGGGGGTCCGCTGGCGGCACTGCGGAATTTGCCCAGGAATCTTGCCGAAGTTAACCCGGATTTTCTGCTTACCGTTCCCGCGCTTTCCGGAAACTTCATGAAAAAAATGATTCAGGGAGTCGCAGAAAAAGGCGCTTTCATACACGGAATATTCGAGCGGGGCGTCCGGGCGGGAATTGCCCGTGCCGGAAACGGCTTCAACAAACCATCGCTTGGTGTGCGTCTCCGCTCATTCTTTCCCTGGGCACTGGCAAACGCGCTCATTTTTCCCAAACTCAGAACCGTATTCGGCAGCGATATAAAATTCTGTGTTGGCGGCGGCGCCCTTCTTGAGATCAAGCAGCAGGAGTTTTTTAACGCAATCGGCGTTCCTGTCTATCAGGGGTACGGCCTCACCGAAAATGCCCCCATTATCTGCGCCAATTCCGCACGAAAGCACAAGTTTGGTACATCCGGAGTCATTATTCCCAACCTTGATGTCCGCATCATGAAAGATGATGCCACCGAATGCCCAATCGGCGAAAAAGGTCAGATTGTCACCCGGGGTGGTTCGGTCATGAAGGGATATTTCAAGAATCCCGAAGCGACTGCGGAAACACTTCGCGACGGGTGGCTCTGGACCGGAGATCTGGGATATATCGATGAAGACGGTTTTCTCGTTGTTACCGGACGCGAAAAGGCGCTGCTTATTGCCGCAGACGGCGAAAAATACAGCCCCGAAACCATTGAAGAAGCCATTATCAACACATCCCGCTACATCCACCAGGTTATGGCGTACAACAACCAGTGCAAATTTACCTCGGTTGTAGCAACGGTAAACACCGGAGCGCTCAAGGATGCAATTACAGCAGCCGGCATTATTGAAGGCACGAGTGAACAACAGCGTATTGATGCCGTTATCGCCATGATACGTGATGACATACTTGCCTTTACCGGCCACCGGGATTACAGTTCGCTGCCGGCGCAATGGCGGCCTGCGTCTTTTGCGTTGATAGCCCAGCCATTTGACGAGTCAAACGGTCTTATCAACTCAACCCTGAAACTCGTCCGGCACAAAGCGAGCGAGGTATACAAAAACCGGATAGATGAAATCTATGCGTCCGGTACGGCCGATCCGTTTACAACCGGTAACAGACAGGCGGTACGGGATCTTGCCCTCTGGTAATCAAACATAAAACTTGACGTGCACGTTTTCCTGCCCGACAATTAGGCAAGGGTCATGAACGATTTATATGGAAAACGCCGCATAGTCATAGTTTTAATTCTCTTATTCTTTGCTTCTGCAATCGTTGTCGCGTCGACACGTCCGTATAAAACCATTCTCATCATTCATTCATACAATGTAGAATACCAGTGGACAGCCGATATCTCCCGCGGCATGCTTGAAACGTTTCAGCACACCGACAAACCGTTTCTGGTTTGTACCGAATTCATGGACTGGAAACGTTTCCCCGACGAGTCCCGCCTCGAGTTTTTCTCACGCCAAATTGCGGCAAAATACCCCCCGGGATCAGTCGATATTGTACTGACGTCGGATGACCGTGCCCTCGAGTTTGTAATGAACAACCGTGAGTCCCTGTTCCCCGGTCTTCCGGTTGTATTCAGCGGGGTGTATGAGGAATACGCTGAACGCATCACGGGACCGCACCGCAACATCACCGGAGTATTTGAAGACCAGTCAATTAGAAAAACCGTTGAAACGGCAATCAGCATTCAACCGGCACCGCGTGCGGCGTACCTGGTGAGCGATAGTGATCCGTCCGGTCAGGCTGTAGAAAAACGCATACGGAACATGCTCACAACCCTTCTTCCGCGCCTTCCGGTACGCTCCCTGAGCGATTTGACCATTGCGGAAATTGAGCGGGAAGTCTCATCGTTAGGAAAGCATGATCTCATTTTTATCGGCAGTTATTCCCGCGACAAGAGCGGCCTCATTTATACCGGAGAAACACTGATTGAACGAATCGCCCGCGCCGCCGGAACACCGGTGTATGTTCTCAATACACACCACCTGGGAACCGGTGCCCTGGGAGGATACCTCTTCAGCCCCTATGTAATGGGGGAAAAAGCTGCACAAATGGCACTGAGGATTCTTTCGGGAATTCCGGCGGATACAATCCCCCCGGTTTCAGACGCCAGTTACATTATGCTTTTTGACCATGCTGCCGTACAGCGTTTTTCTCTGAAAACCATTCCCGAAACGGCGCAATACATCAACCGGGAGGAAACCTTCTGGGAGCGAAACAGGACAACCCTGCTCATCATTCTGACCGGCTTTGGTTTGTGTTTTTCATTTATCATCATCTTGCTCGTATTCATCAGACGAGAACACGCTCTTTCTGCCGATCTCGCCATAAAAAACAGCGAGATAAAAACACTCAACGAGGAGTTGTCGGCTTCGGGACAGGAGCTGGAAAACCAGCTCAAGCAAATTTCCGCAGTCAAGGAAACACTGGAAAAAAGCGAGGAACGCTTGCGTCTTGCATCTCTAGGATCAAACGACGCCCTGTGGGACTGGAATTATGAAACGCAGTCCACCCATTACTCCGAGCGCTGGTATGAAATGACCGGTTTCTCCCGTGAACAACAAGATGTCCTCCTGTTAACAGACATGATGCATCCTGATGACAAGGATCGGTATTCCCGGGCAGTTCGCAGTCATATAAACGGGAAAACCGAACGGTTGCTTGAAGAAGTCCGCATACGTACCGCTTCGGGATCCTGGAAATGGATAAACGTCTGGGGCATGGCGCTCCATGACAGCACGGGCAAGCTTACCCATATTACCGGATCAATTACCGACATTGACGAGCGAAAAAGCAGGGAAGCAGAAATTGAGTCACTCGCTTTCTTTGACCCGCTTACCTCGCTGCCCAATCGTACAAATGCCGTACGAATATGTCAGGACATGATACGGGAGACCGCGGCGGAGGGTACGTCCGGTATCATTTTTGTGAACATTAACAATTTTACCCTTATCAACAACATGTTCGGCCACACTGTTGGCGACAAGGTTCTGGTCAGCTCGGCGAACATATTGTCGTCCATGATCAATGAACATATTCAGATTGCCCGGTTCGGCGGAGACCAGTTTGTCCTGTTCATATCCGCAACATCAAAAGACTTTATAGAGAAGTATGCGCAACTGGTTATACGTCTGCTCACCCGAAAAATGGATGTTGATGGCCGGGTTCATTATCTTTCAGTTACTGCGGGAGTCGCGTTGTATCCGGATCATGCCCTGACTCCGGAAGAGCTTTTTCAAAAAGCAGATGCAGCCCTTCACCGGGCAAAGATTGCCGGAAGCGCCGGATACTATCTGTATGACGAAGACATTCAACAGACGCTTGCATACCGGCTCGAACTGGAGACCGGTCTGCGTAATGCAATTGATAACAACGAGATGTATGTGGCGTATCAGCCCCAAATCAATCTTTTAACGGGGAAAATTGACGGGCTGGAAGCCCTTGCCCGATGGAATTACCCGCGACGCGGTGAAATCTCTCCCGGCGTATTCATTCCCATAGCTGAACAGTCCGGGTTGATAGATGCAATAGGATTCTTTGTTGTACAGTCCGCGGTAAACTTTATCAAACGGGCCGAACCGCTCGGGCATACCCGGTTTACCATATCGGTCAATGTCTCCGTACGTCAAATGCAGGCCGACGATTTCGTTCCCCGTCTCATTCGCTTTGTAAAAAGAAGTGGCGTATCCCCGGAGAGAATCAATATCGAAATAACCGAAAGCTTCCTCATCGAAAGCATTGATCTCATGGCGGAAAAGCTGTCCCAGCTGCGCGACGCGGGTTTTCTGCTCTCTCTTGATGATTTTGGCAAAGGATATTCTTCGCTGTCGTATCTCAAGGAACTGCCGGTTCATTTCGTGAAAATTGATAAAATATTTATCGATGATCTCAAGAATCAGGATAAAACCAGGCTTCTCACAAAGAGCATCATTACGCTTTCGCACAGTCTCGGCTTAAAGGTTGTTGCTGAAGGTGTCGAAGATGCCGAGCAATACGAACAGCTGAAAAACCTGCATTGCGACATTATCCAGGGATACTATTTCAGCAAGCCCTCATCCGAAGAAACAGCTCTTGGGCAAATGGAGCTGTCATTCACCTGAAAAACTGATATACTTTGTATCCATGAACCTGTCAGCCTATGATCCTGAAGCTCCCATTACCGCCATTGCGACCGCACTTGTTCCGTCAGCGCTCGGAATTGTTCGTGTTTCGGGCAAGGGTGCCATTGAGCGCATAGCTCCATTTTTTTCCCGTCCACAAGCATTACTCTCTGCACGGGGCAATACACTGGTGTATGGCTGGATAACCGGAGAAAACGGTGAACGTATCGATGAAGTCATGGTAGCGGTTTTTCGCGAACCCGCGAGTTTCACCGGAGAGGAATCTGCAGAAATAATTGGCCATGGGGGACCAGCGGTTGTCCTTGCAGTGTACCGAACCATGCTTGCTGCAGGATTCCGTGCCGCCGCCCGGGGTGAATTTGCACTGCGCTCCTTTACCAACGGGAAAACCGATCTGGCACGGGCAGAAGCAATACGCGAAATAATAGACTCCCGCACCGATCTGGCCCGGAATCACGCAGCACTACGCCTTGCCGGAGAGCTTTCAACAGAGGTTCAGTCAATCCGCGCCATGGTAATTCAATCACTTGCCGCACTCGGCGTCGAAATAGAATATCCGGAAGATGAAGATACCGTAAAAGGGGCATTCGATACCGAAAGCATTATCCGCTCCTGTGAACGCATAAAACGGCTGGAACAGGCGTGGGCAGCCGAACGAATACTCCGCGACGGTGCAACCATCGTCATTGCCGGAAAAACCAATGCCGGAAAATCAAGCCTTTTCAACACGTTGCTCAAACAGGATCGCGCGATAGTGTCGGATACTCACGGTACAACACGGGACTGGCTCGAAGCAGAAGCCGATTTTCTCGGTATTCCGGTTCGTCTCTATGATACCGCGGGCATTCGGGAAACCGCTGACCACATTGAAGCGGAAGGAGTGGACCGGACACGAATGCTTACATCGCAGGCTGATCTGGTATTCTATGGTATAGACGGTACGGTCGGGCTCACCGATGAGGACCGGGAGTTCCTTCAGATGCCGCACCGGTGCCCGGTTATCGTACTCTGGAATAAAGCCGACCGGACCGATGCGTTACCCCTTCCCCCCAACATGTCGGAAACGAACACCGGACAAATCCGGTTCATTCCGGTAAGCGCACACACCGGAGAAGGCATACACGAGCTCATAACGGTAACGCACACGTTACTCTATGCAGACAAAGAACCCCCGGCGGGTGGCAATACCGGCATGGAGAACATCCGGGGGGCCGCTCCGGGCAGCGAACGCCAGAAACAGGCCCTTGCCACCGCGCGAAAATTTCTGGAACACGCATGCGAAGCAGAACAGGCGGGATTTCCGCTCGACGCCGTCTCACAGGATCTTGAAGATGCTCTCGGCGCGCTCGGGGAAATTACCGGAGAAACTACCCCGGAAGATATCCTGGATGCAGTGTTTTCTACCTTTTGTGTTGGAAAGTAACTGCGGTTGCAATTACTGAACCAGGCATCATGAAAGAAGCCCGAACAAATTCCGCGAACCGGCCCTGACCCACCGGGGAGAACCGGATTTTGATGCGTTTTTTGTCGAATCCCGGGATGAAAGCTTCTCGGCAAGCCAGCGCGCATCTTCAGTATCGTCTCCGTCACCGAAGCGAACAAGGGGACAGTCCACCGGAACCGATCCTGCAGACGAATAATGTGCAGCCGTTTCTTCTGCGAGCCGGACAAAGGCAGACTCGGCCATGGCAAACACGGTTTCAGGCGAACCGGGAATTCCGGAACGTGAAGGAAACGGCCGAAGAGCAAAGACGAGCCGTCCGCGTTTTTGCCGGTTAAAAAACAACGACAATTCCTGAACCAGAAAAACATACGCGTCAATGTATTCATCAAGAAGAGCGGATGCAGAGTCTTTACCGGCAACAAGCGAGGATAAAAAGACCTGGGCGTCGAACACCAGAAGAGCACTGTCCAAACCCCCAATCATGTTTCGGGTCTCAAGCAGCATCGTTTTGGCGGAGAGCGGGGAGCTGCGGGTCCAGACAATATCGGTCAGAACGGGTATTCCTGCGGCTGCGGTTCTCTCGCTCTTTCCGGAAGCCAGGTCTTCCTCCCTGCACGCAAGTGCAACCGCGGCATTCTTTTGCCGGAGTTCTCCGGCGACCAATCCGGCGAAGGGAATACTGTTATCACAAACAAGGATGCGTTCACTCATGGATTCAAGTATACCGGCACTT
>CAZGQQ010000027.1:0-20120 GCA_964527175.1 uncultured Treponema sp.
ATCCTCAACGCCGAACTGCTCAAGGCCAAAGGCTATATATCATGAACGAAAAGACCTTTCCCCTGCGCAAGGACGAGCTCGAGGGCTTGTCCGGGCAATACCCCACGCCCTTTTACCTCTACGACGAGCGGGCAATACGCGAAAATGCCCGCAGGTTTACCGCGGCCTTTTCCCGGTTCCCCGGTTTCCGCGAGTATTTCGCGGTAAAAGCCTGCCCGAATCCCTATATTCTGAAAATTCTCGCGTCCGAAGGCTTCGGTGCGGACTGTTCGAGCCTGCCCGAGCTCATTCTCGCCCAGAAAGCGGGTATTACCGGCGAACAGGTCATGTTCACCTCGAACGAGACGCCCGAAAAGGAATATGTGTACGCCAACCTCATGGGCGCCACCATCAATCTTGATGACTACACACACATCGACTATCTCGAACAGGCGCTCGGCGGCATTCCGGAGCTCATCTCCTTCCGGTACAATCCGGGGCCGCTCAAGGAAGGGAACGCCATTATCGGGAAGCCGGAGGAAGCCAAGTACGGCCTTACCCGGCCGCAGATACTCGACGCGTACGCCGAAGTGCAGAAGCGGGGCGCAAAGCGGTTCGGCCTTCACACCATGGTGGCGTCGAACGAACTCAATCCCGACTACTTTGTTGAAACTGCCGTGATGCTCTTCGAGCTCGCGGTAGAAATCAAGGAGAAAACCGGCGCCGCAGTCGAGTTCATCAACATGGGCGGCGGCATCGGCATTCCCTACCGCCCTGAGCAGACCGCGGTTGACTACACGTATGTAGCGGACGGCATGAAGGCAGCCTACGACCGCATCATGGTCCCTGCCGGACTCGGGAACGTCGCCATTTTCTTCGAATGCGGCCGCCCCATCACCGGCCCCTACGGCTGGCTGGTAAGTCGCGCAATCCACGAAAAGCATACCTACCGCGAGTACATCGGGGTGGATGCAAGCATGGCGGATCTCATGCGGCCGGGCATGTACGGCGCGTATCACCATGTGAGCGTCGCCGGCAAGGAAAAAGCCCCGCATGATCAGGTGTACGATGTGGTGGGGTCCCTCTGTGAAAACTGCGACAAATTCGCCGTACAGCGGAGCCTTCCGAAAATAGAGAAGGGTGATTTTGTCATTATTCACGACGCGGGCGCGCATGGCCGGGCCATGGGTTTCAACTACAACGCAAAACTTCGCGCAGGGGAACTCTTGCTCCGCGAAGACGGCAAAATCGTGGAAATTCGCCGTCGGGAAACCGAGGATGATTACTTTGCAACACTCGATTTCAAGGGCCTGGGACGCTTTACGGTGTAGTGTTCAGAGTGCTACCAACATTGTTGGGAAATAGCGCCTTGAATTGCCGTCCCCGGTCAAATTCGTTTTTGAACATGCCGAAACTGGTAGCCCCGGGAGAAAACACCACAATGTCTCCCGCCTCTGCACCTCTGCGTGCTGCCGCGACGAGCTCTTCCAGAGACTGATAGGGTCCGTCAAAGCCGATTTGGCGAGAACGTAACAGCGGGATCAGTTTGTCGGTGCCGGTTCCGGCAAGAAGCAAAAGCCGTTTTACTGTGCCGGCAACCCGGGCAAGGGGTTCGAAATCAAGGTCTTTGTCCGTTCCGCCGGAAAGAAGAATGACGGGCCGGTCAAATGAACCGGCTGCGGCTGCGGCGGCCTCGGGTATTGTTGCAGCGGAATCATTGTAATATCTGACCCCCGCATCTTCATGAAAAAACTCGAGCCGGTGTTCGATACCGGGAAATGACGACAGCGCCTTTCCTGCCGAATCCGGATCTGCACCGAAGAGAACCATCATGTGTGCGGCGTTCACGAGGTTTTGCCGCATATGCGTTCCGGGTACGGCAAGAGTTGCCGGAAGAATTTCCGTTTCACGGCCATCCAGTTTCACAATACCGCGGCCTTCCGGGGTTATCCAGGTTCCCGCCTGTGAGCTGACAGCGGGCAGTGTCTCCGGTAATTCCGTCCGGGTGGTATACCAACGGACGGCAGCATGTGTTTCAGAAGCAAAGACGGATCCCCAGCCGTCGTCGGCATTACACAAAAGATACGAATCTTCCTCCATGTCGGCATACAGGAGTTTTTTGTCTGCAACATAGGCTTCCATGCTGCCGTACCAGTTCTGGTGGTCGCTCATGATGGGCGTTATGAGGGCAATGCGGGGTTTGAGCAGTCCGCGGCCGCGCAAATCGGCAAGCTGCCAGCTTGACAGCTCAAGAATGACCGGAGTCTCTGCAGTGGTTTCCTCGAGAAAGGTAAGCGGACTCACCGTGATGTTTCCGCCGAGAAAGACGGGGTATCCCAGTTTTTTCATGCCGTAATACAGCGCGCTCACGGTAGAGGATTTCCCCTTGCTGCCGGTGACCGCGAGTATAGGCGCTTTCGATAAACGGAGAAATACCGAGATATCGGTTTCAATCGACTTTGCCTGTTCCAGATACCGGTTGCCCTGCAATTTGACACCGGGGTTCTTGATAACCACATCTGCATTGGTAAAATCATTCAGTTCGTGGTTTCCGAGTACAAAACGGATACCCGGATAGTCACAGAGGGCTTCCACAGACGGGGCAAGATCCTGTTCGCTTTTCATGTCGGTAACGGTTACCAGTGCTCCGTGCCGGGCAAAGAAGCGTGCGGACGCAAGGCCGCCGCCATTAAGGCCGAGACCCATTACGGTTACCTGGAGGCCCGCCAGATCTTTCAGTGTCACAAACGGAGGGTTGTTAAAACTCAATGGTGTACTCCTTCTGATCGTTATCATTCAGCGATGCGGTGATGCGCAGGTTCTTCCATCGCTCGCCCGGAGCTGACGGGAACTGATCCTTGAGCTCACGGAACAGGGCAGAATCTTCGGAAAAGGAATTCGCGTGCAGTTCTTCCAGAATTCGGTCAAGGGATCCTTCTAGCTGTGGCCTGATTTGGTGGAGGAGGGCAGGGCTTTCAACTCCATAGGCGTTCAGGCTTACACAGTGCTGTTTGCAGGTAACCGGGTAATACGGATGATTCCGTGTTCCGGAAGGCAGGACGAGCTTGCTGAAAAATTTGTTGATGTCTGCATCCATCCAGATTCCGTGTATCATGTACCCTTCACCCGACTCTCCCTTCCAGGTTACCGGAATGGTCTGGTTCAGGACGAGCGAGTCAGAGTCGAGTCCGTTGAGGGGGAAATAGTCACATTCAAAATACAGATTGTGTGTCCTGAACGCGGGGGTGCGGTCATTGGTTCCGGGTTCCACGATCTCAGACTCAAGTGTTCGGCAGGCCAGGTCGACAAGAACCATGTACAAATAAGCCTGACCTTCGAATTCCTCCACCCGGTAAAATGTCGGTGCATGAATTGACCGGGGATCGAAATTCCATCGTGTTCCGGCAAGCAGGGAGGGCGCATGGTCTGCAATAAAGGTGACAAGGCCATACAGGGCTTCCCGGTATCCTTCGGGAGGGGTGCTGTTTTCGATACTGTGATGGACCGGCAGTGCAGGGACAAACAGCGGATGTTCCAGCTTCAAAAACTGATCCTCTCCTTCGTTGCAGTAAAACCGAACCGGAGCGGATACCGGTGCATGTGTCATTTCGCGCAATACCGAGTTTATTGCGGCATCTGACGAGATTTGCGCTGGTTTGCTTGTAATCTTGCCCATACGGTTTTATAGTATAGTATAATGAATCGAAATAAAAGCATTCTTTCCGTCATATGTAGCATTCTCCTGTGTGTGGTTCCCCTGGTTGCAGAAGGACCGTTTGCGAATATTATTTATGCCGAAGGAACTTCTTTTCGTCTGATTCGGGACGGACGCCAGCGGCAGATTTCTGTTGACAGTACGGACGTATTCGGCATGGAAGTGTTGCCGGGTGACATTTTTCAGACCGCTTCCGAAACAATGCTCGAATTTACCATCCATGAGCTGGGCGCCACCGTGAAAATTGCCGAAAACACCTCCTTCCGTTTTGATCGTGAAGCGGACAACAAGCGGACAACGGGTGAATTGTATTATGGCCGCGTCCGGGCAAAGGTTGATCGTCTTGCCCGGGGAAATACATACCGTATTTCATCTCCGTCTCTCGTTGCTGGAGTCCGGGGAACCGACTTTGGCCTTGATGTCATAGCCCTCCGGCAAACTGCACCCCCTGTTGAAGCCACAGAAGATGAAACAACCCGGGAATATGCCGCCGCTGCAGCCGAGTCTGCCGTTCTCCACCGGGTGTTCTGTTTTGACGGATCGGTTCTTGTCGGGGATTTTTCCGGTCCCGAGCTCGATACGATTATTCTGACTGCCGGTGAGAAAGTTGAGCGGGTAATTATTCCTTCCGAAAAGAGCGATCCTGCACCGTTACAAAAACAGCGGATTGACAGTGAAATTCGGGAATTCTGGGATATGCGTCCCTTTAAAGGCATTGAAGTGGGTGTTATTCCGGTTACTGAAGTCGCGGACACTGCAGAACCTTCTGATCAGAAAGGACCGGCTCCGAGACCGCTGAAGTTCGGCAGTACCCGTTCCGCAAAGCACATGCGGGTTCCCGGTGCACTGACCGCAACGCTCATGGTGCTGGGAACGTCGTCGTTTGCATCCGCTGCTGTACTTGATTCGGTTACTTCGGATGACTGGCTGGTTCAGGCTACGCAGACATCGGGATACATCATGATCGGCTCCGGACTGGTAATAACGATATTGTCACTCGTCGGCCGATAACAGGTTGTGCAGGTCAAATTTGCCCTCAAATACATACCCACCGGACCCGATAACGTATAGTTCGTTATCAGCGGTATTCCAGCTTGCGGCAAGCCGGCTGGTATTGTCCCGATCCCGTGCGATAATGGCGTCTGGCTGACCTTCGGTTCCCGGTGTTTCAAACATGACGAGCAATTCATGGCCGGAAAGACCCGAGCAGACAGACGTGACAAGAGCTGCTGCGGCGCTCGCGCACACTGCCGATTCAAAACGCGGTTTTGCCTTGAGGATGATGGTGTCGCTCGTAATGGAATGGGCAATAACGGGTATGATATTCCGATCCGGAAACGCTTTTCGTACCAGAGCAGAGAACCCCGAATAATCAAGGGTTCCCAGCGACCGGGGAAATGCAGTCACCACATCCTGGCGGATATGTAGCGCCGAACAGGAAATCTCCGATCCTTCATGGGTAATTGTTTCTACTATGTTTCCGCAATCAGGGTTAATCACCGTGCCTTTGAGCAATGAGAATGGTGATCCGAGCGGAATGCGGAATTCATGCGCACCCAGTACATCAATACGCAGTGTTTCCCGAACCGTGGAAAACTCGATGGTGCTTTGCGCTACCCGTCCGGTATCAAAGGCAAACCGCGCGGCGCATAACAGGGCATCGTCTGCAGGATGTATCGGCTTTCCCCGGTGCGAAAACATGCGCAGTGTGTTGTCTCCCGAGAGAAAGATTGCCCCGCTCGCACCAACGCCGAATTTCCGGTTGCACAGGATGCGCGACGCTTCACCATACAATTCGGAGCCGAATACTGGTTCCCTATCCCCGGCTGCATTTCGCTCTTTTTTCTCCGCTTCAAGTGCATTCAGGTCTACGAGAATGAATCCGTTCCCCGCCAGCTGCATCTTGTAAAAGGGTATGGTCATACGCGGTTGGTCCTGAGTCTGCGTGACCGGTCAAACCGTTCCCGTGCCAGATCAAGCAGGTACATGATGAGATCCCCGTACTTGAGGCCTGCCTCTTCGCACATGCGGGGAAACATCGAGATATGGGTAAATCCCGGTATTGTGTTAATTTCATTCAGATAGAGTTTCCCGGATTCTTTGTCCAGAAAAAAATCAACCCGCGAAAGCCCGTCAAGCTCAAGAGCTTCGTAGGCCCGGCAGGCGAGGTGTTTGACCTGCTCTTTTTCTTCCCGGGACAATCGCGCCGGAACGATGAGCAGGGCACCGTCCGGATCCAGGTATTTCGCGTCATAATCATAAAATTCGTGGGTCGGTGCTATTTCTCCGGGTTCATACGCAACAGCGCGTCCGTTCCCGGTAACGGAGCATTCTATTTCACGCGCGGAAATAAAGGGTTCCACCAATACCTTGGTATCCCAACGGAACGCTTCATCCAGACAGGTTTCCAGTACGCCTGCGTTCTCGGCCTTACATGCGCCAACCGAGCTTCCCGCCCGTGCGGGTTTTACGAATACCGGCCAGGAGAAGCGTGCTTCAACGGCATCACATACAGCCTTGCGCGAGCTCACTGCTTCGGGTGTTATTCCGGATTTCCAGTCTGCGGCGAGCACGGAAAGGAAGGGAACAACCGGCAGCTGTTCCTGTTGCCACAGCATTTTGGTTTTTTCCTTGTCCATTGCAACAGAACTCGCCATGACACCACCGCCCACATAGGGAAGCTCCGCCATTTCAAAAAGTCCCTGTATGGTGCCGTCTTCTCCGAACGTGCCGTGAAGTACGGGAAAAACAACATCAACCGGAATGTCAGTAGTACCGCATCGTAAAGCGCCACTGCATCCGCCTCCGGGAACCACCTGTATCCTCCGTGAGGGATCGCAGTCGATGGTGAGCGCTGCGTCAGCCGTGTTCCGGACCATTTCAAGCAGCGATTCATCCTGGAGGTACCAGGCGCCATCCCGGTCAATGCCGATGAGTGTTATCCGGTTGCCTTCTTTCGGAATGTGCCGGGCAACTGACGCGCCGGAAAGAAGTGATACCTCGTGCTCTCCGGATTTTCCACCGTACAGTACTGCTATGTTCATTTTTTTCTCCCGTAACCCGCTTCGTTGAGCGCAGCTTTCGCTTCTTCTATTTCATTGTAGGGATCGGTACGGTCCCGGTAGATAATGGAATTTTCGTGTCCCTTTCCCAGAAGGAGTACCAGATCTCCTTCACCCGCAAGTGATATCGCCTTTCGGATCGCCTTTGGACGGTCGGAAATGAGAAAGAGTTCCTCTTCCCGTTTTTTTTCGGGACAACCGGCGGCAATCATTTCCAGAATTGCCATGGAATCCTCATGTCTCGGGTCTTCATCCGTTACGATTACGATGTCCGAGTAATCTCCGGCTATGCGGCCCTGTTCCGGCCGCTTGAGGGTATCCCGTTCGCCGCCGGAGCCGAATACGCTGATGATCTTTCCTGTTATCCGTTTACGCAGGGGCGGGAACACTGCCTGGAACGATGAGGGGGTATGGGCGTAATCGACCAGTACTTCAAAGGGCTGTCCTTCGTCAATGAGGGTCATCCGGCCGGTAACGGGAAGAAGACGGGGAAGCAGGGGGAGTATGTCCGGCACCGGCATATCCAGCATGCGAACAACAGTTATGGCTGCCGCGAGTACGTTATACACGTTGAACGCACCGGGCAGATTGATTCTCGCAGGATATTCGATACCCGATGCGGACAGGATGAAGTTCGATCCCCGGGCGTCTGTCTGGATGGAGGACGCGGAAAACCCCTTTCTGGTTGTTGCCCAGGTGGAAAAACCGTATACCGGTTTTTCGGTCGCTGCGCGAAAATACACAGAAGCCGGATCTTCTTCGTTTACGACACCGAAGGAGGGCACCTCACGACCGTTTTTTTTATGATCAAACCGGTCAAACGCGCGGAAAAGGTTTGCCTTGTCATGTTTATATTGTTCATGGGTTCCGTGAAACTCCAGGTGTTCATGGGTTACATTGGTCATAATTCCCGCGTCGAATGCGACATCTCCCAGCCGGTTGGTCCGGGGTGAGAGACCGTGAGACGAGGACTCTATAACCGCATATTCGACGCCATTATCCCGCATGTGCGCCAGGTTCTCATGGATGGTTACTGCTTCGGGCGTAGTCTGATGTTCGGGGTTTGCACGTACTTCATCCCCCAGACAGTAGTCAACAGTGGAAATAAAACCTGCTTTTCTTCCGCAAAGTCTGAGGAGTTGAAAAACAAGCGAAACGGTGGTGCTCTTTCCCTCGGTTCCGGTAACACCGATAACCGCCATATCCCGGGACGGGTGGTCGAAAAACTCCGCGGCAAGGGCGGACATGGCAAAACGGGGATCCTCTACGCGGAGATAGACAATATCGGGATGTACCGTTTCCGGGCTACCCGAAAGAACAACCGCGCGCGCCCCTCTGGCAACAGCCTGTTCAACATACGCGGCTCCGTCGGTATGCAGGCCGCTGAGTGCGAAAAATAGCGATCCGGGAACCGCTTTGCGGGAGTCGTATACGAGCGACGTTATTTCAGGATCGGCTGTGCCGGTTTTCTCGAGAACGGGAACAGCACCGGTAAACTCGGAAAGTCGTTTCTTCATGGATGGAATTGTACCGATGCGCACTTGTGTTGGCAACACCTTCCCGCTATTATGGGAGCCATGTATGAAATTTCTGTAGAAGCGGATTTTGCTGCCGCTCATTTTTTAACGGAGTATCACGGCAAGTGTGAACGTCTTCATGGGCATAATTACCGGGTTGTAGCACATGCCCGCGGAACGGAACTCGACTCCGGTGGCATGCTTGTGGATTTCGGTGTGCTCAAGAAGGCGCTCCGCGGGGTATGCGAAAGACTTGATCATTCAAACCTCAATGATCTGGATGTATTTGCCGCGAATCCGAGTGCCGAGCGTATCGCCCGGTACATCTTTGAAGCTGTTGCTGCCGCCGCTCCCGGTATTCCCCTGTACGCGGTAGACGTGTATGAAACCCCGACAAATCGTGCCCGGTATTACGGCACGACACCGGTGTAACCTGTTTTCAATTTTTGTACATTTTCCAATAAAAGAGGAGGATTCATGATAGAAGTCAGCCATGTATCCCGCTCTTTCGGATCTTTCCGCGCAGTGGATGATGTGAGCTTTTCCATTCGGAAAGGCGAAATTGTCGGACTGCTCGGACCGAACGGTGCGGGGAAAACAACCACAATGAGAATGATCACCGGCTTCCTCAATCCCACAGAGGGAAGCGTCCTGATTGACGGGGCGGATCCGCAATCCGATTCGCGCGCGGTAAAACACCGTATCGGGTATATGCCCGAATCCGCTCCGCTCTATGGTGACATGATGGTTCAGGATTACCTGGCGTATGTATGCCGGGTACAGGGTGTTGATCCGGAGGGGAAACTGCCCGAACTTGCCCGGATATGCGGCATCAGGGAGGTTATGCACAAGAATATTGCCGAACTTTCCCGCGGATACCGGCAACGCGTCGGTCTTGCCCATGCCCTGCTCCATGATCCGGAAATTCTCGTTCTGGACGAACCGACTTCAGGGCTTGATCCCAACCAGATCATCGAAGTGCGGAATCTCGTCAAGGAGATCGGTCGTACCCGAACGGTCATTATTTCCACGCATATTCTCAGCGAAGTAGAAATGCTTTGTGACCGGGTCATCATCATTTCGAAAGGCCGTATTGTCGCGGACAGCCCGACAGAAGAGCTTCGTGGACGATTCGGCGAACAGGCCGTGGTGCGCATTACTGTTTCCGGGTGTACCGCCGCCTCTCTCTGTGAGGCGTGCGGCGATATTGAAGGCGTTCGTTCATGTACGGAAACTGCCACCACTGAGCATGATGCGACCGGCACACCGCTTGTTTCCGCCCTTCTTTCGGTTACCGGAAGCCGTGATGTTCGCCCGGA
Organism: uncultured Treponema sp.; assembly: GCA_964527175.1. Classification (GTDB taxonomy): domain Bacteria; phylum Spirochaetota; class Spirochaetia; order Treponematales; family Treponemataceae; genus Teretinema. The sequence goes on from CAZGQQ010000027.1 coordinate 9,593, forward strand.
TGTTTTCGAGCGGATCTGCACACGAAACTGGACACTCTACGAACTGTCCATGCAGCGCAACAGCCTTGAAGATGTCTTCAGAACTCTTACCGCAGAAGGAGATGCATCATGAATACCAAGCCAGTCTGGATACACCTTGCGAAGCGGGAGCTCGCGGCTTTCTATTCCGGCCCCGTGGCCTATATCGTTGCCGTGCTCTTCCTTGCTTTCTCGGGCTTTTTGTTTTTTTCCACGTTTTTTCTGGTTAACCGGGCAGAACTCCGTACCTTCTTTTCCCTGCTTCCCGTGCTTTTCGCGTTTTTCATTCCGGCTCTTACCATGCGGCTTTTTTCGGAAGAAACCCGGAGCGGGAGCATCGAAACGCTATTGACCCTGCCGGTAACCCCGCTTGATGTGGTTGTCGGTAAATTTGCCGCTGCTTTTGTTTCGGCGGCGGGTATGCTTCTTCCAACACTGGTGTACGTTCTAACCGTAATACGCCTCGGATCTCCTGATACAGGACCGATTGTTGGCGGATATCTGGGCTCCCTCTTTTTGGTGGCGGCCTTTTCGGCGATCGGGGTGTGTGCGTCTGCGTTGACAAAAAACCAGATTGTGGCGTTTTTCACGGCGTTTACCCTCTGTATGGTCCTTGCGATGATCGATCGCTTCTTCGTGCTGCTTCCTTCCGCTGTTGTCGGTCCGCTTGAGTTCCTTTCTGCAGGAAAACACTTCGAATCGGTTGCACGCGGCATTATCGACTCGCGTGATCTTGTCTATTTTGCATCACTTACGGTTATTTTTCTTGCCATTACCGTAACACGGCTTGATGCGGGGAGGGATGCATGAAACGGCGTATTCACTCTTTTCTTGATTGGCTTGCCGGTCCAAAGAGCGACATTGTTCTGCTGTGTGTATTGCTCGTCCTGATCAATCTTGTTTCCACCCAAGCCTTTTTCCGTCTCGATCTGACGCGGTCTCAGTCGTATTCCCTTTCCGGGGCAAGCCGCGAGCTCGTGCAGACTCTTGAACAGCCCCTGACGGTGCAGGTTTTCTTCTCTGATCAACTGCCGGCGCCCTACAACAGTGTGGAGCGGTATCTCCGCGATCTCCTCCAGGAGTATGCCGGGGTGGCGAACAGGAACTTTACCTATGAGTTCTTCGATATGGACAAGCCGGAAAACCGTGAAACCGCGGAGTCCTACGGGATCGGCATGGTGCAAATACGGGAAGTGAAAGATACCGAGGTAGGGTATAAAAATGCCTGGATGGGCCTCGTTCTTACCTATAGCGACCGCATTGAAGTACTTGACAACCTTACTGCTACTGATGGCCTTGAGTACCGGCTTACTACGGCAATGGGGAAGATGGTCTCTCTTACCAATTCGCTTGCCGGTCTCGACTCAAAGATACAAATGACCCTGTATGCCACGGAAAAGCTGGGAGATCTTGGTCTTTCCGGGTTTAACCAGGTTGAACGAAGCGTTCATGCGGCATACGACCGGCTTAATCGCCGGAACATGGACATGATCGGGTGGCAGCGGGTGGACCCGGTTGAACCGTCACTGGTCGACGAGATAGGCGCGAGATATGGAGTAATGAAAATCAGCTGGAACGCGGACCCTGCGGGAAGAGAGAACGCCGGTGCAGGGTTGCTTGGCATTGTGCTTGAGTATAATGGCCGGTTCCGGACGGTCAGCCTCGAGGTTGGACAATTTATGGGCGCGTACATGGTTACCGGGCTCGACCGTCTGGACGACCGGCTTACCGAAGCGCTTCGGTCCCTCATGGACAACTCGGTAACGCTCGGATATGTAACCGGACACGGTGAGCTTTCTCTCGAAGACGCACGTGCCGGAGCCGGACGCCTGAGCCAGCTGGTTTCCGACACCTACACCTTCGAAGCTGTTGATCTTTCTGCCGGTTCAGTTCCTTCTCATGTTTCCATGCTCATGATAAACGGCCCAAAGAGCGCTTTTGACGAAACAGACCGGTATGCACTTGATCAGTTCCTGCTCCGGGGCGGATCGCTCCTGGTATTCATGGACTCATTCATGGAAATCCAGAATCAGGGACAGCAATACGGCGCCCCGTCGCAGTTTGTACCGGTTTCCACCGGACTTGATTCTCTCCTGGAGACGTATGGTGTTTCCGTGGGGAAGAACTATGTGCTGGACATGCACTGTTACGAAGCGCAACAGCGCGGTATGGGCAAGGTTCCCCTCTACTATGTGCCGCGTGTTGACCGTGCGGGCATGAATCAGGATCACCCGGTATCGCGGGATCTTGCGTTCGTTCTTTTCCTGCAGGCTTCGTCTCTCGAAAGTACGCTAAACGATACCGACACCAGCCGTTCATTCATCCCGCTTGTTTCATCCTCTGATCAGTCATGGCTCATGACCGAACGAATAACCCTTGACCCCCGTGCCATGCAGGTTCCGCCGGAGGAGAGGATGAAACGGGAGCATCTTGCCGTACTGGTTGAAGGATCCTTCGAAAGCGCTTTTGCTTCTCCGCCGGCTACACCGGATGATGAAACGGACAGCGATGCGGCGCTTCTTTCGCCGAGCACTCATCTTGCCCGAAGCATACAGCCGGGAAAGATTCTGGTTGCCGGAACCTCTGCCATTACGACGCCCATGGTCATGGACGAGGAAGGCAAACAGCCGGTGTCCATCTTTGTGCGCAATGCCATTGACTATCTGAATGGCCGGGGAGAATTTGCAGAAATGAGGACGAAGGGACTTTCCCTCGAGATTCTTGACGAAACGACTCCCGTTGTCCGTTCAGCGGCACGGGCGGTCAATCTGTACGGTGTTCCGCTGTTCGCCGCACTTGCCGGGTTTGTCGCATGGAGGCTTCGCGTGCGCCGGCGCGAGAAAATTCGTACATACTATCAGGATACTACAGGAGGCGAAGCATGATGCATCTTCCGGTCAGAAAAACAGTGCTGCTTTCGGCCATTGCTTTTTTTGCTCTTGTCTATATTCTTCAGCTTTCTTTTGGCCGATCCGGCGGAGTACGGGAATTTGTGCTTGATACGAAACCGGAAACAATCGAAATTTCGGGAGGCCAGGCCGGTACGGTCCGGCTTGTTCGCGACGGTGATGGATGGGTTATAAACGATGAACAGTACCCTGCTGATACGGCAGTGGTTGAATCCATGATTTCGTCGTTGACATTGATTCGTGCTCCCGGCCGTGTTTCCGGAAATCCGGAGAGCGGGGAGTTCGGATTTGATGTTCCTCTGACGGTTACCGCGTATGTTTCCGGTACAAAGGTGCGGACAATCCATGCAGGCAAGGTTTCGGCAAACGCCCTGCAAACCTATTGCCGGATTGACGGGGACGACGATGTGTACCTTGTGTCAGGGAACATACGGAGTGTCTTTGACCGTGCGGTGGATACCCTGCGCGAAAAAACCGTGTATGAGATCGACCCTGAAGCCATTGAGCGTGTTGAGTTCCGCGGAGCGGACGGAGCAATGCAATGGGTCATGGAGCGAAGCGGAAATCCTCCGGTATGGGGTTTTGCCGGTTCTGATGACCTGCCGGATGCAGAAAAAACGGCGGAATGGATTCGCTCTGTCGCATCGCTGCGGGTACAGGAGTATGCCCGAGAGAACGCCGAACTGCCGGAGGCGTCGTTGGGTACGGTGATCCTGACGGCTGGAGGACAAACGGTGTCGGTAACGGTTCTTGAAAAAGATGAACAGAAGGGACGGTACCTGTGTCGTTCTTCGGAGCTGCCCTGGGCCTTCCATGTTCCGTCGTATACCGGCGACCGGCTTGTACGGAGCAGGGAAAGTTTCCTCAGATAAACGATCAGCGCCGGACGGGAATCCCCTGTCCGGCGAGCTGCTCCTTGATGGAGCCAACGGTATACTCTCCCGAGTGCACCATGGACGCGATAAGCGCCGCGTCCGCTTTTCCGCCGGTTAACACTTCCGCGAGGTGTTCTGGCTTTCCGGCGCCTCCCGAAGCGATGACCGGAATGCCGACCCGGCTTGAAATGAGGTGTGTAATGGGTATTTCATAGCCGTCGCGTGTCCCGTCGGCGTCAATGGAGTTAAGTACAATTTCTCCCGCGCCAAGTTCTTCAGCACGGAGTGCCCATTCGAGCGCATCGAGTTCGGTTGCTATTCGGCCCCCGTTTATGAATATCCGGTAGCCGGACGGCATGGAGACATCCCTCTTCGCGTCCATTCCCAGAACAATACACTGGTTTCCGAAAATGGCGGCACCTTCGGTAATAAGACGGGGGTTCCGTACTGCCGGCGAATTGAGACTGACCTTTTCCGCTCCGGCCTTGATGGTGGCCCGGATATCCTCCACGGTGGAAATTCCGCCTCCCACGCAAAAAGGGATATGTATTGTTCTGGCGACATTGGCAACGAGATCGAGCGTGGGGCCCCGGTCATGCGCGGATGCCATGATGTCGTAAAAGACGAGTTCGTCGACTCCCTGTGCGTAGTAGGCATCAGCCATGGCGACCGGATCGCCGATATCAATATTGTCCAGAAATTTGACACCTTTGGTGGTTCTGCCGTCTTTGACATCGAGGCAGATGATGATTCGCTTTTTCAGCATACAGTGCCTCCGGTAAAGTTCGCGAGCATGCGCAATCCGGTCTTACCCGATTTCTCCGGATGGAACTGGAATGCTTCCACGGAACCGCGTTTTACCGCGCAAGGGACGGGAAAGCCGTAGTCTGCGGTCGCCGTCACAAGAGCCGGGTCGGCAGGGTCAATATAATAGGAGTGTACAAAGTAGACATCGCTTCCTTCCGGTATTCCCGCAAAGAGCGCTGATCCGCCGTTATGATAGGCAAGGTCATTCCATCCCATGTGGGGAATTTTCAGACCCTTCGCGGGATAATCCCGGGGAAATCGGCGAATGGTACCGGGAAGGATGCCGAGACAGGGGGTGTCTCCCTCCTCCGAGTGGTCAAAAATGATCTGGGAACCGAGACACACGCCAAGCAGGGGTTTTCCTCCCGCGGCCCAGTCGCGGAGAAAGGAATCAAGCCCCCTTTTTTTGAGTTCGGCCATGGCAAAAGCCGCTTCACCAACGCCGGGAAATATGAGCCGTTCCATTTCCGCAAGATCGCCGGGAATGGCCGAGGTACGGTAGGGAACACCAATTTTTTCAAGTGCCAGTTCAACGCTGCGGACATTACCGGCGTTGTAATCAATTATGCCTGTCATTGATACCATCCTACCGGTGCGTTTTTCGCTGGTCAACAGGGTTGTATCAAGAAGGAATCAAAAAAGGCCGATAATCGGATTATCATGAGTGTTGGAGAATTATTCGTATTACTGAAAAGCATTCTCGTATCCCGCGAGGTAATCATTGTTACCATCGTAATTGCCCTCTACGTGAATCTGGTTCTCTACGTTGTGCGGTATCGGAAAAAATCCTTTCGGGGTAAAACTCCCTGGCGCCGGGTTAAAGTGGCAAAGGCTGCGCCTCTTGTGGCCGAGCCTTCCGAAGACGAAGACGACGACGTTGATCTCGACGAGGAATAACCGAGCGGGGTACATACAATTTTCCCCGGGATAGTACCGAGCGTGATTGGCTCAACATGGTTCGTTTTTCAAGTTCCCGCATAATGTCGGTAAAATCGGAGTTCTTCCATATCGGGATGCCGTACAGTGCCCGTGCCTGGCGGTTTGCTTCTTCTGCCAGAATTGTTGCCGCCTGGCGCGGTGTATGGCAGCGGGCATTGCGCGCAATAAAGCTCAGTACCATTTTTTGATCACCGGGCACCGTCCGGGCAGTACCGTCGCACACATCGCACCCTGAACAGGCAATGCGTTCTCCTCCCGGTGCCTCTTCCCCGGCTTTGGGGTCGCCAAGCGCGTCAAGGAGAATTTCCCTGCGACACGTCGTGGCCCGGGCAAAGCGGGTTATAATGCGCGCCCGGCTTCGTGCCGGCTCCCGAATTCGCTCAATTCGCAGAACATCTTCCGGACTCCATAAAAGAACCGCCTCGGCAGCACTTCCGTCACGTCCTGCCCGTCCCGCTTCCTGGATGTATGCTTCTGCCGTGGGTGGCGGGTCGCGGTGTATGACTGTTCTCACATTTTTCTTGTCTACACCCATACCCCAGGCGCAGGTTGTACACAAGATGCCCCGATTATGTCCATGGAACCAGGTCTCTGTTTCCTCTTTTTCCTCTTTGAGCATTCCTGCATGATAGAATCTGATGTCCGGATCCCGGAGTGTTTCCCGCAAATACCGGGCTGTCCGTTCAGTTCCTCCCCGTGTAGCACAGAATACGACCATGGGCCGGTTTCTCCGGCATGCTTCCATGGCCAGCGCCGGGTACTTTGCCCGGCATTTGCGAACATGGTAGCGGATATTCGGCCGGTCGGATTCTCCCCGCACCAGATGTGCGGAACCAGAGAAGAGAATTTCGGCGATACGCGACAGGACCGGCGGAGACGCGGTCGCGGTAAATGCGGTAACAGCCGGTGCATTGACTTGTGCAATGATCGTACGCAAATCCAGATACGCCGGACGAAAACTGTCGCCCCATTCCGAGACACAATGGGCCTCATCTATGGCGATGTGGCTGATCCCCCGTTTTGCAATCCGGTCGAGTACGGGGCCGCGGGCAAGTATTTCCGGATTCGCAATGATGAGACGCGCGGGTTTTCGTCCATCTGTTCCTTCAAGACGGCGGAACTGCGCTTCACGTTCATCTGCGGTTTGGTTACCGCGGAAGATCGCCGGATCAAGGGTCGTTTCTGTCATTCTCCGCCTTTGGTCTCCCATGAGGGCAAGCAGGGGATATATGACCAGGGTGGGCCCGGACAGAAGGAGAGACGGTAACTGAAAACACAGTGACTTTCCGGCGCCGGTAGGTAACAGGACTATCTGTTTTCCACGTTGAACACCATCCTCGTCAAACACTTCACCGTCAGGGTCTCCGGCGGGGATCAATCCCGAGCGGAACCGTTCTTCAGCATCTACCGCGTCGAGTATGTTCGCGATGACCAGGCGTTGCCAGGGGAACAGATAGGGAATGCCGAATTCGCGCCGGGCACTTTCCTGCAGAATATCCATACTGGATATATAGGGCGTGGCGCGGTGTTTTGGCTACTTTTCCGCGGTATCCACCCCATCCCAGCTTCCGGCAAGACCGGATTTCATGAGCCGGTGAATCTGTGTCATGAAGGTAAAGACCGCAGGATCATCCGGCGTGTCGTTTGCAAGTTTGCGGAAAGCCTGCATGGCCGCTTCATAATCGCCGTTCCGGTATGCATGGAGTGCGTCTTCAAACCGGTCCTTGTTTGTGTGGAACCGTTCAAAGTCCTTTTCAGACAGTCCGTCGTAAATATGCACTACCTCAACCGGCTGTTTTCTGCCATGGACCCGGATCAGGCCGAGATAGCGCCAATGGTAGACTTCGGGATCAACGAGCATGTCAAGAAACGAGAAGGGGACTATGGCACCCTTGCCGTAATGTTTGGTCAGGCCTTCAAGCCGGCTGCACAGATTCACCGAGTCGGCAATGACGGTTGTGTCCATGCGGTGCTGTTCACCAACGGTTCCCAGTATGAGCTGTCCGAAATTGAGACCGATACCGACATCGAGAGGGGGCAATGTTTTTTCGGCGCGCTCGTCATTTATTTCGCATATGACTTTCTGGATACCGATCGCCGCCTTGAGTGCCGAGTCGGGAGATTCCGGAAAGAGTGCAATAAATCCGTCTCCCAGATATTTGTCTATGAAACCGCCGTATGTACGGATAACATCACCGATTCGTCCGTAGTAGTTATTGAGGAATTCGAATGTCTTCGCAGCCCCAAGCTGTTCGGCAAGAAGGGTAAAACTCCGTATATCCGAGAACATGATGCTCATGTTTTTCTCGACCTGATCACCAAGCTGAATGTCTTCGATTTTGCGTTTTTTCAGAAGCATGAAGAACTCCTGGGGGATGAACCGGCGCAGGGAATTGTTCAGATCGAGCAGGGATTTTCCGAGGAGCTCCGAATCGTCAAATGCTTTCGAGAAACGCATGGCAATGAGTACTGACTGGGTGAAAAGAAACAGTACGAGTCCGGTAGTCAGGGAATTGAATGTGTTTATGATACCCATATTGAACAGAATCTCGTTAATACCGAAACAGAGGAATATGCCGATGCCGGCCATGGTAATTCGTGCTCCGTCCCGTTTGTTTACCAGTGCTTTTATGATGATGAACAGGATGTACAGAACGTATGCTGCCGTTATCATTTCATACCAGACAACGGTCGTGTTGAACACTGACGGGGGGAAAAACAGGAACAGGGCAAAGACAAGGCCAAGTCCCTGGTATATATACATTACAAGGCGGGAAATATCCCGGGAGAAAATGTGCATGATATATGCACTGAATACCGGCACACCGATATAGAAGGTCAAGTGATCAAGCCGGTTGAATACTTCCCAGGGGATGCCGGGAAAAAGATTGAAGGCGAAGCGTTCTCCGTAAATGAGGCTTCGTACCGCTATGATGAGACAGAATAGACCGAACCACAGGGCGGAACGGTCCCTGCGGCGTATCCAGAACAGGCACAGATGATACAATCCCATGGCAAGAAGGGACCCGAACACGATAATGTCCATGGCAAGGCTGCGAATATAGGCGAGCTGTATGCCCTGTCCTGAACCGATCCACAGGCTCCGGTTCATCCCGCCGCGCCGTTCGCCGAAATTTGCCGCCTGGATAACCAGTTCGTTATCACCTTCCAGTATGTCCAGATGTACAATGCCGGTATGGTACCAGTGGCCGGTTTCCTCTGCGGTTTTTCCGGGGTGTCCCGCAGAGAAAATTTCTGCGCCGTTCAAAAAGATTCTGGTTGCAGAAAAAACTTCAGGAATTCGCAGGGAGAGGTCTTCTGCCGGTGACGGGAAACGCAGTGTCAGCCGCCAGGAGGCATATCCGTAGGGATCGGGTTTGCCGTTATCGGGAGATGCCGGGTTCAGATGTCCTTCATCGGGAATGCTGACATACCCGGATAATCGGGGTTTCGTATCGGTCAGTCCGGAAAAATCCGCCGGAGAGAGCAGTTCGCCGGGATAAAACTCCCATTCACCATTAAGAGCCACCGGGCTTGCGAGGGAGAAATCTACCGGAGACAAGTCAATGAGTCCCTTCTGGGCATGCGGAATAAAAATGTCCGAATTTACGCATGAGCCGAGCAGGGCAAATGCAATGCTCAACAATACGATGACCGGGACCAATGTGGCCGGAAACGTTCCTCTCTTCATTCCCATGGCAGTACCTTCGATTTTGATAAAAATTAGTATACTGGAGATTGTACTATATCTATCCGTGTATTTCCACTCCGTGTTGTGCTATTATACTGTCAGGAGATAAGTATGGCTAAAATACGGCTTAAATCAGTCCTCTCTATTGTTGTTCCGCTTTGTCTGCTGGTACTTTTTGCGCTTTTGATAACATTTCCGAACCATGTCGTTGCCTTTACCATAGCCCCGAAATCCCATGAGGGACTTGGCACAGAAATGCATGCCATACGGTTTACAAAGAGCGACGGTTCCGCGCACGAGGTGTCTTTTGCCCTTAAAAAGGTTCCTTCCGGTATCGCTCCCGGCTTGTGTACTGATGAACCTGCCCTGACGGTTGTTGACAAACCCTTCCGTCTTGCGGAAACAGAAGTAACCGGCGAACTGTGGGATGCGGTTCGCGCGTCCGGCTCTTCCGCATTTTTTACCCTGTCAGAGGCTCCCCGTGCTTCCGGGGAGCGGCACCCGATTGAGTGGGTGAGCTGGCGCGAGGCAGTTGTTTTTTGTAACGCACTCTCTGTTGCTCTCGGGTTTTCCCCGGTCTATTACCGCGATGAAGCATTCACCAGTCCGTTCAGATCTGCAGCAGAACTTGCCGCGGAAGATGACCGGGTTCATGTTGATGAGTCGGCAAACGGATTCCGTTTGCCGGGTTCCGCCGAATGGGAGCTTGCCGCGCGGTATATCGACGGCACCGAATGGACTCCCGGCGGTCATCCGAGCGGGGGAACCCATCCGTATTATTATGATTCACGTTCGTCCTTCTATGCGGTATATGCCAAAGAAACGAGCAGCCCGGTCAGGAGTCTCGCCTCAAACCGGCTCGGCCTGTATGACCTGAGCGGCAATGTGTGGGAGTGGTGTTTTGACCGGTTTGACTGGCGGCATCCCGTATCCGGGTCAGAGCAGCAAACCGATCCTGCCGCGATGGAAGCCGCACGGAAACGCGTTGTCCGCGGCGGCAGCTGGCTGGGAACCTTTTACCGCATCCAGATCGGCGGCGAGTTCGGCAGTCTGCCCGACCTGGAATCATTTGGTCAGGGATTCCGCATCGCACGGAGCGGCTGGTAGGCCCCTGCCGCATCTTCGCATGGCCGGTGGAGGTGATGCCCCGCCGGCACATCGCCGAACGGGATATTATCCGAGAATTCCTTCGAGCTCGTCCACAATGCGCGCAAACGAGTCGCACGCGGTCTGAACCGGCTCCGGGCTTTCCATGTCCACTCCGGCAACCCGCAGGGAGTCGATGGGAA
>CAZGQQ010000028.1:0-19579 GCA_964527175.1 uncultured Treponema sp.
GCACGGCAGTTTATCAACTATGTTGAAACTCTGGCGGCTCTCGAGGAACAGGAACTGCAGGAAGCCTGATTGACTCCCCTTCCCGGAACCGCATGGCTCGCCGCAGCCGGTTTTCTGAACAATCTTTTCCATGAACTCTCCATAGATCCTGCAAAACCCGCCCCCTCATTTCTTCAGTACGGGGATTTGATATACCAGGAGGGACCACCGCCAGCCGCATTCTGGCACCGTACCCGCCTGGACAAACCGTTTATTGCCGAATTCGGCTCCATCCGCGAAGCGGCAGATATTTTAAGGGGCATCCAGCGGAACTGGGCACACTATCCGTTTTCTTCATTCCGACGTGCCACGCTCATACAGGAAAAACTCCCGAAAATTCAGGATAAACCCCGCGAGTTCCCCTTCATGGTTCCCGAAAACCCCATGGGATTGTGGACCCTCATAGACAAGAACCATCTTTTTGCCTCGGCGGAAACCTCAAGTCCCTTTCCACTCGGGGAAATACGCTTTGTGGAAGACCATATCAATCCGCCGAGCCGGGCATACCTCAAAATGTATGAAGCCCTCGCCTGGGTCTCCCTTCTCGCCCGCCGTGCCGGAACAGACGCCTTTCCCGGCGCGCACAGCCGCATTGTAGACGCAGGCGCCTGTCCGGGTGGCTGGACCTGGGCTCTGCGCCAGCTTTGCGCGCAGGTTACCGCCATAGACCGCAGCGAGCTTGATCCCCGGCTCATGGCCGATCCCGCGGTCACCTTCATCAAACACGACGCCTTTACCCTCAAACCGGAAGACTTCGGACCGCAGGACTGGGTCTGCTCCGACGTCATTTGCTACCCGCCGCGCCTTCTTGAATGGATTACCCGCTGGATAGACTCCGGTTTGTGCGGAAATTTCATCTGCACCATCAAAATGCAGGGCCCGGCAGACCATGAAACCACCCGCGCCTTTGCCGCCATTCCCGGCAGCACGGTCGTACACCTCACCGCAAACAAGAACGAACTCACCTGGATCCGCCTGTCCCCGGGAAAATAGCATTTTCGCAAGTGATTGGTAACAATCCAAGCGATTGCGTAGCAATCGCCATCCTCTGTCCCTCAAGCTCTGTCCCCCGCGTTGTTTTATCCTCTGTCCCCCGCGGTGTTCCCTTTCGCACATATTTCGGCTATACTTTCCCCATATTTTGACACGCGGAGACCCGCCGGAGGATCGTATGGCCGATATTCTGTCCATTCTTTCAGACTGTGAAGCGCTCTTGTCCGGGCACTTTCTTCTTTCTTCAGGAAAACACTCATCACAGTATTTTCAATGCGCCCGGCTTCTCCAGCATCCGGACAAGGCAGCAATCGTGCTGGCTCCGGTTACGGAAAAAATTCGCTCCGAAATGGCCGCCGGTCGGCTTGATGCCAATGTAATCGTTGGACCGGCCATGGGCGGCATCATTGTTGCGTACGAACTCGGCCGTCAGTTGGGGCTCCCGGCCATTTTTACCGAGCGAAACGATGAGGGCGTCATGACCGTCCGCCGGGGATTCGAAATACGGAAGGGAGACCGCATAATCATTGCAGAAGATGTGGTAACCACGGGGAAATCGACCATGGAAACCGCCAATGAGCTTAAAAAACTCGGAGGAGAAGTGGTCGCGTCAATCTGTGTGGTGGACCGCCGGCCGGCAGACTCACCGGAAGCCTTCCCCTGGCCCCTTTTCCCCGCATTTCGCCAGCCGGCGGAAATTTGGGATGCAGCGGAATGCCCTCTTTGCAAGGCAGGCGGCGAACCACCGGTAAAACCCGGCTCACGCAAGGTGTTTTAAGCATGCGCCCGGAAGAACAGGCCCTCAAACGGGCCGTGAAAGTTCTGAAGAAAACAGTTTTTTCACCACGCATACCGGTAAAGACGCTTCGAAAGCAATACGATACGGTTTTCGGAACCTTTCGTTTGCCGAATAATATGGATCGGCATGAAATCGATATCGGACCGATAAAGGCGGACATGCTCATTCCCGAGCTTGCTCTTGGAGACCGCACCATTCTATACGCCCATGGCGGCGGATTCATTGCCGGCTCACGCCATGCCGCGGCCAATTTATGCGCATCCCTTGCCCATGAATGTACTTCGCGGCTTCTGTTACCGGAATATCGCCTGGCACCCGAATATCCGTATCCAACGGCCCTTGAAGATCTCTATCAGAGTTATTCCTGGCTTCTCAAGCAGGGCCTTCCACATAATCAGATTATTTTTGCCGGAGACGGTACCGGAGCCAATCTTGTTCTCTCGCTCGTTCATTTTCTTGAATCAAAATCGGTTCGACTGCCGGGGGCTATAATTGCTCTGTCCCCCTGGGTGGATCTTTCCTGTTCATCACCCATATTTCTGAGCCGGAAGAATCCGGATCCGCTCCATAACCGCGAAAATCTTTCACAGGTCGCGCTCCAGTACACCTATCACGGGAATTTTGCAAATCCCCATGTGTCCCCCATCCATGGCGACTTTTCCCGCTTCCCGCCCCTCTATATCCAGTGCGGAACCCGTGAAATTCTCCTTGAAGACGCCCGCCGACTCGCCGAAAAGGCACAACATGCCGGCGTTCCGGTTGTTCTGGATACTCCCGAACACATGTGGCATCTCTTTCAGGCCATCGATACCATTACACCCGAGGCACAACTCGCCGTACGCCGTATTGGTGCCTGGGTCAGGCAGAATTTCAAATGATGGAACTCGTTTCTCCCGCAGGAAATTTCGAAAAATTAACCTACGCCTGGGAATACGGTGGCGATGCCGCCTATATCGGCCTCAGGAATTTCTCGCTCCGGGTCAAGGCGGACAATTTTCATGACGATGAGCACCGTCTCATTACCGATCTCAAACAGCGATACGCGGCAGAAGGCCGGCAAAAACGCCTCTTTTGCGCGTTGAACATTGCTTTTCACAACCGTGATATAGCTGCCTTCCGCGCGCAGATGGACTATTTTCGCCAGTATCCCTTCGATGCGTTCATCGTGCAGGATCTGGGAATCATCCGCCTCCTGAAAAAAGAATTCCCCGACATGCCACTCCATATAAGCACGCAGGCAAACTGTCTGAACAGCGAAGCGGTCAAGATGTACCGGGATATGGGCATACGACGGGTGGTTCTCGCGCGGGAAGCATCACTTGCGGATATTGCCGAAATAAAGCAGCAGGTTCCCGAGATGGAACTGGAATGCTTTGCCCACGGCGCCATGTGCATCGCTTACTCCGGACGCTGTCTCATGAGCGCCTACATGACCGGCCGGAGCGCCAATGCCGGATTCTGCAGCCATTCCTGCCGCTGGGAGTACCGCCTGGTCGAAGAAAAAGAACGGCCGGGCGAGTATTTTCCGGTTGTGGAGGGGGATGGATACACAGCTATTTTTTCCTCCCGTGATTTATGCATGATTGACCATCTTGCCGCCATGGAAAAAGCCGGCGTGGACGCCATAAAGATTGAAGGCCGCATGAAGAGTCTGTATTACACCGCACTCACCACCCGCGCTTACCGTAAAAAGCTTGATTCCCTTGCCTATATCATTACTGAATCAGACGCAGAACCCTTTATTCAGGAGCTCTACCGCGTCGCGCACCGTGAATTCGGTACCGGATTCTATTTTGACCGTTCCGACGCCGATCACGTTACTCCGGGAGAAAGTAAATCGCCCTACCGTCTCGCAGGAACGATCGGAGAGCGCGTTTTGGGGACAGAGGATCAATGGGTTTTCAATTCGATGAACAAAATTACCGACTCTGACGAGCTTGAAGCGGTTGGACCGGATATTCTTTCGCTAAAATTGTCCGATGCAGAGCTCATTGACCCCGATACGGGCGAAAAACGGACATGGGTATGCCACGGGCATCCGTGTTTATTGCGCACCAGTGCCAAGATCGGGCGCGGATACATTATCCGCACCCCTGAAGCTTACTGACACTCTTCCGTGAAATGGCCTACGGTACGGATTTTCTGATTCCGGTAGCGAACCAGCACCGACGGGTTCCGGGACATGAGGTCTTTGAGGTCCCGTATTATGATATCCTTGATATTCCGGCTTGATCCGGCAGGGTCAACGTGTGCACCGCCTTCGGGTTCCGGGATGATTCCGTTACAAATTTTGAGATCGAGAATATCTTCGGCGGTTATTTTCATCATGGCCGCGGCATTCTTTGCCTGGGAGGCATCCCTGAGCAGGATTGATGCATAGCCCTCCGGTGAAATGACCGAATATACCGCATTTTCCATCATGTAAATCTTGTCACCAACACCGATACCGAGAGCCCCGCCCGATCCGCCTTCGCCGATGATGATGCAGATAATGGGGGTCTTGAGCTGGCTGAATTCCCGCAAATTGACGGCAATCGCTTCGCCGATTCCCCGTTCTTCCGCGCCCAGACCGGGATACGCTCCCTGGGTATCGATAAACGTTATTATCGGTCGACCGAATTTTTCGGCCTGTTTTGCCAGCCGGAGCGCCTTGCGGTATCCTTCGGGATTTGCCATGCCGCCGTTACGGGCCATCGTTTCTTTGAGATTGCGCCCTTTCTGGTTACCGATAATCGTAACCGGCATACCGTCTATAACACCGACGCCTCCAACGAGAGCGAGATCATCACCAAAGTAGCGATCACCGTGGAGTTCAATGAAATCATCGCAAATATTCTTGATGATATCGAGCGCACGGGGCCGATCGGGATTACGGGCAAGCTCTACCCGTTTCCAGGCACGGGAAGATTTGGATGATTCCTTGAGTTTGTCCGCTATTTTCGCTATTTCATCGCTGATATCTATTCCGTGTTCGGACGCATACTTCTTCAGTTCTTCAATTTTGCTGTCAACTTTCTTGTTACCACTCATGCTGACTCTCCCCGTTCCTTTGATCCGTCGGCCTTGTCGGTTCTCTTTTCCTGAACCGGATGCATTCTCAGAAGGCGGATGAAAAAATCCCGCTGTTCACTGCGGGGGACGATGACATCAACAAAGCCTTTATCAAGCTGAAACTCTGCACGCTGAAATCCTTCGGGCAAGGTCTGCTTTATGGTCCCTTCGATAACCCGCGGTCCGGCAAAACCGATGAGCGCACCGGGTTCCGCAATGGTGATGTCGCCAAGCATGGCAAAACTCGCGGTAACACCCCCGGTTGTTGGATCACAGAGCACCAGGAAGAGCGGAAGCCCTTCACGGTCGAGTTCTGCGCAGGCACTGGCGGTTTTTGCCATCTGCATGAGGGAAAAGATTCCTTCCTGCATGCGCGCACCGCCCGATGTTGCGTAAATGATTACCGGGCAGCGTTTCTCTACACCGGTCATGATGGCTCGTGTTATCTTCTCCCCGACGACGGACCCCATGGATCCGCCCATAAAACTGAAAGACATGACGGCAAGAACAACAGGCCGGGAATCTATGGTACAGCTCCCGGTTATGACCGCATCGGAAAGATTTGATTTTTTCTTTGCTTCACTCAGCTTTTCTTCGTATCCGACCATGCAAATGGGGTTCTGACTTATCATGTTTTTGCAAAATTCGGAGAATGTATCAGGATCTGCAAGATAGGCGATACGGTCCCAGGGCTCCATCCTGAAATGGTGGCCGCAGGACGGGCATACATTCAGGGTAAGATGCGATGTTTCAGGATTGATTTCCGATTTACAGGATGGGCAGGAAACAGTCTCTACCGGTTTTTTACTGTTCATAGCGTAGCCTCCAGCTGAGCGTAAATTCCGGTTCCGAACTGGCCGGATCGGAAAATCGCGCTAGAAAGTATTTTCTTCTGTGTTTCGGTATTTACCGGAACACCGTCTATTACCAATTCATCCATTGCCCGTAACAACCGGGTAAGGGCTTTTTGCCGGTCACTGTCGTGCACGATGAGCTTTCCCACCATTGAGTCGTAATGTGGGGAAACCGTCGCACCGGTATACAGGAAACTGTCAAACCGTACCCCGGGGCCGCCGGGAACATCAAGACGGGTCACTTTGCCGGGAGAAAGGGCATTAATACGGGCTTCAATGGACCAGCCGGAAAGATGGACATTGTCCGCATCAATGGTCATGGGCTGCCCGCAGCATACCAGAATCTGCTCGCGGATGAGATCGGTTCCGGTAACAAATTCGCTGACCGGATGCTCAACCTGGATACGGGCATTCACTTCCATGAAGTAAAAATCTTCTCCCACAACAAGGAACTCGATCGTTCCTGCACCGCAGTATTTCAAACTGGAGAAAAGATTTTTGGCTCCGGAACTCATGGAGTCACGCATTTCCGGGGTTACGCCGGGAGAAGGACTTTCCTCAATAAGTTTTTGATGATTACGCTGCACCGAGCAGTCACGCTCACCCAGAATGGCAACACGACCTTTGCCGTCTGCAATAACCTGAAGCTCAACATGACGCGGATTCTGAAGGTATTTTTCGATGTATACCGTACCGTCGGAAAAATTCGCGAGCGCTTCGTTTGACGCAATCGTCAGATTTTCTTCAAGATCATCATCTTTCCAGACAATGCGCATACCCTTTCCGCCACCACCCGAAGCAGCCTTGATGATAACCGGATAACCGCATTCGCGGGCCACGGCGACCGCTTCGTCCTTTTTGGCAATGGGGCCGGGAGATCCTGGAGTAACCGGAAGACCGTACTTGAGGGCGGTATCCCGTGCGGTAACCTTGTCACCGAGAAGATCAATTACATCGGGATCGGGACCGATCCACACCAAACCGGCTTTCCTGACTTCGCGGGCAAAATTGGAGTTTTCGGAAAGGAATCCGACTCCCGGATGGATTGCTTCACAGCCCGTTCTGACAGCAGTGGTGATGAGCGCGGGTACCGAGAGATAACTCTGCGCGGATTTTGCCGGTCCTATACAAACCGCTATATCCGCAAGACGGACATGGAGCGCATCCTTGTCTGCGGTTGAATACACGGCGACTGTTTCAATTCCCAATTCTTTGCAGGAACGGATGATCCTGACCGCGATTTCACCGCGGTTGGCAACCATCAGACGTTTGATCATAGAGGCCGTACCTCAAAAAGGGGCTGGTCGAATTCAACCATATCGCCATTATTGACCAGAACTTTTACAATTTCGCAATCAAATTCGGCTTCCAGCGCATTCATCATCTTCATTGCTTCGATGATACACAGCTTTTGTCCGGATTTTATCTTTTTTCCTGCTTCGGCAAAGGCCGGTGCGTCGGGAGACGGAGCCCGGTAGAACGTGCCTACGATAGGGCTCTTGATGATCTCGTTACCGGAAGCAGCTCCGGAAACCTCTGTCCCCGCCGGTACATGGGGTGCGGGAGAGGAAACATGCGCAGGAGTGTGGGCTTCAGCGGAGGTGTGATGAACCTCTGTCCCTCCATGATAGTGGGGTGCTGCGGCAATAAAGGCTTCCTTGCGCCGCAGTTCGAACGAATATCCGTTGCCCGAATACTTCATTTCCGTCGCTGATGATGTTTCGAACTTGTCGAACAGTGCAAGCAGTGTCTTGTCATCCATTGTTACGCTCCTATACTATCGAGGGGTACATCGTCTTCATAGTCTACCCCGGGTACATCGAATCCGCCAGTCACAAGAAAGTCATGACGGTATCCGTCAAGATCAGCAATATCAGTCAGCGTTTCCTGTGTCAACCGTGCCATACGGTCTGAAACTTCCTTTTGAACATCTTCTGCCATCTCATAATCATCGATCCGGATAAGACCTTCACCATCAAGAGGGACAGAGGATTCGGCATAGAGTCGTTCGGCATACAGCCGTTCAATCTGCTCAATACAGCCCTCATGGGTGCCTTTCTCTTTCATTACCTTGAAAAGGACCGAAAGATACAGCGGAATGACCGGAATCACCGCACTTGAACGGGTTACCAGGCCTTTATTGACGGAAACGTAGGCCGAGCCGCCGAGTG
Source organism: uncultured Treponema sp. (assembly GCA_964527175.1). Taxonomy (GTDB): domain Bacteria; phylum Spirochaetota; class Spirochaetia; order Treponematales; family Treponemataceae; genus Teretinema. Next base: position 7,908 of record CAZGQQ010000028.1, read on the forward strand.
TTGTCCCGAGGGCTTCATTCATCCGGCGTGCGGTCGCTTCGAGGTGTTTTTTTGCTTCCCCGATGGTACCGTCACGGTACACGGCATGTGATAATTCCGGTCCGATGTAGGAATAGGCAACCGTTGCACAGCCTTTCGCGAGCACACCGGCTTCTTCAAGCTGGTTCATCCAGCGTTGCCAGTCCTCGCCTCCCATTACCTTGACAGTCTGGGCAGCTTCATCTTCCGTGGCGATTTCTATGGTACGATCAGAAAGCTCTCCGGTCATGACATCAAGCGTTTTACCTGAATACGGTTTCCCGAACGGTTTAAGCACGGATCGGTACAATTCGCCGGTATCAGGATCTTTCCGAACCGGACTGGCCAGACTGTACACCACGAGGTCGAAGGTTATTCCAAGTTTTTTTGTTGCGGATACAACCTCGGCCCGGATCTCGTCTGAAAAGGCATCACCGTTTATGGTAATTGAAGGAATTCCGGCTTTTTTTGCGGCCCGATCGAAGGCAAGGTTATTATACCAGCCGGGAGTTCCGCTTTTTGTCTCAGTTCCTTCATTTTCATAGGAAACTCCCACGGTTGCCGCACCGTACCCGAAGGACGCGGTTATTCGGCTCGCGAGACCGTACCCGGTGGAACAGCCCACGACGAGAACAGCCTTGAGGGGAGCGCTTGTTCCTCCGGCGTGGGAGCCGCCAGAAACCGGGGAACCCGGAGTTCTCCCGCGTTTTGTGTTTTGTGCCTTCACGAAAGCTATCTGGTTATCCACCTCTTTCGCACAGCCGACAGGATGAGCGTTGAGACAGATATTACTGCGAATCATTGGTTTTACTATCATTGCTTCTTACAAATCGTCCTTACTTCCTACCAGACACATCCATTCAGCTTCGGTTGCAAGTTCTTCGCCAACGTATGCTTTGCCTGACTGTTTGATCATACGGGGAGAAACCCGCAAGTTTTCGATTACCAGAGTCACTTCCTCGCCGGGACGAACCTGACGGCGGAATTTGACCTTGTCCACGCTCGCAAGGAAAAAGAGCGACGAACCGCCCATGATATTCCTTCTTACGAGGCCCGCGCCGCCGGCTTGCGCCATGGTTTCCACCAGAATGACGCCCGGGACTACGGGATATTCGGGGAAATGTCCCCGGAAAAAGAACTCGTTCTCGGTAAAAATATGCCGTGCGACGATTTTGTCTTCGTCGTTTTGGTCAATGGTGTCAATGAAAAGAAACGGATCCCGGTGGGGGAGCAGTTTTTCCATTTCTGACCGTTCAGCGGCACGGATTTGGGGATTTGAGAGGTCTTTTTTTAATCCTCTGTCCCCAGCAGTAGTCATATCACTCATGCTTTGTACTTCCTCATGACAAGAACGCCGTTATGACCGCCGAATCCGAGAGATCCGGAAGCGGCGCAATCAAGCTCTGCTTCAATTCCGACGTTCGGGACATAATCGAGGTCACATCCATGCTCAAGATCGGGATTTTCGAGGTTGATGGTCGGCGGATAATAGCCGTCATTGATGGCCTTGATGCAGATTATGGCTTCCACCGCGCCCGCAGCACCGACACAATGACCGGTCATACCCTTGGTACTTGAGATTTTCATCTTGTAGGCATGGTCTCCGAACGCCTTTTTGATCATGAGCGTTTCCGCCGGATCATTGACCGGTGTCGATGTTCCATGCGCGTTATAATACTGAACGTCTTCCGGGCGAACACCGGCATCTTCAAGCGCCCGGGTGATGGCCAGGGCCCCGCCGGCACCGTCAGGACTCGGACTTGTGATGTGGTACGCATCGCTCGAAGCGCCATATCCGGCAAATTCGGCGTAAATTTTTGCACCACGTGCCTTTGCATGTTCCAGTTCTTCAAGAATAAGGATACCGGCACCTTCACCCATGATGAATCCGGAGCGGTCACGGTCGAAGGGACGGCTTGCCCGTTGGGGATCGTCGTTGAAATTCGCCGCAAGTGCCTGCAAAACCGTAAATCCGCCGATACCGAAGCCGGTTACCGCAGCCTCTGTCCCTCCGGCGACACACACGTCGAGCCGGCCGGAACGGATCTGATCGAGGGCGAGACCGAGTGAGTCGGTACTGGACGCGCAAGCGGTCGCCAGTGTCCAGGATGCGCCGGTGATACCGTACAACATACTGATATTTCCCGCCCCTTCATTGGAAATGAGCAGGGGAATGCTTAACGGTGGAATCCGGTCGGGCCCCGCTTCGAAGTACTTCTTCATGGAAGCTTCAATTACTTCAAAACCGCCGATTCCGTTTCCGATCGTGATTCCGGATTTCACTTTGGCGATTGTTTCCTTGTCAAATCCCGAGTCGGCAATGGCCTGAGCTGCCGCAACAGCGACAAACTGGGTAAAACGGGCCATTTTCCGGGCTTCTTTTCGGTCAATCCAGAGTGAAGGGTCGAAATCTTTTACCTCGGCGGCGATTTTAACCTTGTGGTTGCTGGCGTCAAACTGGGTAATGGGACCAACACCGCATTTTCCCGCGCGAATGGACGCCCAGGTATCATCGACAGTATTCCCGATCGGGGTAACGGCTCCGAGGCCGGTAACTACAACACGTCTTTTCATGCACCCATCCCTCCATCAACACCGATTACCTGTGCAGTTATGTATTTTGAAAGATCAGAAGCAAGAAATACAACCGTATCTGCGACATCGGTAACGGATCCCGGGGTTTTCATCGGGATTGATTCAAGCCAGGTTTTTCGCGCTTCTTCCGGAATTGCGTCTGTCATTTCAGTTTCGATATACCCGGGAGCGACAACATTGACACGGACTCCCCGTCCGGCTGTTTCCTTGGCGAGGCTCTTGGAATACCCGACGAGACCCGCTTTGCTGGCAGCATAATTCACCTGGCCACCCTGCCCATGCAGGCCGACGATACTGGACATATTGATGATGGAACCCTCACGTTTGCGAATCATGTCGCTCGACACGATCTGGGTTACCAGAAAAGTCCCGGTAAGATTGATGTTGAGGACGCTTTCCCAGTCCTCAAGCTTCATGCGGAATGAAAGTCCGTCTTTGGTTATCCCGGCATTGTTCACCAGAATCGAAAACCCGCCGGAATCCTTGACCGCGGCGGTAATCACCGGCTGAACCGATGCAGGGTCACTGATATTGGCAATCAGTTCGTGGTAGACACTACCATTTTTGGCTGCAAGCTCGGCAAGTTCGGCCGCTCCGGAAGATGTTTTTGTTGCCAATCCCCAAACTGTCGCACCTTCCTCAATGAAACGCTTGGCGATTTCTTTCCCTATTCCACGGCTTGCCCCGGTTACGAGGGCTGTTTTACCTTTTAATAACATAAGTTTCTCCAAAAATTCGTAGTATCAGGCAGGAGCCTGTATGAAGTCTGTATAAGGGACAGAGGATCCGGATTGACCCGAATCCCGCCATAATCCGCAGAGAACTCGTCCCGGACCGACCTCAACAAGGGTCTCTTCAGGGACGGATTCCATAAATCGTGCTATTGCCGCTTCTTCGGTTGTCCATAAAACCGGATGGGAAATATGAAGAATGGCATTTTTCTTAGCCTCTGTCCCCGAAACAATCCGTGCACCGGTAACATTGGAAAAAAGTGGAATTACCGGATCCGCAAATTCAAATTGCTCGAGCACCTGTTCGAACTCGTCTGCAGCATTTTGCATGAGCGGTGAATGAAAGGGCCCAGACACTTTAAGGGGAATTACACGTTTTGCACCGGCTTTTTTTAATTCATCACTTGCGAGAGACAGAGCATTTGCGGTTCCGGAAATCACCGTCTGCTTTGGACTGTTGTAATTGGCACCATATATTTCGTCCGCAGGTACCGCTTCCAGCACTGCGTCGACCTGTTCCGGCGAAAGCCCGATTACAGCCATCATCCCCGGAGGGACAGAGGATTTTTCTGCAATCATCTCACAGGCTTTTTGCATGATTTTTCCTCGCTCACTGGTGATTTTAAGAGCATCTTCCATACTTACAACACCAGAAACGGCAAGGGCGGGATATTCACCAAGGCTGAATCCCGCACATGCAGAGGGATTAACCGAATGTGCCTTCAAGTACAGTGAGGCGGCTAATGAAACCACGGTTATTGCGGGTTGGCTAACGTCGGTTCGACGGAGCATATCTTCATCAGAATTCAATATTTTGCTGATATCCTGGCCGACAATGGTACTTGCTATATCAAAAAGGCCACGAATACCCATTACACCGTTTGAATCGGCATTGTAAAGTTCAGTTCCCATACCAGGGAATTGCGCACCCTGCCCCGGGAACAAAAAAACTGGCATTATCGACCTCCAATACGACATTAAGCGTCAAAACGTCAGAGTGATTTCACTGTATTGTACTTTTTTTATGACAAAAGTCAATAGTTATGTCGAAATAGATGCGATAGCCAGTGTTACGGCATCCTTGAGAGCATCATTCTCCTGACGATCAAGTATAGCTATGCGGAAAATTGCAGATTCTATTAATCCATAGAAAAGCTCATTTGCTGCTTTAACATTATCGATATGAAACTCACCGGCATTTTTCCCGGCAATAAGAATACGGGACAGCAAGTGTCTAAGTCGAATGGTACGACGACGGACCCGGGAATCCGGATCTTTACCGGTTTTTTGAACTTGCAAAAGGTATGTCAAGACAACATTGAAAAGTCGTCTGTTTTCTGTACATAACTCTATAATAAGATGCAATACCGACTGCAGCCGTTCGGCATACGAAAGGGATTCATCAGTTATTGTTTCCAGCAAGTCTTTTTCAACACGACCAGTAAGCTGTTTGATGCTCCAGACAAAGATTTCCCGCTTGTTCTTGAAATACAGATAAAGTGTTGTACGGGTAATTCCGCAACGATCGGCAATTTTCTGAAAAGTTGCGTCCTCATACCCTTCTTCAATGAAAATATCGAGTGCCCGCTCCAAAATTTCATATCGCCTTTTCTCATGTTCAACAACAATTGCCATCAAACGTCTCCTTCATCGGTAAATATAAAACTTAGTCTCCAGATTTCCGCTCTTCAACGATCTCGTTTTATCTGCTTTCTTTCCTATTGCCTCTTCGAACTCATCGTGACTGGTTATAAATCCCATTTCCCATCCGGGGAAATCCACAAAAAGAGAATGCATTGAAGAATACAAGTCTCTTGCGGATCCTCTGTCCCCAATTCGTTCTCCATACGGAGGGTTTGATAACAACAATCCGCTTTCGTATGGCGCAGCAATATCTTTGAAATCAGAAACCGTAAAATCAGGACGAGGAATGCGCGAATCTATCCCTGCATTTTGCAATGCTTTTCCTGCGATTACACAAGCACGTTCAGCATTGGCCTGGGCAGCCATAATTGATTGCGGGTTGATATCACTACCCGTCACGCGAACAAGACATTCGGTATTAATCCGTTGTGCTGCTTCGGTTCGTTCTGTCATCATCATTTTCTGTGCTGTTTCAGAACAAAACGGAGCAAGATCTTCAAGTGCAAAATTGCGGCCAAGCCCTGGCGCAATATTATGCGCATATAACACAGCTTCGATGGGAATAGTGCCTGAACCACAAAAAGCATCGTGCAGTGGTGTTTTACGTCTCCACTGCATAAGATGTAATAAAATCGCAGCAAGCGTTTCCCGTATTGGCGCTTCCCCACCGGTTGTCCGATATCCCCGCCGATGAAGGGGCATCCCGGACATATCCAGTAGTACTATAGCAATATTATTCTCGATATAGACACGAATCGTTGCTGTTTTACCGGTTTCCGGCAATAACTCCATTCCCCAAGCTTTACCAAGACATTCATAAACAGCTTTATGAACAACACTTTGTATTGAATGTTCGGAAGCCAGAACGCTCGCCTTGATACGAACCTTGTCCACTATGACCCGAACATCCTTCCTGAACCAATCCTGCCATCGAACGGACCTAACTCCCTCAAACAAATCTTCAAAATTTCGGCAGGGTATTGTAGCCATTTGAAGATACACCCGATCAGCAGTCCTGAGCATGAAATTACTCTGATAGATTATCCTGAAATCATTTTCAGAGGGGGCCTCAATAATCTTCGGGTACGCATTTTCATTTTTGGGGGACAGAGGATTTATATCTTGTACTCTATGGCTATCAGAATCTATGATATAATCAACACGACCTGTTGTGCTGGATATGGGAAGAAACCCATGCTGACGCAATTCATTAGAAAGAATCTTCTCTGCTCCAATCGCACAAGGGGCTGTAAGTGTTATCATGATGGTTGAGTATAACACTTATACAGAAAATGTAAAGTTGACGAAGGTTTACAATATATTGATCTGATTGAGCCCAATTAGGGACAGAGGAAGATGACATGCAAGAGAATCATTACAAATTAGGGACAGAGGTTTTAAAACTACCTTCAAAACCTATTAAGATTTTGTTTGTTATCGCTGGTTTTTTAGCGTTAGGATTGGGAATAGTTGGTATTTTCCTTCCTCTTTTACCTACAACGCCTTTAATAATCTTGGCAGCAGCTTGCTTTTTGAAAGGATCAGAACGTTTATACCGATGGATAACAAAAAGTCACACTTTTGGTTCATATATTCATAATTATTTGCAAGCAGGAACAATCCCGGCAAAATCAAAACCAATATCAATACTATTACTCTGGATTGTAATCCTGACATCAGTCTTCCTCACAGAGAAGTTCTGGCTACGTATAATCCTAATTACTGTTGCATGCGGTGTCACAATCCATCTTGTACTGTTAAAAACAACTGAAACATCAACTAATAAAATTGATCGAGCTTAGTTCTCATAATGAAAAAGATAGGATCATTAGAAGTGCAATTGCCAACAAAACAAACAACCAGGAAGATTCATTGGTCATATATTTCTTGATAGGGCAATTCAGGCGCAAGTAAAAATTTCCACTTTTTTGATCTATGATACATACCACTAAAACGCCACTGAAACACCGATTGTGCCAACCCGGCTTTCACAGGATTCTCACTTATATATTGATATACACACATATATTGCTGAAGAGAATTCAAAATTGATGAGAAAAAGCGTTCTCCCCAGAAATGTCCGCATCGTCCAGTTCTTTTATTAATGGCAATTGCAAAAACACTGAGGATCCATTGCATTATTCGTGATAATGATTCATCCCCATGTGGATAAACAATCAGATGGATATGATTATTCATTATGGTAAAATGTTCTATTGAAAACGAATACTTCTTCTTCGCACGACAGAGCACTTTCTCAAGTAAATGTTTTGACCGATCTGATTCGAGAAGCATTTCCCGATTATTCACCCGGGAAGTCACATGATAACGTGCTCCAATCAATAGACATCGAGATCTACGCATATTATATATATCATCGAGAAATCAATTCTTGCCCGTTTTATTTCAAACATTAAACATTAGGGACAGAGGTTTTTACCTTGTTTTGTAAAAATCTTCCAAACCAGTTATCACTTCACCAATAACATGGGGATTAGAAAAAATTGCGGTTCCTATCTGAACAGCACTCGCACCAGTCATGAGAAATTCTGCAGCGTCCTGCCAACAACTTATACCACCGAGGCCAATAACCGGAACGAAACGACTTTTCTTTTGTTTTCGTATCATGTTCAATTCAGAAGCGATTGATACTGTTCGTCTTTCAGGAGAACATTGAGGAACACCCAGCAAAACATCACGAATCATCCGCAGTGCGATTGGTTTTATAGCAGGGCCGGAAAAACCGGCAGTAACGTTCTCGAATACCGGTTGTCCTGTTGATATATCCAATGCAAATCCCTGAAAGGTATTAACCAGGCTGAGCACATCAGCACCAGCATTAACAACTGCTTGTGCCACCTTCGCGAGGGACAGAGCATTTGGAGAAAGCTTAACGATCAAGGGTTTATCTGTTACTTTTCGAACAGCTCTGGTCACCCTGGCAGCGGATTTCGGGTTAAGGCCCCATGCCATACCTCCTGCTTTAACATTCGGACAGGAGATATTGAGTTCTATCATATGAACGCCGCTCGCATTTAAAAGACGCGCACCTTCAACATAGGTCTTTAGGGTGGAACCGGACAAATTTGCAATGACTACAGGACCAAGATCCAGCATTTGTGGTAACTCATATTCAATAAAGTGCGGAATTCCAGGATTCTCAAGCCCTATTGAATTCATTAACCCGGACGGAGTTTCCAATATTCTCCGTCCGGTATTTCCAGGCCGGGGCTCAAGAGTCAAACCTTTTGAGCAAATTCCGCCCAACCATGATACATCGATAACTTCGCTATACTCGCGCCCATATCCGAACGTTCCAGACGCAGCAATTACAGGATTTGTAAAAGACACCCCAGCGATAGTCAGAGATAAATCTGTTTGCTTAGATGATATCGTCGAATAATCCCTACTCATAAAATGACCTCGGCAGCATTGAAAACAGGCCCATCAACACAGCACCGTTTGTTGCCATGAATCGTCTCTACGGTACAACCAAGACAGGCACCAGCACCACAAGCCATATTTCTCTCAAGACTCAGATATGCAAGCGGCCTGCGTATTGATGCAGCACATTCCCTCTGAAGATATTTTAGCATTGGGGTCGGTCCACAGGCATACACAAGATCATATAATTCGGGATTGAAAACATCAGGCAGGATTCCTCTGTCCCCGCAAGAACCATCTTCGGTAGTAATAACCAATTTTCTTGCAACTGAAGCAATTCCTTCAAGGCCATAGGCATTCGTTCTGAAAGAAGCATAGAAATCAAATGATCCGCGACGCAAAGACAATGCAAATCCGGCAACAGGCGCCACGCCTATCCCTCCTCCAATAACGGCAATAGAAATAGCCTCGGAATCTCCCTGTAACTGACTTGATTTACCCTGTAAGTGATTTTGTATTTCGATACTATCAGGAAGAGGAAAAGAGTTTCCAATCGGACCGATAACATCGATCTGTTGACCTGGAGTGACAGAACACAGCTCGTTAGTCCCTTTACCTCTTTTCAGAATTAAAAAAGTAATTGTCCTTTCATCGTAGCGGTACACGCTAATCGGTCGGCCAAGAAGAACACCGGATGGACGAGCACGAAGCATGAAGAATTGCCCGGGAATTGGATCCGGGATTGTTCTTCTTTCTCTATAATGAGATGTTGATGCTTCCTCGCGGGCAAGAACCATAGAGAAAATCCCTGTTGCCACTTCTTGAATGGATTCCACTACTGCCGAACAGGCGACTTTGGGGTAAGGGCTACACATTTTCTATACTCTTTTGAGGGGAAGAAGCTTGCAAAATATCATTTTTTGCTTTCATGAGTTCATCCCGTGCTGTTTTTGCAGCAGTTTGAGCAGCCCCTACTATCATATCGAGGGACAGAGCATTATTTTCGGTTGCTTTAATGCATTCAGAATCATTCTTCCAGGCTAACAGAATACCACGGGAGGAGTTGACGGTTCCTCCGGCACGATCAAGCAGGGTTGCCGCAATACGGGCGGCACCTCCCTGTGCACCGTAACCGGGGATCAAGAAAAAGATATCCGGATAACGATCACGAAGAGTACGTGCATCCTCTTCTTCAGTACATCCAACCACCGCACCAAACGGACCACAAGGTGAACTGACACCATATCGTCGGGATATTCCGGAAAGTGCTTCTCCAACTACATGAAGAACTCTATCCTTGGAGTTTGCAACTTGAAGCCATTCAATATCCTTCATACCAGGATTTGATGTTCTCAGCAGAACAAAAGCGCCTTTACCGGCAGATTCAACATAATCAAGAAAAGGTTCCAGTGTATCAAAGCCCATATAGGGGTTTAAGGTGATTATATCAGCTTCAAAATCGCCCGAAAAGTGGGCCCGGGCATACGCAGTTGCAGTATCAGCGATATCCCCGCGTTTGATGTCAGCGATCACCGGTATATTTGCGGATCTTACGGCTTTTAACGTTTCTGCATACACTTTGAGACCATCAATCCCCATTGCCTCGTAATACGCAATTTGTACCTTGTAACAACCAGCAAAAGGTGCCGTGGCTTCAATGAGAGCAAGATTATAAGCCAATACAGCTTCTGCGGGACTTTGATAACCACGCACAAGAAACTGCGGGATGTACGAAGGATCGGTATCGAGACCAATACAAAGCGGACCTTTCTCAGCACAAGCTGATTGGAGACGCATCATTGCATAATCTGTTCTTTTCATGGGCGAATACTACCACAAAATCTCTATGTAGTGCCATATTCAAAAGCAAAATTGGGGACAGAGGATATTCAAAGATGCCACTTGGGGGACAGAGGATGCCGCTAGAACCGATATTCCACAGAAAAACTTGCGGACATCTGCAATCCGGCAATATCAGGACCAAGCGAGCCCTTGTTCGATTTACCAAAAACAGTCTGATCAAGGGGAACAGCTAACACTGTTATGAGAGTAACGGCCTGGGCCGGCTCAAATTCGTGACGTATTGTGGAGAAACAGGAAGCATCAACCGGACTTGCGAGAACTGATAACTGAAGTCGAGCATAGTCAGAATGATTATATATTGCAGTAAGAAATCCGTAATGACGGCGCAGAGAGGTCATTCCGCTATTTTGGAGAGACAGAAGTGGAATTTCTTCCTTTTCAATGGTTCCATCAGATGGTAGTACATCAGATACAGAATCGTGTAGTGAAAGCAATCCAGCACTGGTGTAATAATATTGTAGCAGAATGAAGAATTTCCCATCAAGAAACGAATAATCACAGCCCAAAGCAGCTGCAAGAGCTGCATTTTCACGACCTTCGGTAAAAGTTGTCGTGCCATCAGTTGTTACCAGTGCATCAAAAGTAATTCCCACTACCATGTCATATTTTACTGATAATGCAAAATGGAACAAATAGTCCTCCGGTTTATTCCCCGGAACAGAGGCCAGTGCAAGGCCCTGGACACTAAAAATCGGATTATGACTATCTACAGATAAGCCAAAAAGACTTTCTCCATTAGAAAAAATGCTCTGTCCCTCAAAGTAATCACCATTTCGCTGCACAGCAAAGCCCTGGATACGCAAGTCCTCTTCTGGATACCAAGAGACAAGCGAGGCCAGAACCCCCTGCAAACGTGCATCAGGGAACAATGGATTCTGCGGATTGATAATATCAGTTGGACGGATACCCATCCCGTAGCCAAAAGGAATACGCATCAATCCCGCATACACATCGGCGGAGTCAAATCTGAATGATACATACAATCGCTCAATCTCTGACTCTGTAACAATCCCCGTCTTCGGAGTTGCTGCAGCAATTACATTGAAAGCAGCATATAAGTTACCGGCTTCACCAACAGGAGCAGTAACCCTGAAATTCGCATACTGTTCTGCAGCAAATATCCAGGATTCATCACTATCCAGCAATACTCCAACAGTCGATTTCGCGACACCAGAAATTGCAATTCCTTCCTGGGCAACAACATGGGAAAGAGGGAGAATAAAACCTGTTGAAACAAATAGGAGCACCACGAAAAATTTCTGTTTTGGGGACAGAGGATTTCGGTTTGTCCTCCGAGGATCCAGATTGTTCATCGTAAATTCCGTGTGCTAAAAATTCTGTCGGAAACAGGAGCATTTAGCTCAAGATTGATTACCCTGAAGGTTGTTTTGCTGTTCTTTCGTAAAAGATCCCGCATTTCACTTTCCATCGGAAAAC
>CAZGQQ010000029.1:0-19409 GCA_964527175.1 uncultured Treponema sp.
GAGTACTACTATACCATCGACTCCATCAATGCGAAATAGTACCCGGCTTCTTTTTCCACGTTCAGGTTATACCAGGCTTCAAGCGTTTCCGGTTTGAACACATCTAGCAGTGCCAGCACGTCCCGTGCGAACTCTATCGGGGCAAATCCGGACGCGGTTACGAGCGAACCCGCGGTAACCACCGGATCGTTCCGGTACAACGATTCGCCTGCGTATACCGGGCATAGCATCTTCAAAACATCCAGCGCGTTGCTGGTATGTGCTACTCCGTCCAGCGCCCCGACCGCGGCAAGACCGATCGTGCCGCCACAGATAGCGGCGACTTTGCCACCTTCTGCAATACGTTCCTTCGCCGTGAGAAGAACCGTCCGTTGCGCTTCGTCCATCCAGGTGTCGGCTCCCGGCAGGAGCAGCAAATCCTCCACCGTCATTTTCAATGAATCAATACTCACTTCAGGAGTGATCCTGATACCGCCCATGGTGGTAATGTCCCGCTTTGTCGAGCCGACGGTAACGGTTGGAACCGGACTGCACCCTTTCCGGAAAAACCGACCGGAATTCAATTCGGCAAGCAGATATCCTGCCTCCCAATCCGCCATCGTATCCAATACATACAAATATGTTTTCATGGAAATCAGTGTACACCGGTATGGATGACACCTCTTGTCAGGGTTTATTCATTTTCCCGTGAGACAGTTACCGGTATTGAAGCCGTTCTACCGTTGGAATCTACTACAGTAATCGTCCATTGCCCCGGAGAAGGATCCCATACCAGCCGCTCCTGCGGACGGCAGGAACCCATGAATTCGGAATTGGCAAACCAGAAAACTTCGTCGGTATCCGCATCGGTTCCCGCCTGGAAAACCAACTGGTTGTTTCGCCCCCCGCCTTCGCGCAGCACATATTCGGTATTTGCCCGGGGAGAAATAATTGAAGGCGGGAATCCACCGGTATGCTCAAGCGTATTCCTGTCAGACGGAGGATAGGGCGGTGGTTTCAAACGGGGAAGTCCGGCAAGTTCGAAGAGCTCAAGCAGATCGGTTGGCCAGAATTCTCGCACTTCCTGACGTATCCAGGGTTTGTCCCGTTCATCAGTCCTGAATCCTGTCCGGGTATCTATGAAAACAGTCCGGTGTATGGCACACCGGGTTATGGGGGACACACCGGGAATGAACCACACCGGCTTTTTGTGCGGGCACCAGTCATTGGGGATACCACCCGACACGGCACAAACCGGTACGGAACGCACTTCGACCGGTTTCTGTGCAATGGGCGTACGTTTTGCCGGCGGAATGTCGGCAAGGATGGTATCCACAATTGAAAAAAACAGCGGGCCGGACATGCGCCGTCCGATAAAGGCCGAATTGCCCTCGCCGCTGAAATTCCCGATCCATACGGCGAGTATATACCGGTCGAAAACACCGATAGCCCAACTATCCTTGAAACCAACCGATGTTCCTGTTTTCCAGGCAACCGGTGTTCCCCGGCTTGTTTGAGGACGAATCGGCAGCGGTGAAGGGTTTCGTTCGAGCATCCGCATGGTGATCCAGGCGGCGGCAGGTGATAACAAACTCTTCCCGGTCATGTGTATCGGGAGCTCCAATTTTTCGTCTACAAGATAACGCAGCGGCGACATCCGTCCATTGTTCGGAAGCGCCGAGTACAGACTGAGAAGTTCGGTCATGGTACATTCAGCACTTCCCAGAACAATGGACAGACCATAGTGATCACGGCTTTTCATTCCCTGTATACCGGCATTGACCATCAGCTCATACAGATCGGGACTCTTGAGTTGTTGTGCAAGAAATACCGCGGGAATATTCCGGGAATCTACAAGGGCGTCCCAGGCATTGACCGGACCGCGATAATCATTCTGGTAATTATCCGGTGCGTATTCATTAAAACTGACCTTAGTATCCTTGAGCATTGTTTCCGGATGAATCAGTCCCTGCTCAATTGCCAGCGCATAAATAAACGGCTTCAATGTTGATCCGGGAGATCGTTTCGCGATCGTTCCGTCAACCGGTCCCTGTATCGCGGCACTGAAATAATCCGCAGATCCTATTGAGGCAAGAACTTCCATGGTTGTCCAGTCAATGAGCATGATGCTGCCGTTAGACACACCAAAACCACGATTACGTTCAAGATAGGAAGAGAGATGTTGCTCGCAGATTTTCTGCAGTTCAGGCGAAAGAGTCGAACGGCGCGGCGCTGATACGCCCGGCAGGGAACGCTTCAATAATTCACAATAATGCCGTGCCCGCTGGGGAAACTGGCACAACAGGGTTGGTGGCATTCCAATTTCCGTTGCTATACCGCTGTCATCCGGATTGGTCTCGAGCCATGAGTCGTATAATACCCGCCGTGCATCAAGCAGTTCCTGGGGAGCCCGGCGATTTCTGGGAAATCGCGCCGTTGGATCCTGGGGAAGAACTGCCAAAAGCAGCATCTCGCTTGTAGACAGATGTTGCACATCTTCACCAAAGTAATACCATGCCGCGGCAGAGAATCCCTCGATATTGCCGCCGCAGGGAGCAAGATTCAGATACGCCTCAAGTATTTCCTGTTTGCTGTACCGATACTCAAGATACAATGCATACAGTATTTGCCGGATCTTCCCGGGGACTGAACGGGTATACAGTCCATAACGCAAACGGGCAACCTGCATGGTGAGCGTTGAAGCGCCAACCCGCCGTGTTCTGCGTATCCATGTTTCCCGTGCGGCACGAACCATGGCTGCGGGATTAATTCCCGGATGTCCGTAGAAAAACCGGTCTTCCTGTAGCAAAATCGCTTCAATCAGTTTTGGCGGAAAAAAACCCACCGGCGCATACATGCGGATTTTTTCATCACGGGCAAGAAAAACCTGCAGGAGATCATCCTCCCTGTCCAAAAAGGCCGATGAAAAAGACACTCCGTCGAGAATGCTTCCCGGCAGAGCGGGAAGCAGGATGAGGAATAATAAAAGGGGAGCAATCAAGCTCCCCATAATCAACAATCGCCGTCTGGTCATTGATGCATCAGTCTTTGGTTATCTCCAGGGGATCTTGCGGTCTCATTGCCCAGACACTCTTGTCGTACATTGCCTCTGCAAACAATGGCGGCACGACAAAGATTCCGGTATTGATTGCCCGAACCTGATACATATACCAGTGCAAATCCCGGGTAACAGTCCCAAAAACGACGAGACGGTCCTCCCGAATATCCACATAATCCGGTTCCCAGTCCTCATTGGCGTTGCTCCGTATCGAATTGATATCGGGTTCAAAACCGGCAGGAAGCAGATCAACCAGAGCAACATCCCGAATGATGTCATTCGATATGCTACGGAAGTTTATCTTGACCCAGACCGTATCGCCAATTGCGGCTTTGGTTATCTTGTTTCCCTTTTCATCACAGAACTCACGATACACCTCGATGCCGTTCTTGATTTCCTTTTCGGGAGGCGCAAGATCAAACCCTGCCTGGGTTATCTGATAGAACAGGGGAATACGGTCGCGGTTATTGATGGCAATCCGCCGGGCCGCTTCCGGGAATTCGGCCGAGAACATGCGCTCTCCGGCAAGCTCGAGCACGGTACGTACTTTCTCAGCGTTAATCGCTTCAACCGTATAGTCACCGGTTTCAGCCGTTGGCGCCGCCCCGAGATATGAGTCGATCGCCATAAGCGCGAAGCTTGCCGAAATGGACGTGTAGCGTTGGTACCGCAATTCCTCGGCCATTTTTTCAAGAAGCTCTCCCGAAACATCACGCATACGTTTGGGGAAGTGGCGGGAAATCATGGTGAGGTACAGCGAATGATACGAGAGGGAATCAAGATACAAATAGCTGTCATCCGTTTTGAATTTGCGCGCTATCTTTCCCAGGATCACGGACGCTTCAAACTCCTGCTGAAGCATTGCATAGGTTCCCGCCATGAACAAACCGGGATACCCTGTTTCGGCGTCCTTGTTCGTTGAGGCGATATCCTTCTTGAGCGATTCCAGCAACTTCGTCGTAATTTTTTCGTTAAGGGTCAGCACGTATATTGCATACGCCCGATTGGTAAGACTGTACATGGTTCGTACATCACTCTGTGCAATCTTCTCAAGTGCCCCCAGTATCTTGTCCATAAACGCAGGCGGTACATAGTAACCCTTTGTCTTTGCCTCCGTCAGGAAGTGCGCGCAATACACCGTAATGAGCGGATCGGACTTTGACAATGATGTCCATAAACCGATGGAGTCATCGGTACGTTTTCGTGCCTGGAGTATGGAAATAACCCGGTTAATTGCATCACGGCTTTCTTCCGCAGTAAACTCGAAATCCTTGGCAAGTTCCGTGTACAGGAAGGGGAACACCGCACTCGTTATCTGCTCCGAACAGTCATAGGGGTACGTGCTCAGAAAATATTTGAGTCCTTTTGCCAGGCCGATCGGCAAATACGACAACGATACATCACGGGTGCTGAACTGTTCATACATGGTTCGGGGAACCTCAATATCAGCGTCATCCCGCTTGATCATACCGGTTTCCAGCGCTACCCGGTAGGGAACCGCCGGACGAACACTCATATATGAAGCAAGTTCCGATGAATCGGTGCCGCTTGAAGCCACAAAATCAATTTGTGCGGCACCAACCGGACCCGCCGCCTTAACCCGGAGATTGACCGTTTTGTCGCGACCTTCGGGTATGGCCAGAGAATAACTCGAATCCGAAATGATCTTCAGGTGATTGCTGGGTACTGCCTTGAGCTGCACCGTTGCATTCTCGCCCGAACCTTTCTGGTTATTTGTTACCGTAACCGCAATGTCAAATTCATCTCCCGGAGCCGCCATCATTGGTGCATTGGGAGAAATGATGAACGTGTTGCGGATGAGAGCCTTGTCTTCGATCGCACCGACAGTCTGGCTTGATACGGCGACTGCCATTACCCGCAGCGATCCATTGAAATGGTCCGGTACCCGATACGTAACCGTTTTGGCCTCCGGTCCGGCATCGAGAATTCCCGACCAGAAAGCAACCGGCTCATGTTTGCGCCGTTTGAAGGGGTTCAGGTTTCTCGAAAGTTCATCATAGCCGTCGCCTCCGCCCATTGCCTGAAGCAACTGGACAACAGAATATTCCGGCAGAATCAGATCCATAATCTGGGCGGTCCTAACTTCAAGCGCCCGTTTCTGGAAGAAAAACGCAATGGGATCCGGTGTTTTATATTTGGCGAATTGAAGTATTCCTTCATCAACCGCATACACAATAATTTTTCCGGGTTGGGACGTTGAATACCGGATGGGGAAATCTTTCCCCGGCTTTGCTTCGTCGGGGAAGTCGAGTGTTATCTTGGTAGTTCGGCTATCCTTGCTTACCGAGAACGGCACCGTACCGTAACTGAGCGGAGACATGAATACTTCACGCGAATCCTGTGCGCGAACAAACATGACATTGACATAACCGTTTCCTTCGAGGCTGCGGGGAACGGTGATCCGCTGCACACTCGTTGATCCGGTACTGGTAAACCAGGAATGGGCATATACCTTGTCCCGTTCAATCGTGATAAGTCCGGCGCCGGCGTACGGCGCCTTGATCATGACTTCTATCGTATCGCCGCCGGCATAGTCGGTCCGGTCCAGAGTCAATTCAAGCTCGGCTGTTCTGGTCAGACTCCGTTCGATGTTCTGATCCCCGGCAATGCTGAACGGAATCTCATTGTAGACAAGCCCGTCGGCAGCAATGACTTTCAACTCATACTCACCGCTCTTGCCGGTGGGAAGCGCATATTTGAGCCCGTCTGCGGGAATCCGCACTTTTTCATTCGATACCGGATAGGGTTTTCTCACCGATTGGTACTTGTACACCCCGTTGGGCTGACGCACCAGCATTGATACATACCGAATTTCAGTTAAGGAAAGCGTTACCTCTCCTACTGCGGTTTTCTTCAAATCCGGATCAATCGCGATAAAGGAAAGAAGACGTTCTGAATCCCGATTAATGTATGACAGGTCTCCGTCGGATTTGTACCCGATCAAGTACGGCCGGGGGCTAACCATGACCGTTGTTTCCGCAGAAACATTCCGGCCGCTGCCTTTCTCGAACGCTTCGGTATAGAAACTCAAGTTGTACGTGGCTCGTTCAAATTTTGAAACATCAAGGGTGAATTCGCACGAACCGTCATCATTGGTAGTTTGTGTTCCCAGGAATTCTTGGTAACTCCGGTCCTTGATAAAGGGATCAAGGAACGTATACTCGCGATACTGCCGGAAATAGTGATTCCCCGGATACAGGGTCATCTGGGCTTTAACCTCATTCCCCGCGGCAGGCGAACCGAACAGATTGCGAACAGAAACAAGAGCCTTGAGTTTTGACGGAGAAATCCAGCCTTCCCGGGGAAGCGGGTCAAACACCGCACTCACGGCAAGCGTATCCGGCAGGAATTCTTCCACCTTGACGGTTTGTGAACCGAGGAATTCCTTTCTGTTGTATTTCTCGTCACGGATAACATAGACCGATGTAGTATACATACCCGTAGGAGACCAGTCGTGCGTGGAGAACTTGATTTCCTCGAAACCGGCACCTGAAAGCGCAATTCTGCGGTTATAGATTTCAATACCTTTCGGATCGACAACACTGTACTCAAGCGGTGTCTTGTCAAGATTGATATTCCAGTCTCCGGCCTTGATAACCAGACCAAGGCGAACTTCATCACCGGGACGGTAAATTCCCCGATCGGAGAACATGAACGCATTGAGCTTTTTAGGGTTCGTTGCGCCATGAATACCACCGGTATCAAATGCAGAATAATCAAGGAAGCGGTCCGATCCGTCATACGGCATAAAGGAGAGATCTTCCCCACGACGTACAACATAGGCTACCGGTTTTTTCTCCTTGTCATACCCGGAAAGGTCCGGTATATCGACCCGTCCGTCCTCTCCGGTTACCGAGCTGAAAATGACATTTCCGTTCAAACCGAATACGTCAACCGTTGCACGGCTTACCGGAGAACCCGTCCTGATGGATTGAACGAACAACGTTTTTGTATCATTGGTATTATGCTTAACAAAGAAACCCAGATCGGTGACCATGATAAGCCGTTTATCGGAATACGACGCGTAGGGATACTTGCCTTCAACCTCGAATATGAACAATCCATACCGCAAATTCTCCTGGGGGATTGCATTCAGATACCGTGAAAAATCGAAAGAAAAGTACTCAAAGTCACGGGGACTTGATACCGGCACAGACATGTCCTGTTCATATTGTACCGTGACATTGTATTCATTGAACCGGTAATTCGTGAAGCGGAAATTGTTGAGATTGCCGGATGACTGGGATACGAGGTGATTGATGTCATCGGGACGGATACGGCCGATCTTGCACCGGACATCGCTGATTCCCCGCGAAAGCATGGAAAGCTTCTTGTCTCCGGAAAGGGAGAGCAGATTACCTTCCCCAAGGATTGAAACTTCACGGGGGAAGTCTTGTACTTTTACTATATCTCCCCAGCTTTCCTTGAGATAATAGTCGCCATAGAATCGCGCGCCATTATCAAGTTGAATGAAAATGTACCGTGAGGTATCTGCCTCAAACCTGAAGCTGTTAACACTACTGAACTCACGTTCTGTAGGCAGTGCTTCAAGCGGAACCTTCCGGGCAAGGGCAAGAACCTCGGGTACCATTTCATCGGTATTTCGCCAGTAGTGTTTCTTGACGGGGCGCAATCCGGGAAGCTCGGGACGGTCCACCGGAAGTTCCCACACATGAACATTTTTCAGAAGCTCATCGGAACTGATCTCGCCACGGGTATGCAGAACCAGCACCTGTTCATACCGTTGATCAGGTGTTTTAACCAGTTCATGCGTGAAGCTGAGCACTTGTACATAACTGGTGGGACCGGGAACAAGAACAGACGAGGAATCCTCCTCGCTGGAAGGTGCGCCGCCGAAGGTGGAACTGACGCCTTTGCTTACCATAACGTCCATGGTAATTGTATCTGCCGGCATTCCAATTGGTTCGGATACAATATAGGCGGTAAGAAAATCAGTTGAATAACTGGCGGTAAAAGCATATGCACGTTTTTGAACGGCACCCGAATTGCTGCGAATCTGCGGGATAATGGTAACCTTGTCTTCAAATGTTGCAGGATCTATGGGATAGTTCCCCCGAACGGTTGCCGTTATCCGCTTAATTTTACTGTCTTCAGGATCGATGTAAAACTCTGCGTTACTGATGCTCACGGAAAAATTGTCTATGGTAAAGGTACACTTCGGTTCTACTTTCACATGATCGGGGAAAAACTCCTCGCTCATTTGTACGGTGTACCGTTCCCCAATTGTCCAGAATCCGACAGGAGTAAACGTCAGGGTACTGTCATCTTCCCACTTCCACGTACCGGGAATGTCCGGTGTTATCGTAATACCGTCTGAAACTTCTTTGCCGGCCTTGTCTGCGGGAGCAGCGGAACCCTGAAAGCGTAGTTTGAGCGGGTCACCCCTGTTCTCGCTAATATCATTGACCGGTGTTGCGTACGAATAGCTTATTCTCAGGGGCTGTGGTTGTTTTGAAAGCCAGAAACGATATCCGGAAAAAGCAGCAACGAGGAAACATCCTGCGATAGCAATGCCAATAAAGAGTTTCCGCCTTTTTTTCAAAAAGTCAGTTGAACCCTGTACCCGTTTCCGTACGGCACCGCTAAAAGCGTCTCCCCGTATATAGTCAAAAAAATCCGTAATGAAACCGGGAGGTGAATAACTTCCCAGGACATACCGGAGGGATACCCGCTTCTTTCGGGGATTCTTGTCCTTTTTCTCTTTCTTTGGTTTTTTTGCGTGCTTTTCATCAGACATGACGGTTTCCTTTTATAATATATGGTGGAGAATTGATCAGTAATTGGTATCACTAATTCTATACCTTCATTGGAAATTGTCAATGAAAGATTGCGAAAACAACGGTATACTACTCCGTATCAGCATGAAAACATGGTTGCCGGTATGCTTCATTCTCTCATTACCTCTTTTCCCGCAACAGGGAGCCTGTATGGATACAAATACACAACGATTTTTCGAGTCCCGATACGAAGAACCTGTTATTGAGAGCCATGGAGGAGAGTACAAAAAGACATTCCCGTCGTTTTCATTGTACAGCGTCTTCGAAAGAAAAAATCTTGTGGAAGATCCGCTCATTCCCGATATCTGGATTCGAACCGGAAACGGCAGGTTCTTCGAATCCGGGAATATTGAGCAAGCATTGAAAGATGCAGACCTTGCGCCGAAGAATCCCGACGAAGCGTTATCCTTTGCACTGGCAATCGTCCGCATCAAATACGATTGTTACTATTGTATAGAAGATAGCGATTCTTTTGCCGGTTTGATTCCGGACATGTACGACAAAAAGCCGTTCTACCCCACAGTCGAAAAACACGCGAATGGGTATACGGTCCGATTTCACTGCTATTATCCGGAAAGGCGTTATGCGGAATTCTACTCGTTGTACCGGAAGAATCTTGTTGAGTATATCGTTACCAGCACGGGCAATGACTACACCGTTGAAACAGGACGGGTATACCGCGACGGTATGGATGGCGAATTTCAGGAAATCATGCAGCGCTATGGAACAGAGTAACCGGCCGGAATACACTATCTTGCTCCATGGAGAAATTGGGGGTATACTTGCTGCAGGAGCGGCAGTATGAACATCAAGCGTTTTTTCACCAGTCAATTCGATACGGCGGATTTTATCACCAAAAGCAAGGCAACTGTTTTCTTTTATTACAGCATATTCATGTTCATTCTGCTCATTATGCTCATCGGGCTCTATACCATCATGCCCATTTCCCGTGAGCTGCAAATAAAGGGGTACCTCGGGGCCGCATCGATCATGGTACTGGTAGTGGTCAGCATGCTGTTCCTCAGAACCGGCAAGCTTTCCCTCGCGGTATGGTCATACGCATTGCCCACCATTATCGTTGTCATACTCCTCCGGTTCACCAACGCACGGCCTGCTCCTGAAACCGCGTTTACCACATATATCTTTTACATGCCCTACATGATCGTCTATGTCGCCGTATTCGCCAGTCGATGGCATGTGGCGGTTGTCACCCTCCTCTTCGCGTCCACAAACTGGGGCGTCTGGGCGATGGTACGCAACGCAGGCGCACACCTTGACGCAACCTCAACCACCGGAGTAATCAACAGCACCATGGGGCTCCTGACTACCGGTATTCTTGCGTACGCGCTTATCAATATCGTTGAAAAATACACGGCGACACTCCGGAAAGACGCGGAGCTGGCGGCCGGGAAGGTAACGCGTATCCGCAACGCGATGGAAACAGCAAGCAGCGGATTGCAAACCGGCCAGAAACTGATGACCGAGGCCGACTCCATGACAGCGGCAGCCGAATCAATCGGAACCGCCATAGACGAAATCCAGACAGACGTACTCACGCTCCGGAACAATGCCGCCTCCACTGCTGCATCGAATCAGGAAATTGCCGGTTCAGCGGTCGTTCTTACCCGGTCAACCGACCAGTATCAGGCAATGACACTGCAGGCTTCATCTGCAATCGAAGAGATGACCGCATCAATTGAAAACATAACCTCCGTTACCACCAGAAACCGCGACAGCGTAGAGTCGCTTGCCCGGAGCATCTCCGGCGGAATTGCGAATGCAGAAGAATCGGCACGTACTATTGAGTCACTTATTGCAAGCAGTTCTGATCTTCAGGATGTTGTTTCGGTTGTGTCGGAAATATCGAGCCAGACAAACCTGCTTGCCATGAATGCGGCAATCGAAGCAGCCCATGCAGGAGACAGCGGCCGGGGGTTTGCCGTGGTTGCCGAGGAAATCCGCCGCCTTGCAGAACAGACTGCTGAAAACACCAGGACAATAGCAGACGGGCTTTCCACCCTCTTTGTGAAAATTGACGAAACAGATAAAAGCAATCGGGGCATGAACAATGCCTTCAAGACAATATCCGAAGAAATAAAGCGAACACAATCAGCCTTTGAAGAAATACTCACCGGAATGAGCGACCTCTCCTCGGGAACCACGGACATCAATACGGCTGTTTCGGATGTGGTTGCGGCATCCCGGGAAGTGACCGATTCAATTCGGAAGATCAACGAAATGATTGCAGCCAATACCGATTCGATAGACGGTATCAGTGAAAAAAGCGCGCATGCACTTGCCAGCCTTGAAGGCATCACTGACAATTTCAAGGACATTCTCGCCCGTTCCGCCACCGTTCAGAATCTCGGCCGTGAAAGCGACAGCGTATTCAAGGAACTCGACAGCTCAATCAGGGCAATTTGAACAGGACGGAAAGAGACTGCTATGTGCGCCGGATCACGCCTCCACAGCCTCCATATAGAAAACGCGAGACGCGAAATCCTGAAAGAGACGAACCTCGTCGGTGAATCCCATGCCGATAAATGCCTGTTTCAGCGACACGCCGCCTTTCATGATCTGGGCACCGCTGAGAATGTATTCTTCCTTTTCACCCGGCAGCTTGTAGAACTTTGCCGCGAGATCCTGCACCAGTGACCCGTCGCGAATATGCACCGGCGACTCGGTATTGATGAGATCCCCGAATTCCTTGATGCTCACACCTGTCGGGATATTGTAAAAACGGTAACGCGTTGCCTCATCAAGGCCACGCCCATAGATACGAAGATCCGGCTGGTTCGGCCGAACGAGAATCTGAAAAATGCCGAGCACCGCCCGCTTCCGGTCTGAGGAGACTGCCATCCAGGACCGCACCCGGTGGTGTGGAATGCGGTACAAGGAGCCGAACTGGAATACTGACCGCCACTGTTTGTAGCGCTCCGTTTCTTCACGGATGGCATCCTGCCGTTCCTGCGGGAAGTCGAGGAGGTTGCACTCATATCCGAGAAGACCGAACATGGCGGTCCGGTATCGTGTTTCTGCCGGGGTACGCCTGAGCGTCTGGTGGTTCGGCGATCCCGAAACATGAGCTCCCATGACCGAGGGCGGATACCCGTAGCTGTAGCCCTCCTGGATGGCGAGTCGGCTCACGGCATCAGTATTGTCACTCGCCCATATTTGCGGCATGAACGAGAGCATGCCCAGGTCAAACCGGTTCCCGCCGGACGCGCACGCCTCAAACAGGATATGCGGGAATTCCCCGGTGAGTATGTCGAGTACCCGGTACAATCCGAGGACATACCGGTGAAGGAACCCGCCCTGTTCTTCCGGTGCAAGATACGGCGAGTACCAGTCCGAGAACACGCGATTCATGTCCCACTTTACATATGAAATATCGCCGGAAGAAAAAACGCGACGCATGGAATCAACAACATACTCCTGTACCGCAGGATTTGCGAGATCGAGGATGCGCTGATTTCGTCCCTCGGAATGATCCCGGTCCGGAACCTGCACGGCCCAGTCCGGATGGGCACGGTAGAGGTCACTGTCCGTGTTCACCATTTCCGGCTCAACCCAGATACCGAATGAAAGACCGAGCGTGGTTATTTTTTTGGCGAGACCGGCTATTCCCGACGGCAGCTTCTTCCGGTTTTCCACCCAGTCGCCGAGCGATGTTGTATCGCCGTTCCGGTTGCCGAACCATCCGTCATCGAGTACAAAGAGTTCTATTCCGAGACTCTTCGCCTTCTTTGCAAGACGGACGAGAAGCGATTCGTGAATGTCAAAATAAGACGCTTCCCAGCTGTTAAAGAGAATTGGCCTCTCTTTCCACTGCCATTCGCCCCGCACGATATGCCGGCGCACAAACTCGTGCATGGCCACAGAAATGCCGGAAAATCCCGAGGCAGAAAAAGCCATGACCGCTTCGGGAGTGCGGAAACGCTCACCCGGCTGGAGCATCCAGCCGAATCCTTCCGGATTGATGCCGCTGAGCACAAGGGACAGTCCACTTGTCGTATCTTTCAGCGTAATGATGAGTGTGTCCACTTCGTCCGTGCTGCCGTATGAACCGGGAAGACCCGATGAATTATCGGTGTCATTCTTTCCGGCTACAATTTCATGCCGTACATAAAGGAAATCGCGGGTCCGAGAACCGTCGGCCGTTGTTGCCACGAGAAACGGCTCCCGAATATCCCCTTTCCCGTGCGCGCTCATCTCGAGACAGAGGTTCTCAAGGTTGAGTGCAGACTCATCCCGGGAATATGCAATGGCGCTTCCCGGAAGGAAGGCCTGCTTTTCACTCATGGCCTCCGAGCAAGGTCCGTCGTACCGTTCGCCGTAATAGAGATGTTCCAGATGACCGGGTTCCCTCAGCCGGATAAGATACTGCGTGTGTTCAGTGTGCAAAATGAAAAGCCCGTCCTCTTCACGTATCATCAGGGTGCCTCCTCAATATCACGGTCACAGTGCAGTGCACCGGCTCCCCGGTTTCCACCATACCCATGGTACGACCGGTAGCAGCAAAACTCAAACCCTTTTTGTTAATAATGGAAGCATTTCAAAACTGAGGCACACAGGGCCACGACGGGAGAACGAAGGCCGGGCGGAGCCCCCGCCATGCACGGGCAATGCGGGGCGGGGGCAGGGAGCAACGCAGATCCGGTATCTGAGCGGTGTTACCCTATTGCATCAGATCCGGTTTCACCGGTACGTATGCGAACACAACGTTCCAGATTGGTAACAAATATTTTGCCGTCTCCGATTTTTCCGGTACGAGCAGCAGAGATAATTGCGTCAATGGTCGGATCAACAAACTCGTCGTTAACGGCAATATCGAGCCGGATTTTCTTGTGCAGGTTCATTTCAGTGATTGTACCGCGGTATTCCTCGGTGTAGCCCGCCTGCTGGCCGCAGCCGTGAGCCGGGCTTACCGTCATCTTTGAAATTTTCGCATCTACAAGCGCCTGCTTTACATCTTCCAGCTTGTACGGCTGGATAAGCGCGACAATTAGTTTCATGGTGATCTCCTTCCTCAGTCGATAATCTGGAATCCGGCGTATGCTTCCGCACCATGTTCGCCGCGGTCCAGTCCGCCAATTTCTTCTTCCCGGGAAACCCTGATACCGATCACTGCTTTGAGAACAGACCAGAGAGCGAACGACAGGGTAAATACAAAACCGCCAACCGAGACAACGCCAAGCGCCTGCACGCCAAGCAGAGCCATACCGCCGCCGGTAAACAGTCCGTTTCCGGTCGCAGAGCCGGTAATGCCGTCAACGGCAAAGAGACCCACGGCAAGGGTGCCCCATATTCCGTTTGCCAGGTGCACCGAGAGCGCACCAACGGGATCATCAATCTTTTTGCGGTCAAAGAAGGGAACGGCAAACACGACGAGCGCTCCGGCAACAAGCCCGATAATGGCCGCACTGGTCACGCTCACAAAAGCACAGCCGGCGGTAATGGCAACAAGACCCGCGAGCGCGCCGTTAACAATCATGGAGAGATCCGGTTTCCCGAGGGTTATCCAGGCAACAATTGTTGAAGAAAGAATCGCGGCGGCCGCGGCCATATTGGTGGTTACCACAATGTGCGCGATTGCCGAGCCGTCTCCTACCGCCATGGTGGAACCGGGGTTGAAACCGAACCAGCCAAACCAGAGGATGAGTCCGCCAAGGGTAACCAGGGACATGTTGTGACCAACAATGGGAATGACACTGCCATCCTTCCGGTATTTCCCGAGGCGCGGTCCGAGAAGAATCACCCCGGCAAGCGCGGCCCAGCCGCCAACCGAGTGAACCACGGTGGAACCGGCGAAATCCCAAAACCCGAGCGACTGCAACCAGCCGCCGCCCCATATCCAGTGACCGGCAAGCGGGTACACAAAAGCGACCAATAATGAGGCAAACGCGATGAAGGCGGGAAACTTGATTCGTTCAGCCACGGCGCCGGAAACGATGGTCGCCGCGGTTCCGGCAAAGACCAATTGAAAGATGAACTTGGCCCAGAAGGGAACCTGCGTCCAGGAGATGGCGTCGTACCCTTCGTCAACACCGCCGTTCGCGAAGAACAGTCCTTGCAGACCGACAACGGGATTGCCGTTTCCGAACATGAGTCCCCACCCGATAATCCAGAAAGAAAGTGAGGCGATGGCAAAAACGATAAAGTTCTTTGAAAGAATGTTTACCGCGTTTTTGCTCCGGCACAGTCCGGTTTCAACCATGGCAAAACCGAGATTCATGAAAAAAACGAGGAATGCGGATAACAGCACCCAGACGGTATCGAGCCCTACGGAAAGTGTGGTGAGAATTGCAGCATCGCTGACCGGATCCATAGGAACCTCCTTGGTAGAAAGTAATCCTACGTCTTTGTAGTCAGCGCAGCTGTACAGGACAGTGGTACGCTTTTAAAAGGATAGTAGCTGATAGGAAGGGCTCTCGTCAATAGGGAAGGGACCGCTCCGCCTTCCTCCCCGCAGGGAGGAAGGCGGAGCGGCTTCGTTCAGCAGGTTCGGGATCCCGCCTTTCTTTTACGATAGGCAAGGATCACACTTTGCAGCAGGATGAAGAAACAGAGCATGAGACCGGTTGTAATGCTCTGCCAGTACGGTTCCCTCAGGCCGGACGCAATGACAATATTGCTTATCGTCTTTAGTGACATTACGCCGAAGAGTGTTCCGACTATACTACCGACACCACCGGTTAACAAGGTGCCGCCAATTATCGATGAAGCGATCGCCTGTATTTCCGCCTGGGTCGCGTTCGCAGCATTACCGGCACCGGTGTGGAGGAGATACACATATCCGGCGATTCCGGCAAGTATGCCGCTGAGGACGTAGGCGAAAAACTGTGTCCGCTTCACATTAATACCAAGCATCAGTGCGCTCTCGCTATTACCCCCCACGGCATAGAGATTGCGCCCGAAACGGGTCCATTTGAGCATTGCCCAGATCGCAAGCACGAGCAGAAGAGCAATAATAACACCCGGCTCAATCCGCGCCGGAATGAAGTTTCCGGTTCTTCCGTACGAGCCGATACCCGGCACAACGATACGGAAGTTTTTGATGGCGAGAAAAATCTCGTTCGCGGCGGTTCGGGGTTCCTTGCTGACGATAGTCGTCATGCCCTTGGTAAAGAACATTCCGGCAAGGGTTACGATAAACGGCTGTATCCTGAGATAGGCGACCAAAAATCCCTGCAGCAAGCCCATGGCAAGCCCGATTCCCAGGGCAACCAGGAGTGATCCCCCTACCCCGAATCCGAAGTCTTCCATGAGGACAACGCAGGTCATGGTTATGAGCGCGACCGTACCGCCAACCGAAATGTCGATCCCGGCCGTAATCATGACGATGGTGAGCCCGCACGCGCATATAATGAGATACGCGTTGTTGTTGAAGATATCCAGGAACTGCTGCGGATTCAGGAATCCGCCGCCCCAGATGAGCATGGCGAGCAGGTACATCACGAAGAACCCGCACACGGTTATCGTGAGAAGGAGTGTCGTGTTTGATACCGGTTCCTTGATGGCGTTTGTCTTTTTTCCGATGAATGTCATATCAGTTACTCTCCGCAATCTTTACCGGTTTCTTTAACAGCTTGTCGCGAAGCTGGAAAAGCCATTGCTTGACCACGGGCGAACCGAGCACCACGATGGCAATGATTACAATCGCCTTGTACGCTTTAACCGCTGTTGAAGAAACCTTCATCGCATACAGCGTTATCGTAAGAGCCTGGATGATATACGCACCGATAACCGAACCGGCCAGTTTGAACTTACCACCGCTCAGTGCATTACCGCCAATGGCGACCGCAAGAATCGCATCCATTTCAATATCGATCAGGATGGTTTCATGATTGATCAAACCGATCCGGCACACATTCATGGATCCCGCAATGGTTACGCAAACACCGAGTATCATGAACACGAGAAGTTTCATGAATACGGGGTTGATACCGTTCAGCCGGGCCGCCCGTTCGTTTATACCAACAGACTGTATATACAGGCCGAGATTGGTAAACTTGAGAACCAGCGTTACCAGAATGACAAACCCAATTACTATTAAAATGGGACTCGGTATCGCGATACCCGGAATGAAACTTCCCAGATAACTCAAGAGGGGACTATCCACATTGGGGGTTGCACCACCGTTTATCCAGTACGCGATCGGTCGCCCTGCCGTAAACAATATGAGCGAGGCGATCATCGGCTGAATATTGAACTTCGCAACAAGCATACCGTTAAAAAAGCCGAAGAAAATCGCGATAACGCAGGCAGTCAACAGTGCCACAAGAATGATCGGCAGGGTAATCTCGTTCGCGCGGAGCACCTTGACAAAGATGCTTCCCGCAATTGCCGCCGCGGCGCCGACACTGATGTCCTGTCCCTTTGTCGCGGATGTTACCAGCGTCATGCCGATCGCAAGAATGGCAAGCTCGGACGCCCCGCTCAAAATGCTTATCAGGTTTCCGGACAGAACCGCGTTACCAAAATTGTTTGTACGGATTGATACCGAGAAAAAACTGAGGTCACGGAACATATTGAAAACAACAAGCAGAAACAGGGCAAACAGGGGTATTGCCAGTTGGGACTGTGTTATTTTCTTCAGGTATTTTTGCATCATGGTTGTCTCAAGCATTGCTTGCACCCTCCCCCGCGATTGTATGCATGATGGTACTTTGATTCAGCTCATCTCCGGTCAGCTCGCCGACAATATTCCGGTCCCTCATGACAATGAGCCGTGAACAGGTATTGAGCATCTCCTCTATCTCCGAAGAAATGAAGGTAACACTCACCCCTTCCGCGGCAAGGCGGAGCACGAGCTTTTGAATTTCAACCTTGGTGCCTACATCGATACCACGCGTCGGTTCATCAAGAATAAGATACTGCGGATTGGTCAAAAGCCACCGCGCGAGAATCACTTTTTGCTGATTGCCGCCGGACAACGACTTGATGGGCGTATCCGTGGATGCGGTCTTGATACCGAGCAGTTTGATGTACTCATCCGCGAACGATTCCGCTTCGCTTCGTGAGAATGGACGGAAGAATCCCTTGAGTACCTGCAGGGCCAGAATGATGTTCTCGCGAACAGAGAGATCTTCTATTATACCGTCGCCTTTCCGGTCTTCCGGAAGATATCCCATTCCATGCTTCATGGAATCTTTCGGCTTGGTGATTTTTACGGCTTTGCCGTTCATTTTCATTTTTCCGCCGGTAATGCGGTCAGCACCGAATATGGCACGAACACTTTCACTGCGGCCCGATCCGAGAAGACCGGTGAATCCGTTTACCTCACCCTTGTGGATTCTGAAGTCAAACGGTTTGGTGCCTTCAGCACTGGATAGGCACGTTGCTTCGTATATCACTTCCGTATTCTGTTTACGATCTTTTTTCTGCTGCATCAACTCGGAAAGATCATCAAGGTCCTTTCCCATCATTGCGGAAATGAGCTGCACGCGCGGCAGATCCTGTATTTCATATGCACCGACCAGTTCACCGTTCCGCAATACGGTTATACGGTCGCTTATTTCATAGACTTGTTCAAGAAAGTGCGTAATAAAGATGATCCCGACACCACGCGCTTTCAAATCGCGCATGAGCGAGAAAAGAAGTTCAACCTCGCGCTCATCAAGCGAGGAAGTCGGCTCATCGAGAATGAGCACCTTGCATTCCATATCGACCGCGCGGGCAACCGCAACCATCTGCTGAACCGCAAGAGAGCAGGACCCGAGCTGGCGGGTAGCAGTCGTGGGAATTTTCAGTTTTGTGAGAAGCTCCGTGGCCTTTTTTTCCTGTGCACGCCAGTTCACGAAACGGTACTCTCCCCGTCCGATGAACATGTTCTCGGCAACGGTAAGGTTCGGGCACAGGGTTATCTCCTGATACACCGTGCTGATACCGGAATTCTGTGCGTCCTGGGGCGAGCGTATGGCAAGGTCATCGCCAATACCGGCTATGCTGATGGTACCGGAATCTTTGGGATAAACACCGGTCAACACTTTGACGAGGGTTGATTTTCCGGCGCCATTCTCACCCATCAAGGCATGTATTTCACCCTTGTTCAACGTAAAGTCAACATTGTGCAGGGCGCGCACACCCGGGAACGACTTGGAGATACTGCGCATTGATAACACAATTTCATTTTTCATTAAAAAAAACCACCTGGTTTGTTTTGGAGATACAAAGAATGGCAGCGCGGAACCGTGCGGGAAATACACAGCCCGCGCCACACATTCTTAACCGATCAATAACTGATTATTCACCGAGACCGTATTTGTCGATATCAGCTCCGGTAATGGTTTTAGCATCAAATCCTTTTTCTTCGGAAATGACTTTCTTGGTAGTGATTGTTCCACCGGCTTCGACCTTCTTGATCATGGTGTCAATAACCGCTGCCTGGAAGGGGCTGCACTGACCGTCATAGTTCCAGTTACCGGCAAGCAGTTCACGGAGAGCCCACTTGTTGCAATCGAATCCCATTACGATAACGTCGCCCTTGACACCATGGGTAATACCGGCTTCGTCGAGCGCGGCAACGGCACCCTTGGCCATACCGTCGTTTT
>CAZGQQ010000030.1:0-19227 GCA_964527175.1 uncultured Treponema sp.
CAAGAAAAAAACCCGATGGAAAAATCAACATAAACCAGGATGCACGCACGGCGTCGGAACATCCTTCGTCCGGTGAAAGAATTTCAAAAAGTGAAAGAGCAGCGAGCAGCGCTCCCACAAGAGAGACTGCGACAGCCGCAACCACGGTTGCGGTCACGGACCGTGCCCCCAAAGCGACAAATGGTGCGGCAACTACACGAACAGTGAAGGGATACCCCGGCATGAATGCATAGTTCAGGGACCACGATCCGCTTCCTGGTTGATGTACCATCCGTACTGCAGGATCGTCGTATCCAAATTGCGCGATTGACAGATAGAATTCGGAATCCCAGGCAACTCGTTCGGTAAAGACTGGCACTGCCAGTCGTGCCTTTATATCGGCATCCTCCTTGCCTGTCTCGTCGACGGTCCAGGGAAGGACCCGGTCAACCGGCTTTCTGTCAAACCGGGCGACCACCACCAACTGAAAAAGAGTAAGGGCAATCGCCCACGAGAACCAGAGAATGAGTATTTCTTTACGAGGCCCGGTCAGGCGTTTCATCATGTACCAGTATACGCCAGAGAGGATTGCAGGGAAAGCCTTGTCTCTGAAGGAACTTCGGCTTACGGGCCGTCCTGTCGGACGACCTTTTTCGTTGTGAAGGGGAACTTCGGCTTACAGTCCTCGGCATCCTGCCTCGTCCCTCCAGCCCGCCTTCGGGACTACCACGCCATCCATGGCGCGGTGCCTCACCAGCTCGGCACGTCCCTCCGGTTCGGGTCCCCTATTCTCCTCATCGTCAAAACAAAAAGCCGCCCTCACGGACGGCTTTTTGTTTTTCCTGGAGAATAGGGGACTCGAACCCCTGGCCTATTGATTGCGAACCAATCGCTCTACCACCTGAGCTAATTCCCCGGTTGAGATCAAATAATATCTAATAATGTATTTGAAATCAAGTATATCTGCTGCTACTATACATGGTAATGAAAAGATTCCAGCTGATAGCAGTCATCATTCTTTTTGTGACCCTTACCTATGGTTGTGCAGGCTTCCCCCCGACGGAGCAGAGCAGCAGCTCTACAAAGCTTGTTCTTGCTGGACCAGTTTGGATTCTTGCCGGATATCAGCGGGAAAGCGGCTTCTTGCCAATCGAACCCGGACATGGAAGCGCAGCTCGCATCATTTTCCGGGAAAACGGTACTTTTGAGGCAACCACCGGATGGTCTGTTTTTTCCGGGACATGGAAAGCCTCAAATAACAGTACAGCAAATACTTCCTCGGCAAAATTCTATCCTTCAGCATTTAAATCAGACGCACCCGATCTTGCCGGAGAACAATTTGAGGAAGATATTATTCGTGCACTGCGAAACACCCGTTCGATTCAAAAGAAAGTGGCGGCCCTGCGCTTTCTTGACGCATCCGGGACGCCGCTCCTTGACTTCATTTCTTTACGTCCGGAGCGCTAACCGGATTACGGCTTCGACTGTTCGCCAAAAAAGCATCCAGATCATTTATCATCAATATTGGCTGGCTTGTGGCATCGAGCGTATCACGCCAGAGAGACCCTTCCGGATCAACATGATTTCTTTTACTGGTGACAATGCGAATAGGTAAATGCACAAATTTGTTATGCACAAGGCCGATAATCAACTTGTTCTTTCCGCTCATTGCTGCATGAACAGCATTGTTTCCCAAGCGCTCACAGTAAATTGAGTCAATCGGTGCCGCAACAGCTGAACGGATTTGATAACTCGGATCTATATACTTCAAATTGATATGCATACCGATGGACTTGAAATATACCTGTATCTTGTCCCGCAGGAAGAGTCCGATATCCGCCAACTTCCTGTTTCCTGAATCATCTGTTTCATCCCCGGCCTGGAGCAAATCCTGACCCGCTCCTTCTGCAACAACTATAACGGCATGTTGTCGTTTGCGCAGTCGTTCTTCAAGATGAAAAAGAAAACCGTTTGGCCCTTCAAGTTCAAAGGGAACTTCCGGTATCAGTACAAAATTGGCTTCATGACTCGCGATTGCCGTATAGGTAGCAATAAAACCAGACTCCCGGCCCATCAGTTTGACCAACCCTATTCCATTAATCTGTGAATGGGCTTCCATATGAGCAGCAGCAACAGACTCTGCGGCTTTAACGACCGCGGTATCAAATCCAAATGATTTTTGTATGAAGGAAAGATCATTATCTACCGTTTTCGGAATCCCGACGACCGCTATTTTCAATCCGCGGCGCTCAATTTCTTCGGCAATTTCAAGGGAACCCCGCTGGGTGCCATCTCCTCCAATAATGAAAATCATGTTGAGGTTCATGCTTTCAATTGCATCCGCAATTTCTATAACACGATCTCCACCACCCCGGGATGTTCCCAGAATGGATCCGCCAGTTTTATGACTGTCATCCACAAGATCGGGAGTCAGCTGAATAAGATCATACCCGTATTCGGGAAGAAGTCCTTTGAATCCAAAACGAATCCCGCTTATGCGGCGAACACCGTATCGGTTCCACAAACAACGAACCACCGATCGAACAACATCGTTCAACCCCGGGCACAGGCCTCCGCAGGTCACAATTGCGGCGTGAACATGATTGGGATTAAAGAAAATTTTCTCACGGGGACCTGCTTTTTCAAGCACTTCTTTGCGCTCACAGGGTGACTCAGTTTCTTCCAGAGTGGTGTCAACCCGGTTAATGATGAACTCTTCATCGGTAACATAATTCGCTACGAAATCCCCATGTTCCTTTGAGAGATGTATTGGAGACTGAATTTTGCAAGCCCCCAACGTTTCTATCGTGAAATCAGAATTCGTGTTGCTCATTGCGCTGCTCCTTGTGGATTCTCATCCGTAATCCCAGTATACGATTTTCGGGCATGTGTAACAACAGAACGCTTGACCGCAACACGTTTCACCGGTATCTTAAGGCTATATTTCTTACTTTTTGGAGAGTACCTATGCTGGCAGACGAAGTAAAATCGGCCCTTGAAGATATCCGCCCCCAACTCCAGGCAGATGGTGGGGATGTAGAGTTTGTTTCCATTTCAGACGACGGGAAAGTGCAGGTCCGCCTCACCGGAGCATGCGGCTCCTGTCCAATGGCAACCATGACACTCAAGATGGGTGTTGAAGCTCATCTCAAGAAAACTGTTCCCGGGGTTACCGAGGTTTATCAGGCGTAATACTGTAATGGATCGGCTACAATTCCTGCCCGTGTCACGAGAAGACATGATTGCACGCGGCTGGGATGAATGCGATTTTGTATTCATTACCGGCGACGCCTATGTTGATCATCCGTCTTTTGCCGCGGCTATTTTATCCCGCGTTCTTGAAAACGCCGGGTTTCGGGTGGGAATTATTGCGCAACCTCCCTGGAAAGGCCTTGAAGCAGATGAGTCATTTCTCCGCTTTGGCCAGCCCCGTCTCGCGTGGCTTGTAAGTGCGGGGGCCATGGACTCAATGGTCGCGCACTATACGGCAAATAATAAACCCCGCTCATCAGATGCGTATTCGCCCGGAGGAAAGACAGGATTCCGGCCGGATAGGGCATTACTTGCCTACTGTTCAAAAATACGCGAAATTTCCAAAAACAAACCCATTGTTATCGGCGGCATTGAAGCGTCAATGCGCCGGTTTGGGCATTATGACTACTGGTCAAATACCGTACGGCACTCGATTCTTCTGGATACCAAAGCCGATGTTCTCGTATATGGCATGGGGGAAAAACCGCTTCTCGAACTTGCAGAACGACTTGCATCTCATGCGAACAAGACCCTCACCGAGCCCGCTTTTTCTGGTATCCGCGGTACTATGTGGAGAACCGGAAAAAGGGAGCTTGTACCGGAAGGCGCCGTGTATCTTCCCGAGTTCCTGGAGATCAGGAAAGATCCCGACAGCTATTGCCGCCACTTTGTGGAACAGGAACGCAATACCGATCCCTGGCAGGCTGAAATCCTTGTGGAAAAAAGCGAGGAACGGTTCGTCATTCAGGAAAAACCCACGCATCCTCTTGATCATGATGAATTTGACCGTCTCTACGAACTTCCCTTCACCCGGCAGGCACATCCCGATTATTCCGATGGGATTCCGGCGCTCCAGGAAGTCCTGTTTTCCCTGACCAGCTCCCGGGGTTGTTTCGGCGCCTGTTCGTTTTGCGCAATAACCTTTCACCAGGGCCGGCTGATTCAAACGCGAAGCATCGCCTCGCTCGAAAAAGAAGCTCGTCTCCTCACCGGCCACCCCCAATTCAAGGGATATATTCACGATGTCGGCGGTCCAACCGCCAACTTCCGCAAACCTGCCTGTCCCAAACAGGAACAGGAAGGCTCCTGCCGTGACCGTCAATGCCTCGGAACAAAACCCTGTCCCGCACTTAAGCCGGATCATACGGAATACCGCGATTTGCTCAGAACCATACGAGAGATTCCAGGAATTAAAAAGGTATTTGTTCGATCCGGTATACGGTATGATTACCTTTTACAGGATACGGCGGGAGGAGAGGCTTTTCTGCACGATTTATGTGAATTCTATGTCTCAGGACAACTCAAAGTTGCTCCGGAACACAGTTCAAACAAGGTTCTTTCCCTCATGAGGAAAGGCTCCCTTGAACAATACCAGGAGTTCGCCTCAAAATATCAGGCCATGAACGACACACTCGACAAGAAGCAGTTTCTGATTCCGTATTACATTGCGAGCCATCCCGGAGCCACGCTTGACGATGCCATCCATACGGCACTTGAACTTAAGAAAGCAGGATTTGTGCCGGATCAGGTACAGGATTTCTATCCAACTCCGGGAACGCTTTCAACCTGCATGTACCATGCAGGCAAGGATCCCTATACCGGAGAAACGGTGTATGTTGCGAGAGGGGCCAGGGAAAGGGCATTGCAACGGGCGTTGCTTCAGTTCAATAAAAAAGAAAACCATCCGCTTGTGCGCGAAGCGCTGCGGATGGTTAACAAACCCGAGCTTATTCCGGTTTTGATACCCACGAAAAGATAGCTACTGGGGTCATATTCAGGAATTACGGCAGCAGATTACCACCACCCAAAGACTGAGCCAAGTCGGGTGCAATACCAGACAAGAATTATGAGAGAAACAAGTGATAGCATACGAAACCAATAGGCAGTGGAAGAACCTTCTTTCTTCAACAGCATGCTTTCGTATAATGAAACACCAACAAGAAGAATGAACCCGATAAAGGCATAAATTCCATACTTCACAATACCATTCTCTATTGCCTCAAGAGAAAGTGTGAAGGCAAACACAAAAACGGCTATTAAAACCACAAAAAGCATCAGTATCGACTTGTTATCCATGCTAAATATCACTCCTTTAGAAAAAGTATACTCTGCAAATTTTCATTTGTCCATCATATTTCCTGTTCGCTTGCCGATACACCACAGAATGTGTTACCTTCAACGTATCTTGCTTTATAAGGATTTTTTATGACTGTTACAAAAGACAGTGTCGTCGGTATTGAGTATACCCTGACAGACGACAACAAACAGACTCTGGATTCATCTGCCGGTGCCGGACCGCTTGAATATTTGCATGGACACAACAACATAATCCCCGGTCTTGAAAAACAAATTGACGGTAAGTCGGTTGGTGATGAATTTACCGCAACAGTTCCCCCGGCAGAAGCCTACGGAGAACGCCAGGACAATCTTGTCGTAGAGGTAAACCGCTCACAGTTCCCCGATGACGTAGAACTCAAAGAAGGGATGCAGTTCGAAGCAGGAGATGCCAACGGCAGCCGCATCGTAACAGTTACCGCAGTTTCCGGTGATTCTGTTACCGTTGATGCAAACCATCCTCTTGCCGGAGAAAATCTCCATTTCGACGTAAAAGTTGTTTCTATCCGCGAAGCGACAGATGAAGAAAAAACGAACGGTTTCCTGAATCCGCACTCGTGTGGAGATGATTGCAATTGTGGCGACGATTGCGGTTCAGGCGGCTGCGACTGTGGGCACCACTGATCGATATCTGATTTCCCGGCTCGGGGCTTTGTGTTTTTTGCTCTCAACCATTGAGTACATGATTCCAAAGCCCCTGCCATTTCTACGGATCGGCCTTGCAAATATTCCCATCATGCTCGCAATTACACTGCTCCCGTTCCGTTCATATTCTCTCCTGGTAATACTCAAAATTTTTGGTCAGGGCTTGATTGGCGGAACTCTTTTTTCATGGATTATACTCTTTTCCATTGCCGGAACCGTGTCTTCCGCCGCCATCATGTACTTCTTGAAAAAGATTCTTCGTACGCACATCAGCTATATAGGAATTTGTGTGGCAGGCGCTTTCGCCTCCAATTCGGCCCAACTTGTATTGGCCAGACAATTCCTCTTCGGTGAAAGCGCGTCGCTTGTCGCGCCACCATTTCTTCTTGCCGGCGTTCTGGCAGGCTTTATTCTGGGAGTTTTTTCCAACCGCTTTGCCGCTGAATCACGATGGTTTGCCGCCGCACAAGAAAGAACCCTCCAGTTCACCGAACCGCAAATTGCTGCCGGGCAGCAGGAGAAAAGCAAAAGCGTTATCAGACTCTTTATTGCATTTTCTCTCATGATGCTCCTCTTGTTCACCACACGGTTTGCTCTTGTAGGGGGCATTACCTTTATTTCACTGATGTTGCTATTGATGGCAAAAATCAGGATCAGGATATTGCCTCCACTGGTAACCATTGCCGGAATTATCCTTTTCAACCTGTTTGTTCCTTTCGGGAAAGTGCTTGCCCAACCATTATCATTTCCAATTACCGAAGGAGCTCTTCTTCTGGGCGTAAAAAAAGCCCTCGTACTTGAGGGCATGCTTTTTCTATCACGGTGGGCACTGAGTGGCAATGGGGGACTCCCCGGATTCCGTTCAGCGGTACTGTCCGATCTGTTCAATTTCCTGCGCGTCCTCACAAATGGACGCAAAAAAATAGACAGGAGACAGCTTGTTGCAAGCATCGACTCCCTTATGTTCGAACACGCTTGAGGCCGTCTGACGCATCTTTATAATCCGGCCGGAGATTCAGAGCCCGCCTATATGCATCCGAGGCTCCGGTCTTATCGCCCACCTGTTCGCGTACCGATCCGAGACGAAACCACCATAATGCAATTGCTGGTTCCAGATGAACGGCGGCAGTATAGGCAATGTCTGCACGGTTGAACTGGCGTGTAATACGATATATCTCTCCAATAAAGAAATACGCTGTACTGATCCGCTCACCCCGCGGCGC
This sequence comes from uncultured Treponema sp., assembly GCA_964527175.1. GTDB lineage: Bacteria > Spirochaetota > Spirochaetia > Treponematales > Treponemataceae > Teretinema. The sequence goes on from CAZGQQ010000030.1 coordinate 7,215, forward strand.
CGCATCAACATAGCGCTCCATATGGCGAAGAGACTCCTTGTAGTTTCCCAGATAAAAATACCCTTCTGCCATGGTCTCAACTATTCGATAATCGTTCGCAATTTTCAAAGCTTCCTGACAAATATCCACCGTTTCACGGTACTTTCCAACCCGGAACAACGACCATCCATATATGGTATATGCATCCATATTTTTGGGATTTGCCGCCAGATCCTGCTTGCATATTGCTATTGCTTCTTCGTATGAGGCCCTGGCATCATCGGTTCGCCCGACAGCTTCAAGATTTCTACCCTGCCGATATGAACGTAACGCGTCCGGTTTTTCCTGGGCAAAAACAAAGACAAGGGCACAAGCGAGAAAAAGAGCTGCACTAATACATCTTTTCATGCTGTTACTATGACTCTTTTACTTTTTTTTTTCAACACTACCCGTGCCTTCCCTGGAACGAGAAAAAAGTTGTGCTGTGTCAGAAGACGTTTGCTCCCGCAATTCAAGTGAGTAACGGGAATCGCGCCGTTCCAGCGCAGGAAGGCTCTTCTGGGTAAATCGCATCAAAACCTTTCCCGTATGAGGAAAAAAAAACACCTTTCTGGGCAAATCCCCTCCTACACTGTACGAGTCAACCGGGATTTTTTCCAGATCAAGGAATTCAAAAATAAACTGAATATTCATTTTGGGAACATTGTAAACCGCTTTCTCACGGTACGAAAGCATGGCGCTTCCGCCAAACACTTTAGCACGAAGCCGCTGGCGTGTTACACCAAGCTTGAGCAGGTCATTGATCAACAGCTCCATGGCATGAATACCATAGCGTCCGGAGTCCGAGAAAACACTGCCGCTTTTGGGGAACGGGAGCAAAAAATGATTAAGACCTCCGGCGTGTCTGATATCGTCAAAGAGAGCAACCGCAATACAGGATCCGAGAAGTGTAGAAATAACAACCGCCTCATCGGAGACAGCAGACTCCCCGGGACCAATATAGGTCTCGGGAAGACCAAACTTCGGATTTATGCTCAAGCCAGTACTTTCTTTATGGTCTCTATCAGTTTTTCGTCGTTGAACGGTTTCACGATCCAACCGGTCGCTCCGGCCTTCTTTCCGTCTTCAACAACTGAACCCTGAGATTCGGTTGTGAGCACGAGAATTGGAACAAACTTGATTCCATCGGTCTCGCGTATTTTACGCACCATGGTCAATCCGTCCATGTTCGGCATATTTACATCGGTAATGACCAGATCGGTTTTCTGTTCTCCCAGACGTTTCAGCCCTTCCTGACCGTCTGCCGCTTCAAATACGGTATACCCGCTTTGCTCAAGAATGAACCGTACGCTTTGACGTATAGAAACCGAATCATCAACGATTAAAATAGACGCTCCCATAGGTGTCTCCCTCCCCGTTATCGGGTATTCAAATTTTGTGTAGTACTACAAGTATAGTAGCTGGCACCACTAACCGCAAATTTACGCTCATACCGCACTTCCCTTGCGTATAACCAATTCTGCGATTTTTTCCAGGGGCACCGTTTTGTCAACAGCACCCAGCTTGATCGCTTCCTTGGGCATGCCAAAAACGACACAACTTGCCTCATCCTGCGCGATCGTGAAAGCCCCTGCGTCCTTCATTTCTTTGAGTCCATGAGCTCCGTCATCCCCCATTCCCGTCATTATGACCCCTATGGCATTCTTGCCGGCATACCGGGCTGTTGAACGGAAAAGCACATCTACAGACGGACGATGCCTTGAAACGAGTGGACCATCTTTTACCTCAACATAGTAGCGGGCTCCCGAACGCTTGAGAAGCAAGTGTTTGTTTCCCGGGGCAATAAGAACACGACCCCGAAGGACCGTATCATTGTTTTCAGCTTCCTTGATACTTACCGAACACAACCCATCAAGCCGGGAAGCAAAGGCCGCAGTAAAGTGTTCCGGCATATGTTGAACAATGACAACGCCCGGACAATCAATGGGCAGGGCCTCAAGAAAAACCCGGAGAGCCTCTGTGCCGCCGGTTGACGCACCGACAACAACAACACGTTCGGTTGTATCAATGGAGACCGTGTTTCCCGGCGGCGGAAGAACAGCATCGGCAGTCAGTTTTGGCGCGGCAGCCGGCGGGATACCGGAAATCTTGCGTACCCGGGTTAATTGTGCGGCGCGGATTGCATCAGAAATGATAACCCGGGATTCTTCCAGAAACTGTCTCGTCCCAACCTTGGGCTTCTGGATGATATCTACCGCCCCAAAACGCATCGCCTGAAATACATTCTGGGAGCCTTCTTCGGCCTTGCTCGAACAAATAATCACCGGAATGGGGTGCTGACTCATGAGTTTGCGAAGAAAGGTCAGACCATCCATGCGGGGCATTTCAATATCAAGAATGATAACATCGGGAACTGTCTGCTTGAGTTTTTCGGCAGCATCATACGGATCACTCGCTGTTTCTATGACCTGGATATCTGCTTCACGTGAAAGGACTTCAGACAGCGTCCGGCGAACTACCGCAGAATCATCAATAATCATAACTGATATCATCAAGATTCTTCCTTTCGGTATACTGCCGATGATACACTGACCAACGGCAATCCCGTATTGGAAAGGTTTTCGGAATGGCCCATAAACAGATACCCCCCCGGGGCAATATGCCGATATATACGGGCCAACACCTTTCTCTGTGTTTCACGTTCAAAATAGATAAATACATTCCGGCAAAAAACAATGTGATACTGCTTGCTCAGCGGATATGTCTCGCTCATGAGATTCATTTTGCCAAAAACAACCCGGTCTCTCAGCGCCGGAATAATCCGCAAGTTCTTCTGGGCAGGATCACGGTTTCTCCGGCAATACCGTCGTTTTTGTGCAGCCGGAATTTTATCTGCCTGGTGTTCAGTATAAATACCCGTTTCTGCAATTCGTAACACCGTCTCACATATATCAGTACCCAATATCCGGTACCTGAACCGGTGTCCGCTGCTCGTCATGAAATCTTCAATAACCATGGCCAGGGTGTAGGCTTCCTGTCCGGTAGAGGCGGCAACAGACCATACATTGAGGTTTTCGACACCGCTTTGAACGAATTCCGGTAGTACCGTGTTTTTAAGAAACTCAAAGTGGTGTTCTTCCCGGAAAAAATGCGTCTCGTTGGTGGTGACGGCATCAATGAGTTGCTGCACCTCGAGATCATATCCCTCCGCACTAAAAACATAGTCACAATAGTCTTCCATGTTTTCAAGGCCGAGCGCCCTCACCCGTTTCGCAAAGCGCGACTCCAGCATTATTTTCTTGGCTGGAGGGATTTTTATACCGAGAGTTCCTTCAATGAACTCCTTGAAGCGCAGAAAAGTCTGCTCCGTCATGTCGCAACTTTCTCCGATTCCGTGAAAATCTGCTCAATATCAACAATAAGAGCAACAGACCCGTCCCCCAGAACAGAAGCACTGGAGACACCCTGTGCACGGCGGAACAATTTTCCAATCGGTTTAACAACAGTCTGATTGCCGCCCAATACCTGATCAACCAGAAGCCCTATCTGTTGATCTTTCACTGAAACAATAACGATTTGTTCAATAACCGGCCGGTCCCCGTCTACCGAGAAAAAATGACGCATATTGATAAAGGGAAGCTGTCGATCATGAAAAATGACAATTTCCTGTTCAACGGCGGCACCTGTCCGTATGTATTCCATACAGCCGACAACCGAAGAAAGCGGAATGACAAATGTCTCAGAGCCAATTCGCACCAAAAGTCCGTCAATAATGGCAAGGGTAAGCGGAATTTTCAATGTTATCTGGGTGTAGACCCCGGGCGAACTTTCAACATCAACAGAACCATTAATCAGTTCCATTTGGCGGTTCACAACATCCATTCCCACTCCACGGCCAGAGACCTCGGTTACCTCATCTTTTGTCGAAAATCCGGGAGCAAAAATCAGCCGATATATTTCCTGATCAGACAAAGAATCATCAGGACCAATTATTCCCCGGGAGACCGCCTTCGCGCGAATCTTTGCCACATCGAGTCCGTTACCGTCATCCTCTATCTGCACATACACCAGCGCTCCGTTCTGTGACGCACTAAGCCGGATGGTGCCTGCTTCCGGTTTTCCCCGGGTCTTTCTCTCTCCGGGTGTTTCAATCCCGTGGTCAAGACTGTTTCGTATGATATGCACCAGCGGATCGTTGAGCTTTTCAATGACTGTTTTATCCAGCTCCGTTTCTCCGCCTTCAGCAAGCAACTCGACTTTCTTTCCCAGTTCTGCGGAAAGATCATGCACCAGCCGCTTGAAACTGGTGAAGGTGGTACCGATCGGCACCATGCGAATGCTCATGGTATTACTGCGCAGTTCATCGGCAAGACGTCCGAATTGCTCAACTACCGCAACCATTTCATCTGTCCCGGAAAACGAACTGACAGACTGTTGAATCCGGGCATGTATGGTGACCAGTTCACCTACAAGAGCCATCAATTCATCAAGTTTTTCAGATTTAACCCTGATAGTGCTCATATCAGCTGCCGTATTGCGCAACCGCTGGGCCTTTTTCATCTGGGTTTGTTCTTCAAGCGCAATTTTCAGATCAACAGGCTTGACCAGTTTTTCCTCAACCAGCAGCTCACCAATTCTCTTCTGTGATTTGAGTACGTGATCAAGACGATCCGGATCAACAACCCCTTTTTCAACCAGAATTTCTCCGAGCTTCTTGGTAACCGGAGTATTCTCGTCAATAAGATCAGTAAGACAGCGTATATCAATCTCCGCCAGCCCTTCCATAAATATGAAGACATCCCGAAGCTCGTTCTCGGAAGCGGTTGTAGTGATAAAGATTTCCCAGGCGGTGACACATTGCTCAGGATCAAGACCGGACAGCTCCGGAAGATCTGCGACAACCGGAATAACAACCGTTTCACCGAGACCTTTCAGTTCATGTATTGTTGAAAGCGGATTTGCTCCGTGAAGAAAAGCATCCGAGCCCGGGGCGAAATGTATTCGCCACACCTGGGGAAATTCCGGTTCAGGAGTCTTCTTTTCCGCCGCTTTTTCCTCCGCCAGTTTCTCTTCTCCCATACCAACTACGGCTCGAAACGATTCAAGAAAAAGAGCATCGTCCGGGGTAAGAGGGCCGGAGCACAAGGCCGTATCATCAAGCATCTCGAGAATCATGTCTCGGGAATCAAGTGTTTTATCGATAAGAGCGCGGCTAACCTCAAGGCGGCCTTCACGCAATGCAGTAAGGATGGACTCTACCTGATGCGCAAATCCCGAAATGCGCTCAAGAGCGAACATTCCGGCAGACCCCTTGATTGTATGCATGACCCGGAAAACTGCAGAGACAAGTTCTTTATCCCGCGGATTCTCTTCAAGCTCGAGAAGGGTATGCTCCAGTGTACCAAGCAGCTCGAGAGCTTCTTCCCTGAACGTTTCAATAAATCGATCATCTGCCATACATACTCCTGCTTTTCGCACTATCCAAAAAAGGAAGACAATGTTTCACACAATGTATCAGCCGAGTCACAGGCCTCATCGCAGAATCCAAACAACCGCAGTCTGAGGATAACCTGTTCGGCAAGCGTGCCGGCACATTTCAACGGAACACCCTCCCTCCTGGCGTCCCGAAAAAAAACGAGCAATAACTGTATGCCGGCAAGGTCAATAGCCTCTGTTTTTTCAAAATCAAGGACTACACCCTCACGTGCAGCAAGCACATCCATAAGTGTTGCTTTCACATCACGAACGCAATCGATCGTCAAACGCTCAATACAGACAACAGCCGGTTTCTTGCTCATTCAATTCCTCCGGCATCGTCCATATCAAAAAGCTCCTTCTCCGAAAGAAGACTGTCCAGTTTGAGAATGATTACAAAAGATTCTCCAATTCTGCCCATTCCACGGATAAAGGAGGTGTCAATGCTTGAGCCAATTGCCGGGGGCGGTTCAATATCATCAATCGGAATTTCAATAACCTGGTCAACCGCATCGCTGAAAATTCCCATTTCCAGAACAGCGCCAGTTTCATCTCCAAAGACATCAGAAATTTCAGTTACCACGATACTGGTCTGTTCGGTAAAAACCGTCTTACCGAGGCCGAACTTCAGACGGAGATCCATAACCGGCACAACATTTCCGCGGAGATTTATCACACCGCTCACGAAATCGGGCATTCGCGGCACCCGTGTAATCCGGGGTACTTCGAGAACTTCATGAATTTTTGTTACATCAATTGCATACCGTTCGTCTGCCAAATGAAATGTTAAAAACTGTGCGGTATCAGCGCTGTTTTTCCCGGCCACATAAAGATCTTTACTCACCGGCAACCTCATCGGCAACAGGAGCCTCCTGATCCTCAAGATCTGAAACAATCATCCCGTCCTGCAGGGTATCCATTTCAGTTCCGGTCAGAATTTTGTGAATATTCAAAATTATGATGAACTCATCGCCCACATGGCCCATGCCCCGGATGAAGGCAGTATCAATGGCTACACCGATTCTCGGAGCAGGTTCAATATTGGCTTCCTCTATTGTTATAACCTTCTCGACCGCATCGCTGAAGACTCCCACCGTAAGCATTCTTTCCGATCCGTCTTCGTGGTCCTGTGGTATTTCTATGACAATAATACCGGTATCTACACTTCTGGCAGTTTCCCCGAGGCCAAACTTCTTGCAAAGGTCAACAACAGGAACCACCGAACCCCGAAGATTGATGATACCGCTCATATACTCCGGCATTTTGGGAACCTTGGTAATCCGGGGGACGGACAGAACTTCTTTGATATACGCTACGCTTATGGCATACCGCTCATCCGAAAGCTTGAAAGTCAAATACTGATGAATGTCCAGTGTGTTGTTTTCTGTCATGTTAAAATTCCTTGAATTCAGAATCGAGATCATCCGTACCTTTCGGAGGGATGTCACCATCAAGATCAAGATGAATGCCGGTTACCGGTTTTTTTCTCACTACTGTATCTTCTTTCGTCTTCTTCGAAACCGGCTTTGTCTTCACCGGTTCGCTAACCGGTATGACGGGGCTCTGTTTCCCGACAGTTTCACGGGGAGTTTTCTTCTCTTCTTTGTTCCCGATGCTTCGTGATGCATTGATTTTAAAGTACTCCATGGCTGACTGCATCTGTTCCGCCTGGCTTGCCAGCTCTTCGGACATGGATGCAGACTCTTCAGCCGCAGAAGCATTCTGTTGAACAACCTGGTCAAGCTGCATGATTGCGGAATTGATTTGCGCCGCACCGCTATTCTGTTCATTACTGGACGCGCTTATTTCCTGCACCAGATCTGCCGTTCGGCGGATGTCAGGAATAACGGCGGAAATTGTTTCCCCCGCCTGTTCCGCTATGGATACGCTCTCCGTTGAAAGCGCACTGATCTCGCCTGCTTCCTTTTGACTCCGTTCAGCAAGCTTGCCCACCTCGGACGCAACAACAGCAAAACCTTTACCGTATTCACCGGCACGGGCCGCTTCAATGGAAGCGTTGAGCGCGAGCATATTCGTTGACCGCGCAATCTCTTCAATGATGCCGATTTTGGACGCAATCTCTTTCATTGCGGCAACTGTTGCCGTAACTGCTTCTCCCCCGGTTTCAGCAGAGCGGGCAGAGGCAATGGCGATCTTTTCTGTCTGCAATGCATTTTCTGCATTCTGACGGATATTCGCGGTCATCTGTTCCATGGACGACGTTATTTCTTCCACCGAAGAAGCCTGCTCCGTAGCCCCCTGAGACATCTGCTGCGCGGTGCTGCTCAGCTGTTGGCTTCCGGAGGACACCTGCGTTACCGCACCAAAAACTTCACCGATAATACCGCGCAACCGCTCGGTCATATCCTGCAATGCCTTGGCAAGATCGCCAATTTCATCTCCACGGGCGCGGTATACGTCGGGAATATCATTCCTGAGTTCACCGGAAGCAATTTCTTCCGCCCGCGATACGGCAAACGCAATGGGTCTGGTTATGGCACGGGTTATCGCCACCGCAAGAATAAGCCCTATGACAACAGCAAAGATCGAAACAACGATGATAAATGTCCGTGTCGCACTCATGAGGCTATTCATCTGTTCTGCCATGATTATATTGAGATCGTCCGCAGCCGCAACGGTGTCACCGCCAGCCTTTGCCGCAGTCAGCTGTGAAGCTGTCTGTTTTTGTTCAAGATCAAGATACGAGGCTACCGCGTTCTTGTACTCTACCGAATACTCCTCCAGAGCCTGCACCAGAACAATATTCTTTTGTTGTCTGAAATCTCCAGCAAGATCATTCTTGATTTCGTCATTATAGGTAAAATTTTCCTCGAGCTCATCAATATATGCCCGGTCCCCATACTGCAGATACTTGTTCAGGTTGATTCGTGCGTGCAGAAGAGAAGTAAGCATTTCTCCCACCTGCACCTGTTTCCGGGCTTTATCAGACAACTCCGCGTCTGTTGCATTGCGCCCAAAGAGCGCAGCAAAATCGTCCCGCTGGTTCATGAGAAGTTTCCCCAGTGTTTGTTCAAGCAGAACACCCGCTTCTTCCAGCTTTTTTTCTACCTCACGTTTCTCATCTTCGTACGCGGCCATTTCTCGGAAACTGCCCTTATAGGCAAGCGCTCCGTCCCGGATCACCGCATAGGCTTTCCGGTGATCTTCATCGTGGGTCTTTCCCATCCAGAAAGCACTTTTTTCCACAATGGAGTCCATTTCCGTATCAACACGAGCCCGGTCTTCCGCACTGTTGTACAGCACATAGTTCTTGCCCGCAATTGTTCCATCCTGCATTGCATTGACAATATCCGCAACTGCAGTGCTTTCAGCCGAGGACGTACGAATGGAACCAAGACTCATAATGGAAAGACCGCCGATAATAATGGTCAACAACAATACAAGGAAAAATCCCCCGCCGATACGTCCGGCCAACCGCAATTTCTGAAACATCGTCCCGCTCCTTCCGTTTGAACCAAGGCTTAATGTTAAGTGTAGTTTCCGGGGAAATTGCTGTCAAATTTTCGGGGAGGAAGCGCACCCCCGTGAAAGAGAATTGATTTTGTCGCCGTTTCCCGGTACAGTCTGTATTCATGGTACCAACCCGCCGGCTTCACCAGATTAATTCTTCACGAATACTGCAGGAAATACGGTTACATCGCGGCAAGAGCCGCATCGCAATTGCAGAGGATCTGTCTCTTGACCGGTCTACCATTACCAAGGTGGTACGGCAGCTTATTGAATATGGCGTGGTGCGAACCACCGGCAAATATCATGGAAAGCCGGGCGTTGGCAGAATGGCGACCGGTCTTGAAATTGTACCGGATTTTGCACTGGTGCTCGGCATAGAAGCGCAGACCGAGTTCTTCAGAACCGTACTGGTCAATCTTGACGGAAACATACTGCATACCGAAACAATCCCGTATGAAGGCTCGGATCTTGAAAAATCTCTTGAGTCTGTCGTTGCTTCCCAATGTGCGGTTGCAGAAAAAGCGGGAAAGCCGCTAGCCGGGATTGGCATCGGCCTGTCCGGAATAGTTGACCCGTATGAAGGGATTATACTCACATCAAATCCCCTCGGTATCCACCAACCATTTCCCCTCCGTGAAAAACTGGAAAAACGGTTCCACTGTCCGGTATTTATCGAAAATGATGCAAACTGCTGTTGCTGGAGCGAAAAAGCCTTCCGTGGTGCTTCAGCAGACCGGAACTTTCTCGCCATATTGGGAGAATTCCGCAATGTGGACATTCAGGATCACCGTTTCAGCGGAGTCGCAGTAGGACTGGGCGTGGTTATCCGCGATACCGTCCTTCATGGCGATTCATTCACGGCCGGTGAATTCAAGAGCCTTCTGTACCGTGAAGAAACTCCCGGCCGTTCACAGTTTTCCATATCAGACGAAGAAGCCGCTCGCCTTCCGGAAGATACGAAAATACTGGAACGGGTATTCTATGAAATAGCCTATAATGTTTCCCTTCTCGTAAATACCCTCGACATCACCCGGATCGTTATTGCCGGAGATTTTGCGAAATTTGCGGAAATTCTTTCCGCTCATTTGCAAACAGCCGTCAACAGGAACTGGTCGTATCCCGAAGAGAAAAAGTGCACTATCTCCTTTTCTCCGGATGGAGAACACTCCGTTTGTCTGGGAGCTGCCGGATTATTCATCCAGAAGCTGTTCAGCGTTCCGGAAATGACCGATCATATCGATGAACCCGTCGGGTTGATTCTCCTGGACCGTATTCTTCCCCGCTGTGTTTCTTCATCTTTAAGTTGACAGTGTAAAAAGAACAGCCTTACAATCCATCATACATGAAAGATTTTTCAGTGCAAAAAAACGGTGACGACCTTCTTGAATTGCAACATCAATTTTCACTTGATGAGCTCGATCAGTGGCATACAGCTTCCGGCTTGACTGAATCTGTCATAACCATGATCACCGACCGTTTCCCGGATACTGAAGCGCATGTTTTTGTTCATGTACCCGAAGCGCGTGAATACCGTGAAATTGACCGGGAAGGTCTTGCCGCAATACCGGACGACTCCCTCTTTGCGGCTTGCCTTTCCATGACCACCGACGGTTCAGATCTTGACAACTTCTTCAACGAGTTCCTGCCCGACGAATCGATGCTTAAAATACTTCTTGAGCTTACCTACGGAGGGTATTACCTTGTTCCGGTTGTTCACCGATTTTCCCTGCTGGCATTCATCATGCTCTGTGCGCCGGGATCAACCGGCGAAAACCGGTATGCAACGGACGAACAAAAGGAATTCCTTTCGGAGCTGGCTTCCCGGCTCAAGATAAACCTCTACGCCGCATCAATTGCCGATCGACGGCAGCGCGAACTCCTGAATCTGGCAGGATACCCCGCGATGCTTCACAAACGGCTTAATGTCAGGGAACTTTCACTTCATTTGCTTGACGACCTTTCAGAGAAAATTCCGTTTGATTGCGGAATCTACTATGAATTTGACGAATACCAGCAAAACCTTGTTCCGGTAGTCTGGACGGGGTTCAAGGGAACGCCGCCCGTTCTCTCCCGCGGGGAAGCCATCTCGGGGCAAACGCTTGACCGACACCGGGCAATCTTTGTCCAGGATCGCGGAAAGCACCCGTCCTTTTCCATGAAGAGCGGAGAAAAATTCATCTCGGGATCATTTATCTCGGCGCCCGTTCAAACGGACAAACGGATATTCGGTATTGTGACCATCGCCCGCAAGACAGATTCTGCCGAAAGCTTCGGCATGGAACACCGGTATACCCTTGAAATCGCCATGACCTTTGTTGCGAGCGAAATCAACAACCGGCTTTTGTATGACGAGCTGGAACAAAGCTATTTTTCAACCGTTGCCTCCCTTACCAGGGCCCTTGAAGCAAAAGATCACTACACCCGCGGACATTCGGAGCGGGTCATGAAAATATCAGTCGGGATAGCGCGTACCCTCAAGCTTTCACCGGAAGCGGTGCGCCGTATTCGCTATGCGGCAATCCTCCATGATATTGGCAAAATCGGTATCCGCGACTCAATCATCACCAAGCCGTCGAGTCTTACCGACATTGAGTATGAAGAAATAAAGCGCCATACCGAAATCGGTTATGACATCATGAACGAGAAAGGATTTTTCGGCGAAATACGCGATCTCATACGCTACCACCACGAGAAAATGGACGGCTCGGGATACTATGCCAAGCACAGCGGAGATTATCCCTGGGAAGCCATGATCATCTCCATCGCCGACATATACGATGCCCTCACTTCGGACCGTCCCTACCGATCCGCGTTTACTCCGGAGAAAGCCCTGTTTTCGCTCGAACAGCTCGTCGGAGTCAGTTTTGACGAGAAAATATTCAAGGCGTTTTGCCGCTGGATCAAGGATGATTCCGCCTCTTGACATACCATACCCGAATCCATACCATTCTTCCTGACAGTACATCTTCAGGGCGGGGTGCAATTCCCCACCGGCGGTATAGCCCGCGAGCGTAATTTGGTTTACGCAGATTCGGTGAAACTCCGAGGCCGACAGTTACAGTCTGGATGAAAGAAGAGATACACCCAT